>NZ_RSAJ01000093.1 GCF_003933965.1 Streptomyces sp. RP5T
CGGTTGCCACAGCGGCGCGCCCGGCTCACCGCAGTGGGGCGACCGGTGGACCCGGGCGTTAAAGCGTGCAGGTGTTCCATGCCCTCAGCCCACCCGCCGACCCCGACCACAGCAGCGACCACCAGCCCCGACCAACGGTCACGATCCGACAACACAGCCCCTCGAGCTGCCATGGTCGGGGCTGTGGTCGCAGCGACCACAGCCTCCGGCCCCGTGCGCAATCGCATCGGGACCCCGATTGCGCAGCGCCGGGCGGGCAGTTGCGCAACGCGGCTGCGCAACCGGCCCGGGATCGTGCGCAATCGGCTGGTGCCGTGCGGTTGCGCACTCCCCTGGCGGATCTCCGATCCGTCTGGTGCGCAGACCCGGGACGCTGCACCGCGCAAGCTCTGCCGCAGCCCTCGGCGGCGACCGTCTGCGCACCAGTGTGCAGGTCCGGCGGCCGTGCGGCAGGAAGGCCTCACCACGGTCGCCGACCGCAGGCCCTGTGGCGGGCAGAATGCGCCGGCTCCCACCCGCGGCCGACCCATGGTCGGGCCTATGGTCGGCCCGACCACGGGCCCGACCACGCACTTCGTATCCCCATCGTGACCGTGGTCGGGGGTTCGTGGTCGGCCCGACCACGCCCCCTCATCTGGACGCTGTGCGCGGTGCGCACCACCCGATTGCGCAGCGCCAGGCAGGCAGGCAGTTGTGCAACGAGGCTGCGCAACCCGCCGAGCAGCATGCGCAGTCAGGCAGCGCCGTGCAGCTGCACCCTCCCCTCCTGAATCCTGGAGCCCTCCGCCGCACAAGTGCGCACCCCGCACCGCGCAGACGCCGACCGTGACCCAGGCCGGGCAGGACTGCGCACCGGCTCAGAGAACCCAGAGACCACCCGGCCACCAGCCGCGCCACGGGCGGCCGCGGCGGCCCGTCGCCGCACCGTATGCGCCGCCCCCGGTAACCGCCCGAACCCTCACGACACACCCACAGTCCGGCCCGTGGGCGGCCCGACCACAACCCCGACCACGGACTCCATAACCCCAACACGACCACGGTCGGGCCTCCACAGCCGATGGTCGGGTCGGGGCCCGCGGGTTCCTCAAGGACATCGACCATGCCCCCCTGCCAGCAGGCCCCGGAAGGCGAGGCCGCTGCTCCGATGGCGGCAGACGCCCGGCTGGAGGCGATGCGGCGCCGCGTGCGTCTGTCCCGCCCTGTGGTCTGGACCCTCATCGCGGCCGGCCCCATCGCCCCTCGCCGTCACCGTCGCGTCCACCCCGACCACGGTCGAGGCGGCCACCCCGGCCACACCCACCGCGGTGCACACTGCGGCGGTCGCCGCCGACCCGGCCGGCTATACACAGCTGTTCGTCCACGCGTGGCTGCGCAGCCACGCGGACGACGCCGCCAGTGCCCAGGCCAGGCTTACGCAGTCGATACGACTCAGCGACGCCGTACTCTCGAATCATGAGCGCCAACTTCGGTGAACGGCTCCGCGAGATCCGCAAGCGTCGGGGACTGAGCCAGCGTGAGTTGTCCCAGAACTCAGGCGTCTCCCTCTCTCTTATCCGCAAGTTGGAGCAGGGAGAGCGGGAAGACACACGCTTGGAAACAGCCCGGCAACTCGCCAGTGCGCTCAAGGTACCCACCACGCGGCTGGTCGCGGAGCACGCCGAGGAACCTGCCGACGCTGCCACTGTGGAACGTTGGGCACCCGTTCACGCGGCCCTCGCGGCACCCGCGCAGCGTGATGATCTTGAGGAAGCACCCACCGTTACAGGAGTCCGAGACACCCTTCAGGCGGCTGTTCCCCTCTTCGCGCACGACCGCTTCGCAGAACTCGCCACTGCCCTGCCGTCCCTCCTGCGTGACGCGGAAACGCTCACAGCAATCGATCCGCGCGGTCGACCGCTTCGCGCCAGACTTCTCGAACTCACCGGTTGGCTGATGACTCAGACTCGGCAGTTCGACGCCGCAGAAATGGCCCTTGCCCGGGCCCTGGACGACGCCACCGACCGCATTCAAGGGGCCTCTACCGTCAACACGCAGTGTTGGCTTCTCCTTCGCAGAGGGAAGCTCGCCGACGCGCGCGAACTGGCCGCTCAGTGGGCCGATGACGTCGAACCGCGTATGTCCAGAGCCACGCCCGCCGAACTGAGCACCTGGGGTTGGCTGTTGCTGCGCCTATCCGCAGCGGCCGTCCGTGACAACCGCCCCGGTGAAGCCGAGGATGCACTACGTCTCGCGCATTCGGCCGCCGTCGCGCTAGGACGCGAGTGCACACCCGAAGGCGACTTTCTCCGCACCTTCGGCCCCATCACGGTGGCCTTGAAACGCACGGAGAATGCCATGGTGGCCGGACAGCCCGACAAGGTGCTCACACTTGCCTCGCACATCCCCGCGGACAGCCTCAAACCAAGCTCAAACAACCGAAATCGCCACCTGCTCGATGTGGCCAATGCTCACACGCAACAGCGGCAGTATGCGGAGGCCGTCGACATCTTCAACAAGATCCGCGCCGGTTCGCCTCAGTGGCTTCCCAACCAGCGGTACGCCCGCGACATCCTTGCCAGCATCGTGGGAAAACGCCGGACCTTGACGCCCGACATGAGGGCACTGGCAGACCTGGTGACTCTGCCCGTGTGACGCTCTGTGGCACTTCCCCTCACCTCTCCGTAAAAGTGCCATCGACGCACAGTCACGGCAGCCCATAGCGTCGAGGCATGGCTCCCACGGAAAGAGATCAGACGGCCATGCCGCCCAAGAGCCTCGCGGTCGGCTCGTTCGCCAAAGACCTCGAACGCAACAAGGACGGCCGCGTCATGGGCCACCTCGGGGCTGACCGCGTGCAACTCCGTCCGATAGGCGGAGGCACAGAGTGGGATGCCTTCAAGGTCAGGCCGCTGACGGAGAGCGAACAATCACGCCTGCCGCTGAAACCGAACGCCGCGGCAGGAAAGGTCGTCCTGTGAACGGGCGCTACGCAGACCGCTCAAGGCCACGCCTTTTCGACCCACTCGGGTTCGCTCTCAACCTGCTCTGGGCCGTCGGCACCACTGCCGGTTTCCTCTGCCTCGCAATGCTCGCCAGTGATCACGTCGACGGACCGCTCGCCCACGGTCCGGCACTGACCAACCCCGACGCAGCTCCCGCGACATAAAGCTCCCCGCGTAGCGGCCGACGGCTGCGGCTAACCGGTTCACAGCCGCTCTCCGCGGCTGCGCTGGTTGGCCTCGCGTGCTGCGATCCTCAGCTTCTCCGCGCCGTACTCGGGCGTGGCACTGCCGTACCGCGGGCAGAGACACGGCGACAACCGGTTCGAACCCGGCGGCAGGTCCGCGCCCTCGTAGGTGTCGATCCTCAACACCCCGTCCATGCCCCGCTCCTCGGTCATCCGGGCCAGACGGGCCCGTGCTTCGCTTCTCATCCCTCAGCCCTTCAGACGACGGCTGCGGCGAGGACTCGCCGTTGCCTGCTGCCTCTACGCAACCGCACAACCACGCTCAGCGGTACGGTTGCCGCAGCGCCAGGACTTGAAAGCCTTGAAAGTTCGCAAGGTCACGGGGAGTTGAGGGCATGGCCAAGCGTGAACCGAACGGGGCGCTCGGGTGCCTGCTCACCGAGAGCCGCTGGACTCACCGCCAGTTCCTGCGGGCGGTGAACCGCGTCGGTACCGAGACCGGAATCCCCCTGCGCTATGACGAGTCGGCGGTGAGTCACTGGCTCGGGGGCACCGTCCCTCGCGGCGCGGTGCGCGGATGCATCCTGGGCCTCCGATGGGAAGACCTCGACCTCACAACCGGAACGGCCAGCATCCGCCGCTCGCTCCAGCGCACCCGCACCGGCGGCCTCACGCATCTGCCCACCAAGACCCGGGCGTCTGAGCGCCGTATCGCGCTCCCGACCGAATGCCTCCACTCCCTCAAGGAGCACAAACAGCAGCAGGACAAGGAGCGCGGGACAGCAGGGTCAGCTTGGCAGGACAGCGGCCTCGTCTTCACCACCCCTACCGGCCGGCCTCTCGACCCGGCCAACCTCACCCGCCGCTTCCGCAGCTTCCTCGACCGGGCCGACCTTTGCCGCATCCGCTTCCACGACCTCAGGCACTCGACCGCCACCTTGCTCCTGGAGCAGGGAGTTGAGCTGGTCGTGATCAAGGAACTCCTCGGCCACGCCCACATCGGCGTCACCGCTGGCGTCTACGCCCACGTCCGACTCCGCCTCCAACGCCAGGCCATCGACACCCTCGGCAACACCCTCGGCTCAGCGGACGACGGCCCCGAAGACCCACCTGCCGCAGCCGTCGTCCGCTGACGTTGCCGTCAGCGTTGCCGTCAAAGACCAGGATGCCCCTTTCTCCACCAATCGGGAAAGGGGCATCCTGCCTCACTATTCGACAGCGCCTACGAGCGAGCTAGCTTTCGTCCAGGAACTGCAAGACTCCTTCAGGTCCGCCTGAATCGATAATCCCCTTGAAGGAATCCAGCATCGCAGCCAGACCCCCCTCCGGAATGATCACGAGATCGGGACACTGAAAATATGCCCCGCCGGAGCATTCTCCAGTCTCCTTCCATCGATCCATCACTTGCGCGATCGCGCGCAGCGTCATGAACGTGGCGCTCCACCGTGTCCCATCCGGGAGGGTGAGTTCCGCGTCTACATTCTCAACGGTTTCCTTGTCGTCCTCTGCACCCAACATGAAGAGTGCGCTGAACTGCTGGTTCTCTACGCGATAGAGAGGGTCACTGACCATAGAGCTGATTCAGCCTCGCAATCACCTTGGACTCGTTCGCTTTATCGGACTTCCCGACGACCTGAATCCCTCCGTCAACGTTCCGGAAGAACAGGCGACCGCCGTTCCTTCCTCGCGCGTAGGTGACATCCGTTCCGGCCAACGCCTTACTTCCGAGGCCCGGATTCATATTTCCGCGCGACAGCTGCTGAAACAGGCTGTCCAGATCGGCCTGAACCTTCTGATTCTTCCCTGCCTGCTGTGCGGCCTTCGTCAGCGCTGAATCCTCGCCAATGACAGAAGACATCGTTGTGAGGGGGCAGTTGGAATTGTGAACCAGTACCGGAGTGGCGCCCGCCAGCACATAGTACGTGTGCAACCCCTCGATCGTGAGGTTGTACGTCCTGGCGTGATGTGCGAAGGACCTGTTGCCTGTGACGATCGCGGTTCGGCGGTCATCGGTGAGGAGGGTCATGCCGGGTTTGAGCTGGTGGGCTTCGATCCAGCGCTGTTCCGACGGTGACCAGAAGGGGTGCTCGTAGGTCGCGGTGAGGTTTTCGATGCCCTGGTCGGCCGTGATGGACAGCTCGTTGAACTTCTTGTCGTTCTCGGTGCTGATGAGGCGCGTTACTTCGCCGGCTTTGGTTTCGCCGGTCTCAGGATCGGTGGCCCATACTTCATCGCCGACCTTGACGTCCTCGATGTCCTTGGTTGTGCCGTCCGCCATGAGGACGTCCGTACCAGCGAGGAAGCACTGGCAGTCTACGCTTTTCTTTCTCGGGGAGGGAAGTCGCCCAAGGCCAGCAGAACCGCTCGATAGTCCGCCCTCACTGATCCCTACGACCACATTTTCGGCGAAGAAGTTAAAGAAGAATTTTTTCTCCGACGGGCAGCCCGTTTTGTTGCAGGCGTCCAGCAAAGCTGTAGTTATGTCGAACTTGACAAGTGGTTCCTCCGGGTGGTCGAGGTGGAGGTCCATGCCGTAGTAAGACAGTTTGTTCAGTCGCGCGTAGAAGAGCTTGGCGAATTCTGCTGTTCCGTGCCACTCGGCAGGAATGTGGACGCCCGGGAGCAGAGTGATGTACCCGTCTCCGTTCACGTCCGTGTTCGTCGGGCCCTCATCCGCCCACGTGACCTCGGTGTCTCTGTCCTTAGCGTTGGTGTTGTCGTTGCCGGGGTTGGTGACACCGTCACCGTTGGAGTCGTTCTTGGGGCACGGAACGTCGAAACCCTTGCCGCACGTGATGAACATGCCGCTGGGGTCCGTATGTGTGACCGGGTTCTGCATGCCGTAGCTGTAGCCGTTCAGCGTCTGGTGCAGGTCCAGTTGGAGCAGGGGGTCGACGCTGATGAACTGACCCGTGGTGGGGTCGTACTCGCGCGCTCCGATGTGCGTCAGTCCGGTGCCGGCGTCGGCGCTCATGCCGAGGAAGCCCTTATCGTCGGGCCATACTCCGGTCGTCGCACCGCGGCCCATACCGAAGGGCGTGCTGTAGCGCTTGGTGAGAGCCTGGTTGGCGTCGCTGGTGACGGAGACGGTGCTGGTGCCGTGCTGGTCACCGGCGAGGAAGCTCAGCTTCTCGGTACCGGATTCGTTGGTGCGCAGGGCGATGGTGGCGCCTGCCGCCTGGTAGTAGCGGTTGGCCCATTTCTTGGCGGTGGTGAGGTGGACTTCGGTGTTGCCGAGGTAGAGGACGGTCTCACCGCTGGAGGCATTGTCGCGTCGGATGAGCAACTCGCCGTCGGCGTCGTAGAGATAGTTCGTGGAGGTGGCCGACGCGTCGTCGGTCAGGCGGCTGAGTCTGCCTTCTTCGTTCCAGGCCAGGGTTTGGGCAGTGATGGCGCCGGCGTTCTTGACGCGTGTCGTCGTGTTGCCGGTGTCGTCGTGGCTGTACTGCTTGGCGACGCCGGCGCAGGAACCCGTGGTCGTGGTGGCGGCCAGCGCGTGCGTACGTGCGGAGTCGTAGCAGTACGTGCTGGTGACTGGGGTAGCTGTGTTCTTCTTCTCGGTCTTGCGTTGACCGGAAGCGGTGTAGGTGTAGCTGGTCCAGTAGGGAGCAGGACCGCCGAGATTCGTCGTGGTGCGGCCAGAGGTAGCGCAGTCGGCTGTTTTGGGAGTCCAGGCTTCGCTGAGACGGCCATATGTGTCGTAGGTGAAGCACTGGGTGTCGGAGCCGGTTCCGATGTTGGCGCTGTCGGAGATGCCCGTGACGTTGCCGGCCAGATCGTAGGTGTAGTTGAGGTCCTGGACGGCGCCTCGGGTCTGGTCGTCGGCTGAGGCTTTCAGCAGGCGACGCGTGCCCTTCTCGTAGGTGTTGGTGAGGAAGACGCGCTTGACGCCCTCGATGTCGGAGGTTCCCAGCTGGAGTTGGCCGACCTGACCGAGCGCCGTGTAGTCGGCGGCCAGCAGATAGCTGGATTTGCCCGACAGCCCGGTTTGCAGGCCGGCGCTGTTGTAGACGTTGGTGAGCGATTCGGAGGGGAGACCAGCCGCGGCGGGCTCTTTGAAGCTTGAGACCGAGCCGTCCAGGTAGTAATTCGTCTCGGAGGTGACCGGATTGAGCACCGCCCCGGAGGTCACCAGAGGGTCGTCGGTCGGCAGGGTGAGGCTGGTGGCAGTGGGCCGGTAGCGGTTGTCGTAGGCCGTGACTTCTTTTTTATACGACTTGCCGTTGTCGTATCGGATGGACGCGGTGGGCTGCCCCTTGAGGACGGTGTCGTAGGTCCATTCGGACAGCCTGTTGGCTTCGGCTCGGCTGGTGTGCCACAGGCCGGTCTTGCGGCCGAGTTCGTCATAGGAGTAGAGGAGCGTGCGGTCCTCGTCGTCCTTGGTGGTGTCGACCTGGTCCAGTTCCGTGTATGCGGTGGTCGTCGTGCCCTTGTCCGGGTCTACGGTCTTCACCGTGCGGCCGAACAAGTCGTAGGTGTAGGACCAGGTTGCGTTGTCGGGCCCAGTGACGATGCCGGGCTTGCCGTCTCGGGTCGGGGTGTGGCGGACGCTTGTGTAGGTCGTGCCGGAAGTGGAGCCGTAGGCGGTGTCGTTGGGCTGCGTGCCCGCGTAGGTGCGGGTTTCGGTGGTACGTCCGAGGGCGTCGGTGATGGTCCGGGTGGCGTTGCCGCCGGTGGCGGCGGAGGTGGCGGTCGAGTCACCGGTGTACGTCGTGGTGGTCTCCCACTTCTTCACGCCGTCGACGAGGAAGGTCGCCGTGGTGGGCCGGGCGGCGCCGTCGAACTGGGTCTCGGTCTGGGCTCCGCCTCCGTTCGGCGCTTGTGCGTAGGTGCCGCTGGGGCTGTTGGCGCTGTCGTAGATGTCGGCGTAGGTCTCGAAGGCCAGGCCTCGGCTGTTGTAGCGGGTGTCGGTCAGAACGCGTCCGCCGAGGGCCGATGGTGACTGGACCTGCAGGGCACGCAGTTGCGAGTCGAAGAGGGTGAATGTGGTGTCGTACGTGGTGCCGTTCGCTTTGAGTGTGGCCACCGACGACCAGGGCGCCTTGTTCCGGGCGATGCTGTAGCCGAACTTGGCGCTGGGGGTGTCTGCGGTCTTGGAACGGCCGGGCAGCCAGGTCGCGGTGAGGCGGCCGAGGGCGTCGTAGCTGTGCTCGGTGCGCTTGAGGTTGGCGTCCTGGGTGTAGTTGACCGTGCCGCGGGACGGGTTGTAGCTGGTGCTCGACTGGTGGGCCTGGCCGTTGGAGGCGAGTTTGGGCGCGGTGACGACCTGGGTGGCCAGCGGGCCTGCGGCTGCCGGGTAGTAGGCGGTCGTGGTGGTGCGGCCCTTGGCGTCCGTGGTGGTGAGAGGGCGGCCCAGTTTTGCGGCAGCGGTGTCGTAGGTCGTGGTGGTGACGGTCTGCCAGCCGGTGGCGGCCGGAGGGTTGCGGTCGCTGGTGCCAGATGCGGCCGGGTAGGCCTTGGCTCGTCCCGTCCAGGTCGGCAGGCCCAGCGTGGGTACCTGGCCGGCCGTCCAGCCGGTGGCGCCGGCGGTGTCGTAGACGACGGCGGCGTCGGACAGGACGTCACCGCGGCTGTCGGCGTTGGTGGGCAGACTGAGAGCGTCGTCCGTCTTCGCGCAGGACTTGGCAACAGTACGGGTGCGTGAGACCAGGTCGGTCAGGCCCTTGGTGTCGTTGCGGGCGTACCAGGTACGGGTGCAGGTCTCGTCATCCGAGGCGGAACGGTCGCCCTCGTCCTCGACCGTCGTTGTCATGCCGTACTTGGTGTCATAGGTGTACGCAATGCCGGTGGAACGCCACTTCTTTGCTGTCGTCAGATAGGTGTGGTTATAGGTGCGAGCCGTTCTGACGAAGTGCGCGGTGATGTCGGCGTACGACTTCTTCTGGCTGGCCGTCTGATGGGCCCAGAAGTCGTTGACGGTGCTGGTGATCGCGGTGGCGCCGTTGTACGAGATCTCTTGGCGCAGCTGTCCGGAGTAGCGGTCGTCGTCGGTCACATCGGCGATGTCGAGGTCATCTGTCGTCACCGCGGGGTCGTTGCTCAGGTCGATGCCTTTGACCGTGGCGGAACGGGTCGTGCCGTTCGTGCGTTTGTCGCCGTTCATCCCCTGCATGAACAGCTTCACGTTCTTCGAGCGGGTGGTACCAGGGTCACCGGTGTAGGAGGTGACCTTCTGGTATCCCCGCCAGACCGACCAGGTGCGTTCCTTGTTCTTGGTGAACGGGTCGTCGTTGTAGTGCCAGGCGGGGCCGGAGTAGTCGTAGGAGAGCTGGGTGCCCGGGTTGCCGGCGGCGGGGTCGTTGGTGGTGATGGAGGTGACCCGGTACTTGTGGAACCAGTCCAGCTGGGTGTCGCCGCCGTTGATCGCCCAGTAGACCGGGTAGCAGGAGAGACTGTTGTCGTCTTCCGCTGCCGGCATGTTGCTGCCGCGTACGCACTCGGGTTCCGAGAAGGTCACGGAGGTGATCGCGCCGGTCTCGGTCGTGATCGTGCCGATACGGGGGCGAGTCAGGGGCAGGATGTTGCCACCACCCGGTTGGGTGCCTCCGGCCACCCGGTTGGGCCGCTGCTGGTAGATGAACTCGATCGGCGGGGTCGATACGGCGGCTCCGTCTTTGCCGGTGCGGGTCAGCGAGATGAGACTGAGGGACTGGTCGGAGCTGTTGTCGATGTCAGCCCCGTCGAAGAACTCCTGGCCCAGAGCGTAGGAGTCGACCGGCATGAACGCGTCCGGCTCTGCCGCCCGGGACCAGAAGTAGGTGTCGATGCCGGTCAGGCGCTTGCGGGTGAAGAACGTCGGTCCGGTGGCCTGGCAGTCGGTTTCGCTCGCTGCGCAGATAGTGTCGAATGGAACGTCCGGCCAGTCGTCGGCGGTGTCGACGGTCAGTGAGGAGCAACTGGTGGCGAAGCAGCGCTCTTGGTAGGAGAAGGCGACCTTGTCCGAGGCCGGTGCCGTGAACAGTGTGTCGGCACGCTGACCGTAGCGGATCTCGTCGAGGTATCCGCCGCGCGTGTAGGGCTTCGGTGCCGCTTTGTCGCCGTTCTGGGCGTAGTGGTTGTCCTCCGCGGTGTACCAGTACGTGGAGGCGTTGCCGTGCACGTCCTGGACCAGGTCCAGGTTCCAGCGCCATGCCTGGACTGAGGAACGGGCCTTGAACTCGCTGCCCTTGTCGTAACCCGGCTCTCCGCTGTCGTCACCGAAGACGGGGACCGTCCACGCCGACTTCGTCCGCTCGGTACCAGCGCCAGGCAGCTTGTTGAGGCCGAAGGTGTACGTGGTTCCGTTGCTGGTGGTCAGCTGCCAGTACTCGCCGTCCTCGTCGTTGTTGTCCGCGCCTTTGCGCCGGACCACCTTCGAGGCGTCGTCGTTTTTGAGATGCCACTCGTCTTTGGTGTCGGTGTCGTCCTTGACGAGTTCGGTGGCCTGGCCGTTCAGCACGAGCGAGGCATTGTCGTACTTCCAGCACAGGTCGCTCTTGTCGGTCTGGCCGTCGTCTCCGCACGAGCCGTAGGTGCGCTCGATGTACGAGGAGGTGATGTCGAAGCCCTCACCGATCAGGCTTCCCTGGTTGTTGGTGTTCGCGGTCCGTCCGTCGGTGCGGCCGGAATCGTAGGACAACGCCAGGGACGGAGAAGGCCCCGCAGCTGCTGGCGGGGTGGTGATCGGGTACGACCACGTGAACGAGCCGGAGGAGTTACCTGCCTGCCAGGTCGAGGACGCCGCCAGCGGACTCGCCTTGAAGTCCCCCGCTCCCGTGGCGGATTCGGCTGCCGTCGTCGCCATGAGGGCCACGACGGTGGGCGCGTTCTGCGAAGTGCCGGAGATCGGAAGGCGGGCCGTGAGGGTCTCGGCCTTCACGTTGTTGGCGGAGGCCAGTTCCTCGTCGGGGGTACGGCAGTCCTTCTTGCTGGGCGTGGTCAGTGCGCAGTCCGGCAGGGTGACCAAGCCTATTCGTGAGGACCAGTTCCCGCCGACGGCAGAGGCGAAGGAGCTGTAGTCGACGGTGACCTGAGCGTCCCCGGCTTTTTGCGCCTCGACCGTGAACAGCACGCCGGTCACTCCGGCCCGGCGGGCCGCCCGCTGATCCAGAACGACTACCTCGGCGTCACCTCCGGCACTCGCACGTCCCGATGAGCCGGCAGCTTTGACAGACCCTACCGTCACGACGGCGCCCTTTTTCCCGGCGCCGGACAGGGACTGCTCGGTCGTGGAAGGCTTGGGCCAGGTGCTGCGGCGCTCAGCACGCGCCGAGTCGAACAGGCGCTGGTTGGCCTTCCGTTGCCGCGCCACCATGCTGCGAGCCGCTGCGGCCTTGGGCGAGGTTACCTCCACTACCCGGGTGGGCTTGACCTGGGGTACATCCGGGCGCCCCGGCAACTCGGCAGCCACAGCGAGTGGGGTGAGAGGGGCAGGCACTGACATGACGGCGGCGAGCAGCACGGTCAGTGCCGTGCGCCGGCCACGAAAGCGGAGACGGAACAGAGCAGAGGACACAGCAAGCACTCCATGGGAAAGGGACGGCCGGTGCGTGTGGTGGGAGCAAGACGGTGAACGCAGGATCAGAAACCGACGACGGTCTCCACCTGGTCGACGTCCTTCACCGCGCCCGCCCACAGGCGGATATCGGTGATCCGGCCGGACAAGTAGTGACTCCAGGCACTGTTCGTCCAGCCCTTGCCCGCAGCGAACTCACCGCTGCCGACCGAGGCCGTGTAGGCCTGAGGGGGACTTTGGGCATCGCTGCCGACGTAGAGAGTGATGCTGCGCGTCTGCGCGTCGTAGGCCCCCACGAGAGCCACCTCGGAGTTCAGGACGGCATCTTCCTTGCTGGACACGGACGTACCGGAGCCGTCCGCCGTCAGGCGCCCGAAGTGCCAGCGAGCCCTCGGCTCCGGTTTGGTGACCGGATTTCCCTCGTCGTCGTAGACCGGGTTGCCCTCGTCATCGAGCACCGGTTCGGGGACCGTTTCGGTCTTCTCCACCCAAAGGCTCCAGGACGAGCCGTTCGCCGTCCGCTGTCCGAGCACCTGAGCCCGGTAGCCATCGGGTTTGCTGAGCAGATCCTTCGTCGAGACGGCCACCTTCGTCGCCGCGGTGAACGAGCCGGTATCGGCCACGACAGGACGGGAGAGGGTTGCCGCGCCGGTGCCGTCGAGGACGAGTGCCTCACCGTCCAGCGAAGCGCCGCCGGACAGGCTGAGTGGGTTTCCGTACTCACTCAGGTCCGGCAAGGAAGCGCCCTGGGCGCCGTCAGGTTTATAGCGCGCCACCAGTTCCATGAGGGCCTTGTTGTCGACGTCCTTGAGTCCCGCCTCCTTCGCCAGCTGGGCCTCGTTCTTGACCTCCTGCCATACCTTCACCTCATCGATGTCGCCGGTGAAGTACTCGCCGAAGGTGCCCTTCGACTTCACTCGGCCGATCTGGAGGGCGCCGTCTGCCGACCATCCGCCTGTGGTGAGGGCGTCACTGCCCTGCTTGATGCCGTTGACGTACAGCGTGAGGGACTTCCCGCCGGCATTCGTGTCCACAACGGCGGCCAGGTGGGTCCACACCTTGGTCTGCGGTGCTTCCAGAGAGTCGACGCGCTGGTTGTCCAGCGCCGTGGTGGAGGTGTCGGCGTCCGCCAGGCGCAAGCACCAACGATCGGTGCCGGCGCAGTATCCGAGGAAGAAGGGGCTGCTGTTTACACCGTTCTGGCCCAGGACTGTCTGCGTGGTCCCTGTGGCCGCGAGTCGGACCCATGCGGCCACGGTGTACGGCGCCTGGGTCTCCAGCAGTTTCCCGGGCGTGGCGGCGTAGCCCTGGCCGCCCAGGTTCAGCGCCTTGTCCTCGCCTGTTGCCCCCTTCTCCGTGACGACGCCGCGACGGCCTGTGTTCACTCTTGTGCCTGCGCTGATCGTCGCGTTGTCGCGGTAGGCCGCCGAGGATGCGGAGACGTCCACGGCGTCGCCGGACACCTCGTTGAAGGTCCACCAGCCGATAGGGCCGTCGCTCTCGCCGACCAGGAAACGGACGGCGTTCTCACCGCCGGGCCGACCGGCCGCGTCCCGCGCCTGAACGGTCAAGGTGACGGTGCCGGAGTCGACCGGGATGATCGGCTCAGTGAGCGTCGGCCCGTTCTTCCAGGCGCGCCACGTGCTGTCTGTGGACAGCTTGTACCGGTAGGCGGCGTTGACGTCTCCGTCCGTCGGCCCGAACGTGACGTTACCCGCGACATTCGGCTTGCCTGCAACGGTGCAAGAACCCGGCAGACACGGACTGTAGACGGAATCGAATGTGATGCTCGGGGGCTTGGGTGCCGTGCTGTCCACCGTGAAGTAGCAGTAGCCCGTCCAGCCGCTGCTCAGTTTCGAGGCACCTTTGTTGTAGTAGGTGCTGGTCGCGGCTCGGTAGCGGTACTGCTTCTTGTCCGCCAGCGTGGCGTCCCAGATCTTGTTCTGGACGACTCCGTCCCGGGTGTAGCCGGTGGGCGGGCTCTCCGAGCCGGAGCTCGGCTCCTTGGCATCGGACCAGGTCCCGTCGGTGTTCTGCACGTCCACGTCGAAGTACACCCGCAGCGACTGGTCGGCCTCCCCACCCGATGCCGTCTGCGCGGTGGCCGTGAGGTTCGGTGTCGGGTCCGTCCACATCGTGGGCGCCGATTCCTTCGAGCAGATCTCAGCCGTTCCGGTGTCCAGCCCGTACGCGGTCGGGGTGGCCGGTTTGCCGACGTAAGTGACCTGGATCGTCGCGTCGTCGTCGAACCGCTTCCACGCGATCGGGTCCGACTCGTCCTTCGCCATCAGCATCAGGGTGAGCGTGGAGAACTTGCCGTCCGCGAACGCCTTGACCGTCGGGGTGAGGTTCTCGTCCGGCTCCTCGTCCGTGTTGTCCGCGAAGATGATCGGCGCGCGCGGTTGTGCTGGCGTGCAATTCCCGCCGCGGCCTGCGGACACATGCCGGTCGCTCATCTGGTCCCAGGAGCCGTCGGACTTCGGTCCACGAGGGCCCGGCCACTTGGAGGAGGAGGAGATGCCGTTGGTTCGTTCCAGGTCCACCCAGCGCGGGTCGCACGAAAACGACCACGTTTCCGTGATCTCGAACTGCGCGGACAGGACGTGCTTGCCCTTCAACTTGCCCGGCGCGAACTCGAAGTACATGCGGTTGGTGTAGGCGCTGCCGGTGGTGCACGAGTAGAGGTAACCGCCGATCACCGCTGAACCGCAGCGGCCCACGCTCATCCCATTGTCGCCACCGGAGAAGTTGTAGAACACGTCGCCATCGGAGGACAGAACAGTGCGCTCGGACTCGCCAAGCTCAACGGAAGGGTCAATGTAGAGAGGGAGTTCGGCCGCGGTGGTACCGGCAATCAAACCGGTGTCCGGGGTGACGACCACCGAGGAAGCAGTGACATCGATATCCATGACCGCTGCTTCGTCCCCCATGCCGGGACCGGTCAACGGATCACCTTCATCGATCGGACCGGCGGGCCGTTCTTCCTCGGCGGACGAAGCCTGAATCGGCGTCACGGATGCGGTCTGCGGGCTGATTCCCGTTTCCTTCGCGGCGGCCACGTTGGCGCCAGCGGAGTTCCACATGCGTGCCGATGGCGAGCGGAACACGACCTGGCCATTGCCATCCGTCGCTTCCATACTGCCAGCTGCGCCCTCACGGACATTCAGCCCGTTGGCGGCCATCGAGTACTCGAGCGAGGCCAGCTCAGGCCCTTTCGCTGCCTCCAGTGTCTCGACCTCCAGAACCTGCCTAAAGCCCTCCACCGTGGCCGTCAGGATCAGGTTCACATCCGGAAGCACGTTCTCGTAAACGGCCCGCTGTCCCTCCAGCCGGGGCTCGGGCAGCCGGCCTGGCCACCCCAGACTGACCGACTGTCCGTCTTCGCCGATTGTCACGAGGCCTTCGCCGTCACCACCGGCGGAGAAGGACAGGCCGACCGCAGCAGCCTTGGGTCCTACGGACCCATCTGCACGTTTGACCAACGTCGCGTCTGGCTCCGCCCATCCACCCCCGGGTTTTTCCACCCGCACCGGAACGATCGACTTGTCCAACGTGAACGTTTCACCATCGGGATTGGCGAAGACCGTTTCCCGCTCGGTCCGTTCACCGAGCACCTCGACCGGCTCACCGGACTCCTTCGCGTCCAACTGTGCCTGCTCGGTCTCCGACAGGACGCTGCGCTCGACCGCTGCAGCCGACGGGGCGGCAAGGGGTGACGCCAGGCCGGGGGTTGTCACCAGCACGGCGAGCGCCGTCAGCCAGATCATCCTGGAACGTTTCCGTCTGACGGCATGCGGCCGCCACAGTCCCCCGTTGCCCATTCCCCACCCCTTGTTCACACGCTTCACACAGGTGGGCAAATCAGATGCCACGAACTGGTAAGTGTCAAGTAAATAGGGGTTGCTGAAAACCCATCATCGAACCGCCTGGCGGGATCCGCCGATCATTCATGTAATGGGACAAAAATGCGCTCTACCTACGGGCACCATGCCCGCCGTCAAGACCGAGAAGGGCACATTTTGAGTCGTAGTTCAGCACGTTTTCGTGCATGAGCAGGCCACGGCCCTTCATGCGCTGTGAAATCTGCCGGGGCGGGAGTACAGCACTCACGAAGTGCTCGGCGAGCCGAGCACGGACGGGAGCAGCACTTCGAGCGGGCTGGCCGCTGGCCAGCGTGGGGCGTGCCCCTTGTCGGGGGCCGCGTGCGGGTAAGGGCCGGGTCCCTTTCGAGTCCCTCGCCGGGCGGGTGCGCGCGGGGCCCGTTGGCCCCGAGGCGGGTGGGCCCCGGCACCATCCTTTCGGTGTGGGGCCATGCGTGTTGCCAGCGCCGGCCGTGATTTCGGCCCTCGGGGGTCAGGTACGCCGGCGCGGCACACGCGTCCGGTGCACGAGCGGGATGCCGAGGCGGACGGCCACTGTTTTTCCCAAGGCGGAGATGACGTGGCCGGGGGTGGCGTCACGCAGCGAGATCACCCCGTACCGTACTGGACCCACTCGCCCCGCTTCGACGTGCTGGTGTTGACGTACTGGCCGAACCGGGTTGCGGCGGCCTTCGGTTCAGGGGCCAGGTGGGGGCGGTCCTCCCGCAGTTCCAGGCGTTACCGTTACGGTTGACCGCGATACAGATGGCCCTTCCCTCGTCGCCGGAGTGCCGCGCCCGCGTACGTGTGCACCCCGCCCCTGCGGCCCCTTGGGGCGCTTGCTCGCGCCGTAGCCAGGACCGTTCATGCCCAGGATCATGTCCATGGCAGGATGTGGTGCTGCCTGGCTCCCGGCGCCGGGCCATTCCTTGGGGGAAAGCCTTGAACGCATTCCGGCATGCCCGTACCGCGGTAGCCACAGCGGCCATACTGCTCGCCACAGCCTGCCAGGAGAGCACGGAACCGGCTGCCGCACCGCAGTCGCACTCCGCGGCCTCCGCCACCGCCGGACTCACGTCCTCGCCGTCCCCGGCAGCAAAGACCCGGGACGAGGTGATCAGCGATTTCCGCTACGCCACCAAGTCCTTCGACCTGGGGTTGACCGTGGTCAAAGACCCCATGAACCGTGAATGCGTGGCGCATTCCACCGCCTTCTCCCGGACCAAGCCCGGCGAGAAGGACCTGCTGCGCGTAGTCAGCCGCCTCAAGGAGCGCGGATGGCGCCTGCGCGGCGAGGTGGATGCCGACGGCGCCACCTTCCTGGAGTCGGGCGGCTGGGAGGCCATCACAGGTGTCGGCCCCCTTCCGGGCGGGACGGCAGATCAGCACTCCTCGGCCGCCGGCGCCCTCGCGCTGAGCGCCACGTCGACCTGCACCAAGCCGCCGAGTCCCTCCCCGCGTTAAGCCCCGGCGACATGATCTTGCAGATCAGCGGTCCACCGGGGCTTGCCACTTACGATCCGTACCCCGCCTTCCAGCAGCAGGTGGTGGCGCACACACATCCCGGCACCCGAGACGAGCTGTCACGGGCCACCGACGGCCCCTATGAACCAAGCGGCTGGCGTAGGTCCAGGTAGCAGCGCAGCCGTACACCTGGCTGGCCCCGGTATGCGTCACTTGGTCTGCGGTCGCTGTCGCCCACTGTGAGGCTAGAGCATCCTGGAGGGCGAGTGCGGTGGCAGCATCGGCAGTCTCGATGTCGATGACTGCCAGCCCGGGCTCTTGCACGTGCACTTCGTTGATCGGATTCATGAAAGGCACTACGAGGCCGCAGACAGGGTTCCGCGGATGCCGCAGCATCACCCGACCGGGTAGCGGCAGCCCCTGCTCCGTTGCCGTGCCAGGAGACCGGTGTGCTGCAGTTCACCTACCCGGACGGCATTAACAGGGGAACAGCAAAGGGCAGTTCGCCGTTCTTGTGTACGTGGCTGCGGAGGGGACAGTGTCCCCGGGCCTCACTCTCCGCCCATGGGGACGATCGTTCGGCTGAAGCCCCATGGAGCATCTCGCCGAGAGGCGACCGCCCTCCGCAGGCCACCATGCACGGCCCCGGCTGGTCTTCCCCGTCCAGCCGGGGCTTTCTCCTTCCCGGTCCCCCATCCGCATCGCGGCGGCTACCGGGCGAGCGTCACGGTGATCGGCTCTTCGGGACAGCGGCTCAGCATCGCGGTGAGCGCGGCGTGCTCGGCGAGGTCGACGGCCAGCCGGTAGCGGGTTTTGTCGGCCACCCAGTCGGTGGCGTACCGGCAGGCATAGCGGGAGTGTAAATCTAACGGCGGATCCGACGATCATGGGAGTGACGTCAAGTGACTGATACCGCCGTGGAGTTGGAGACAGTGGAGCCTGTGGAGAGTGCCGAGTCCGGCCAGCCCGTGCCCGTGTCCGACGAGCAACTGGTCGCGATGCTGGTGGAGCGGGCGCGGTCGGAGGGGCTGCAGCTGACCGGGCAGGGTGGGCTGCTGCAGCAGCTGACAGTGATGATGTAGCCCGCGGCACCGCTTGGAGGTCTGACCCGGCAGCTGACCGGCACTTGGGTTGTCCTTGCTTGGAATTGTCGATCTTCCAAGTGGTGTCGCTGCGCGCGGCCGGTCGAGCGTCTGTGACTTCATAGGAGCCCGGCCAAAGGTCCCATCACTGTCTTGTCCGTCTGCCCGACCGGCGCGCGTGTCGCCTCTCACGTGTCGTACGGAAGGACAGCAGGCACCGGCATGGCAGCGGATGAGATAGCCGTCATCGGCGGGATCGACACCCACACCGACACTCACCAGGCCGCAGTCATCGACACGGTCGGCCGTCACCTCGCGACGGAGCCGTTCTCCACCAGCCCTGCCGGCTACCAGCAGTTGCTGGACTGGCTGCGCTCGCACGGTGAGGTCCTGGCCGTCGGCGTCGAGGGGACTGGCGCCTACGGAGCCGAGCTGGCCCGGTTCCTGTCCTCGAATGGCATCACCGTCGTGGAGGTCGACCGACCGGACCGCAAGGCTCGAAGAGACAACGGCAAGTCCGACCCTGTCGACGCCTACGCCGCAGCAACGGCCGTGCTCTCGGGCCGCGCGAAGGGGACGCCGAAGTCCCGCAACGGCATCGCCGAGGCCATCCGCGCCCTGCGGGTGGCCCGCAGCTCGGCCATCAAGGCCCGCACCCAGACCATCAACCAGATCCGCACCTTGATCGTCACCGCCCCTGCTGAAGTGCGCGAGCAGTTCCGGGGATTGCCCACGGCGGAGCTAATCGACCACTTGGCCCGCTCCCGCCCCGCCGGCGATCTGGCGGACCCGGCCTGCGCCGTCAGGACAGCTCTGCGACGTCTCGCCCGCCGTCACCGCGCGCTCAGCGAGGAGATTGCTGCTGCGGACGCTGAGCTGAAGCCTCTGGTGACGAGGGCAGCACCGCAGCTGGTCGCCCTGCCGGGTGTCGGCCCCGAGAGCGCCGGACAGCTCCTGATCACGGCTGGTGACAACCCCGAGCGGCTGAGGTCCGAAGCGTCCTTCGCACACCTGTGCGCGGCCGCACCCATTCCAGCCTCCTCCGGCCGTACGAAGCGGTACCGGCTTAACCGTGGTGGTGATCGCCAAGCCAACCGGGCCTTGCACACGATCGTGATCGTCCGCATGCGACACGATCGCCGGACGCAGGAGTACGTGGCCCGTCGCACCGCCGAAGGCATGTCGAAGAAGGACATCATCCGCTGTCTGAAACGGTTCGTCGCCCGCGAGGTCTACAAGCACCTCCCCCATCCGGACATCACAGCCGCGCAGCTCCAGCAGGCCGCTTGACAATCTATAGGAGCTTCAGTGACGCTGCCCCGCGTCGGAGCGTGAGCTGATCAGCAGGTCCTGCTCTTCGTGGTACCGCAATGAGCGCGGAGTCACGCCCGTGCCATCCGGGAAATCTTTCCAGGGCCCCCAGGACCAGTACGCGGACATTTACGCGGACATCACTCACCTCTGCGACCCGGATCACAAGCAGCAGGACGGCATCGCGACCTCACACTTCTCCCGGCTGCGTCGTCATGCTGGTGAGGGCAGCGACAGGTGCCCCGGAACGGAGTAGGGAAATGAAGGTCTTCATCGCCGGTGGACGCGGCCGCGTGGGGTCTCGTCTCGCTGACAACCTTGAAGCCAAGGGCATCGAGGTGGTCTCGGGCGGACTCGAGGACGGGATCGACATGATCTCGGGCGAGGGACTTGCTGAGGCTCTCGTCGGTGTCGACACCATCGTGAACGTACTCAACACCCCTCGCTTCGACGCGGAGGGGGCAATCTCGTTCTTCGAAGAAACGACCAACAACCTGACCGAGGAAGGCCTGCGGGCAGGCGTGCGTCACCACATCGTGCTCTCCATCGTCGGGGTCGGGGAAGGCGATGCATCCACGATCGGGTACTACCTCGGCAAGGTGGCCCAGGAGAAGGCCGTACGATCCGGCTCGATACCCGCCACCATCATTCGAGCCACCCAGTTCCAGAGCTACATTCCTGTTCTGGCCGACCAGCACACCATGGACGGAAAGGTGATCGCTCCGAGGTCCTTCATCCAGCCTGTCGAGCTGGACGAGGTCGTCGAGCTGCTCGCCGAGGCCGTCACGACGCTGGAGCCGGGAAGCGTCGTCGAGATCGCCGGACCCGACCGCTTCTCCCTCGACGACCTCTTCCGCGCCACGCTGGCCGACCGCGGGGACGACCGTGAGGTGGTGACCGTGGACGGAGAAGGCGCTCCCGATGCCATGGTTCCGCGTGGCGCGTACCGCACCGGCACCGTGCGGTACCCGATCGCGGGGATCCCCACCGCCTGAACCACGCTGCCAGCACCGTGAGGGCACGCGCCGCCGGCAAGAAGGCCGGTCAGGCGAGTCGCGCTCCGCATCGGAAAGGGTGCCCCATGTCGGAAGACCATCCAGCCGAAAACGCAGAGTTCGCAGAAGCCGAGCATGACCATGCGACGGCTCTGGATTCGGTCATGGCGGACCGACGTCGTCTGCTGTCGCTGGCCTTCCGCATGACGGGCACCCTGGCCGATGCCGAAGACGTGGTGCAGGAGACGTATGTGAGGTGGTACCGCCTCACGCCCGAGGAACGCGACGGCATAAACGTGCCGGCGGCATGGCTGACCCGGGTCGCGAGCCGCATCTCACTCGACCTGCTGCGCTCCGCGCGGGCACGACGAGAGACCTACGTCGGCCAATGGCTGCCGGAGCCGGTTCCGGCCGATCTCTTCGCCGACACCGCGCAGGCGACACCGGGTCCCCGCCATCCCGCCGCTGATCCGCTCGACCGTGTCACCCTCGATGACGCCGTGAGCATGGCGTTGCTGACTGTCCTGGAGGCCATGACCCCGGCAGAGCGAGTGGCGTTCGTGCTGCACGATGTCTTCGGCGTCCCCTTCGACGAGATCGCCGGTGTTGTCGGTCGTTCGCCGGCGGCGACAAGGCAATTGGCAACGTCCGCACGCCGCCATGTCCGAGGCGGACGACGCGCACCGATCTCCCCCCGCGAGCATGATGAGACCGTTCGGGCCTTTCTTGACGCGACTGTGGGAGGGGACATCGAGGCGCTGCTCCGCGTACTGGCTCCGGACGTCGAACTCCGCGCGGACGGCGGCGGCTTCGTCAACGCCGCACCCCGGGTCATCAGCGGGTCGGACCATGTGTCCCGGTGGCTCATGGGGGTGATGCGCAAGCAGCCCGCCCTCCGGCTCGAACGACGCGACACGGCCGACGGTCTCGGATACGTTCTTCGCAACGAGGGGCGGCTGTACGGGGTCATCACCTTCGGCGTCAGCGACGGATACATCACGCATGTGTGGCTGATGCTGAATCCGATGAAACTGACCAGCTGGTCACTCGCATGACCCGGAACTCCGGACCTACCGCCGCCAGCCGGGACCGCGAGCCCGGCAAGCGTGAGGGTCCGCCGACGTCTCGTTCAGAGAAGTCACGAGACCACAACTGATCGCTCCTAACCCAGATTGTTCGGGGCATGGCAGACCTGCGCAGCGCGCCCCGAGCCCTC
>NZ_RSAJ01000940.1 GCF_003933965.1 Streptomyces sp. RP5T
GCCCGGCGCCGCCGAGCGCGACGGAGGCGCCGAGTTCGAAGACCGCGCTGGAGCCGCTGCCGACGAACGTCTCCCACTTGAAGTCCCAGTTGCCCTCGAAGGCTCCGTTGATGACGTACTCACCGAGTCCCTCGGCCGCGCCGGCGACGACGAAGGCGCCGACGATCTCCGGCGGGCCGTTCTTGAGGAGCTTGTAGTTGAGGGTGTTCGGGTTGAACTTGAACTTGTCGAGGACGTCGGCGTCGAGGTTCTTGAAGATCGACTTGAAGGGTTTCGCAACCCATTCGAAGACGCTGCCGAAGAACCCGACGACCGCACCGAACGCGGCGGCCTTGCCGACGTCTCCCCAGTCGATGCCGTCGGGCTTGCGGCGGCCGCTGTTGAGGGCGATCTGGGCCAGCCGGACCGCGAGGGTCTGGAGGGCCTCGGTGACCGCCTCGGTGAGCGTCGGCAAGATGTGGGTCATCGTCAGCAGCCGGTCGATGATCATCAGGACCGCGAACCGGCTCCGGGCCCGGGCCAGGAAGATCTGCGACACGGACGCGCCGCCCGTGAACGCCATCAGGGCCGTCAGGATCGCCAGTTCGGCGATCAGCATGATGATCTCGGCGATGATCTCCCACTTGGCGCCCTGGACGTTCTGGGAGAGGTCGATCTGCCGGTTCTCGAGGTCGGTGATCTGGTCGAGGACCCGCTGAACGGGGTCGTTGCCGCGTCCCTCACCGATCAGCATGGTGAGGCCCTGCACGTACTGCTCCGCTACGGCCGGCGGCAGCGAGTCGCGGGACTTCTGAATGGTGTCGCGGGCGGTGTCCCTGAGCTTGCTCAGGTTCTTTCCGTAGAAGCTGTAGAGCTCGCGGCTGGCGTAGAGCAGGTTCTCCCTGGCCTGCAACGGCATCTCACCGATGAGGACGAACAGCATCTTCCGCACGTCGGGCGGAAAGTTGATCTCCTCCACTCAGCTTCTCCCGCCCACTGCCCGTGCCACCGCGCTCATCCGTGTCCGCCCGCTCAGTGCTTCCCGGACCCGGAACCGTCGCCGAACGCGTCCAGCTTGTTGTTCTGCAGGTTGATCCCGTCCATCGCGTCCTGCTGGGTGCCCTCGATGTTGCGCAGGTTGCCGAGCACGGCCGAACCGAGGTACGCGAAGGCGGTGCCGTACTCGCGGAACACGGAGAGCAGCGTCTCGTTGGCTTCCGTGTAGCCGGGGTAGTTCTGCTGGTAGAACTCGTCGTCGTAGCCGTAAGCGCCCTGGTACTCCGCCTGTTGGGCGATGAAGTCGTCGCCTGCCTTCTTCGCCAGGGCCGGCAGGACCCCGATCAGCTCCACGCCCTCCCGCAGTCCCGCGGGATTCGCCTCGTACCTGTCCGAGCTCATGACCGGTGTCCTCGTCCTCGGTGTCGGTTGTCGTCCTGGTCCTCGTGGATCTCGTCGCGCAGGCGGTCCTGGGCCGTCCTGCCCCGCCCGCCCGGAGTGCCGTCCTCGAGCGCCGCCCCGAAGAGGCGGTCCCAGTCGATGTCGATGCCGCGGATCCCCGTCGGGCCGCCGCCCTGCTGCTCGGCGAGCGGTGCGAAGGTCTCCATCACCCGCTGGGCCATCTTCGCGCGCGCCTCCTGCACGGCCTCCAGCACGGAGGCGGCGAGCTGCGGGCCGGGCAGGGAACGGAACCTGCCGTCGGGGAATTTCAGGCCGGTGAGCTCGCCCTGCGGGCCGACCGTGACCTCCACCGTGCGGTCGCGGGAACGCGCGGTCACCGAAGCCTGGTGCAACTCGCTCTCGGCGCGCTCGACAGCCTCCTGCACGGCCTCCAACTCGGCCATGGCCTGCGCCAGTTTCTGCTTCATGGACTCGCTCATCGTCCGATCACCGCGGGTGCGCCCCCTTCGTCCGCGCCCCAGACGTCCTCGTCCTCGGGCTCCCATGTCTCGCGGGCACGGTCCGTGCTCTGCGTCTCCGGTCGGCCCGGCGTTCCTGCCGCTCCGGGCGTTCCGGGCAGGAACGGGGTCGAGCCCGTGGTGCTGGGGCCCCCGGCCGCCACCCGGACCTCGTCCTCGGCGTAACCGCCGTTGCCGCGGGTGCCGCCCGCGCCGGTACGCCCGCGGCGGTTGCTGACGATCTGGCTGTCGATGACGTTGCGGACCCGCTCGCCGTC
>NZ_RSAJ01000941.1 GCF_003933965.1 Streptomyces sp. RP5T
CTTACGCCCTGTGCACCCCCCAGGGCGTCGTCGACCTGCGTACCGGGCTGATGAGCGCCCCCGACCCCCACAAGGACTTCCACTCCCGCTCCACCACCGTCGGTCCCCAGCAGACACCCATCCCCCGCTGGCTACGCTTTCTCGCCGACACCTTCGGTGACGACGCCGAAGGCCAGGAAATGATCGATTACCTCCACCTGCTTCTCGGATACTCGATCACCGGCGACGTCGGCGCCCAGATCCTGCCCTTCCTCTACGGCAAGGGCAGCAACGGCAAATCGGTTCTCCTGGACGTCATGATGAAACTGCTCGGGGACTACGCCGACGCCGCTCCTCCCGGCTTCCTCATGGCCAAACCTTTCGAAGGCCACCCCACCGACCTCGCCGAACTCCACGGCCGACGCATCTACGTCTGCTCCGAAATCAGCCCCGGCGACAAATTCGACGAAGCCCGCGTCAAACTCCTCACCGGCGGCGACCGCATCAAAGCCCGCCGCATGCGCCAAGACCCCTTCTCCTTCCAGCCCACCCACAAACTCTGGCTCCTGGGCAACCACAAACCCGAAGTCGGCACCGGCGGCTTCGCCTTCTGGCGCCGCATGCGCCTCATCCCCTTCGAACGTGTTGTCGCCGACGACCGCAAGATTGACAACCTCGCCGACCTCCTCGTCGTCGAAGAAGGCCCCGGCATTCTGCGCTGGCTCATCGACGGCGCCCGCCGCTACCTCTCCAGCGACCGCGACCTCACCGGCCCCCAACGCGTCCGCATCGCCACCAACGCCTACGCCGAGACCGAGGACCACACCGGACGCTTCTACGAGGAATGCTGCCGCCTCGCCCCCGACCTGCGCGCCGAGCAGACGGCCCTCTACGCCGCCTACACCAGCTGGTGCCACAATGAAGGCGCACTGGTGATGTCTTCACGCGCGTTCGCCGCCCGTACTCGCGAACTCGTCGGGCTGGCCTCGCCCAAGGAGATGAAGGTGTCCAACCAGCGCAAGTACTACCCGGGCATCGGACTGCTGACCGACGAGGAGAGGGGCGCCGGCACATGAGTTCTCTGATCGACCCGGACGAGATCAGCCACGAGACCGAACTCGTCTGGCTGGAAGACATCGACAACCTCGACTACGTCCGCCAGAGCCTGGACCGCCTGCCCACCCGTAAAGGCCGCCCCACCTACCGTCGCGACGGCCGCCTCATCGGCTGGGCCAACCTCGCCCCCACTGCCAAAGCCTCCCGCGCCTCCGGCACCTTCCGTCGCCGCGTCTTCTGGCTCCTGCCCCACGACCGCGACAGCCAGCCCGACGGCGACTACGCCAAAGGCGCCCCCTCCGAAGCCGTCGACCCCCGCACCCTCGAACCCCGCGTCAAGGGCTACAAAACCGAACGCTCCCAAGGAGGCCCACCCTCCGCCGCCATGCAAGAACTCGGCATAGAGCTCCCGCTGTAATGCGGGCCCTGATGGCTGCGGGCACATGACGGAACATCGTCCTTGGTAAAGCGGCTAGCTTGACGCTGAAGCTTCTATAGATCGTCAAGTTGTAGTAGACGGGGCGGGTGTGCTGCTGAACGCGCTGGTCAGGTGGTGGTAGACCTCGCGCGCGACGAAGCGCTTGAGGCATCTGAAGATGTCCTTCGTCTTGAGTCCTTCGAGGGTGCGTCGTGCTACATAGTCGCGGGTGCGTGGGTCATGGCGCATGCGGACCAGCACGATGGTGTGCAGCGCGCGGTTGGCCTGGCGGTCTCCGCCACGGCTGAGCCGGTGGCGGTCGGTACGCCCGGAGGAGGCCGGGACGGGTGCGGCGGCGCACAGGTGGGCGAAGGAGGCCTCGGACGCGAGTCTGTCGGGGTTGTCACCGGCGGTGACCAGGAGCTGTCCGGCGGTCTCGGTTCCGACGCCCGGCAGCGCGAACAGGCCGGGTGCGGTGCGGGCGATCAAGACGCGTAGATCGCGGTCCGCGTCTGCTATCTCCTCGCTCAAGTGCCGGTAGCGCTTGGCCAGGCGCTAGGTGTTCTGTACCGGGAGGTTGTGGACGGGTGAGCCAGGTCTCGGTTGAGGGATCTTGAACGGGTGAGGGCCTTCCGGTTCGGTGTGGATTGCGACGTCTACACCGACCAGAAAGGCCCTCGTGGTCCACCGTAATGC
>NZ_RSAJ01000942.1 GCF_003933965.1 Streptomyces sp. RP5T
CGCGCGCTCTCCGTCAGCTGCGCGACGATCGCGGCCGTCGTGGCGAAGAGCATGCCGACGGCGCCGAGCCCCAGGCCGAACGCCAGGGCGCCCACGGCTCCCTGGCCCGCCAGGCCCGCCGTCACCAGCAGCGCCAGCGCACCGTTCGCCACGGCGGCGGCCAGCAGCGCGGCCGTCAGCGAGGCCCGCCGGCCCACGACGCCCGAGGAGATCAGCTCCTGCCGGCCGCTCTCCTCCTCGTCCCGGGTGTGGCGTACGACGACCAGGAGGCCGGTCGCGGCGGCGAGGACTCCCGCGTAGACGCCGACGCGCCAGGCGGTGAGGGCGCCGAGGGAGTCGTCGAAGACGGGGCCGATCAGCGCGCGGAAGGAGGAGTTGGTGGCCACCTGGTGCAGCAGGTCGGCGCGCTCGGCCGCGGTGCCGTACAGGCTCTTGAGGGTGTTCGGCATGGACAGCACCATGAGGGCGTTCACCGCCACCCACACCGGGATCATCAGCCGGTCGCGGCGCAGGTTGAAGAGCAGCAGCACGCCGGTGCCGACGAGGGAGGTCATCGCTGGGCCGCCTCGTCCTGGTAGTGCCGCAGGAAGAGTTCCTCCAGCGTCGGCGGTGTCGACGTCAGCGAGCGCACGCCCGAGTCGGTCAACGACCTGAGGACGGCGTCGAGTTTGTCGGTGTCGACCTGGAGCCGGACCCGGCGGCCCTGGACGTCGAGGTCGTGGACGCCGGGCAGGTGCGCCAAGCCGTTGGGGGTGCCCGCGAGTTCGGCCGTGACGCTGGTGCGGGTCAGGTGGCGCAGCTCGGCCAGTGAGCCCGACTCCACGGTGCGGCCGCGCCGGATGATGCTGACCCGGTCGCAGAGTTCCTCGACCTCGCTGAGGATGTGCGAGGACAACAGGACCGTACGGCCGCGCTCGCGCTCCTCCTGCACGCAGCGTTGGAAGACCTCCTCCATCAGCGGGTCCAGGCCCGCGGTCGGCTCGTCCAGGATCAGCAGGTCCACGTCCGAGGCGAACGCGGCGACCAGCGCGACCTTCTGGCGGTTGCCCTTGGAGTAGGTGCGGCCCTTCTTGGTGGGGTCCAGCTCGAAGCGCTCGATCAGTTCGGCGCGCCTGGTGCGGTCGAGGCCGCCGCGCAGACGGCCGTAGAGGTCGATGACCTCGCCTCCCGACAGGTTCCGCCACAGGGTCACGTCCCCCGGGACGTAGGCGATCCTGCGGTGCGCCTCGACCGCGTCGGCCCACGGGTCGCGGCCCAGCACCCGCGCGGTGCCGGAGTCGGCGCGCAGCAGGCCGAGCAGGACGCGGATGGTGGTGGACTTGCCGGAGCCGTTGGGGCCGAGGAAGCCGTGCACCTCGCCGGTCTCGACCTCCAGGTCGAGACCGTCGAGTGCGTGGGTCCGCCCGAACGACTTGTGCAGTCCGGAGACGGTGATGGCCTTCGTCATGCTTCAGAACGTACGCTTACTTCAGAAGTTTGTGAAGTTAAGGAAGCGTGTGAAGCCCCGTTAGGGTGGTGGCATGACGGAGTCGAAGGTGGTGGAGCGGGACCCGGAAGCGGTCTCACGGTTCGTGGAGCGGTTCGCGGCGCAACTCGTCGAGGCGGGACTGCCGCGCATGCCCGCCCGGGTCTTCTCGGCCCTGCTGGCCTCCGACAGCGGCGCCCTGACCTCCGCCGAGCTGAGCGAGCAGTTGCGGATCAGCCCGGCGGCCGTCTCGGGGGCCGTGCGCTATCTCGCGCAGGTGCACATGCTGTCGCGCGAGCGGGAGCCCGGCTCCCGGCGGGAGCGCTACCGGGTCCACTCCGACCAGTGGTACCACGCGCTCACCAACCGTGAGGCGATCATCAAGCGCTGGGAGGAGGCCCTGCGCGAGGGGGTGACCAGCCTGGGCGCCGGGACACCGGCGGGCCACCGGCTGGCCGAGACCCTCGCCTTCTTCGAGTTCATCGAGAAGGACCTGGCACAGATGATGGAGCGCTGGAAGACCCACCGCGCCAGGCTGTTCGGCGCCTAGCTCGTCCGCCGACCACACCTTCAGGAACCGTCGGCAACCTTGAGGAACCGTCGGCAACCTTCAGGAACGGGACGGCAGGACGAGCCCCACGGCCCCCTCCCGCACCGTCCACGTCCGTCTGCGCACCGG
>NZ_RSAJ01000943.1 GCF_003933965.1 Streptomyces sp. RP5T
CCCCACCCCTGTCGTTGCCCGCCCAGTCCACCGGGATTGTGACGCATGCATGGCCACATGAGTGACGGGGCCGCCGCCGCCCACTTCTCCTCAGGCGGGTGGCCGAACCTGGCCGGCTGGTTGTCCGCCCGAGGAGCGGGGCCGCGCCCTGCGTCCATCGGTCAGGGTGCGTCGCCGGAGTGGTAGAAGCGGCAGCTCACGCCTGGACCCGGTATGAACGGCTCCCCCGGGCGCGGGTCGTAGAGCGCACGCCCGCCAGGGAACTGGCCCAGCTCGGTGGGCAGGGCGGCGCCGTTCTCGATCTCCTCCGGACGCCAGTCCGTGATGTCGAGCAGCAGCCCGTCCAGAGGCCCGCCTATGAGCAGGGCGTAGGCCTGCCGCGGGCGCGGCCCCGGGTCGGGATCGTCATGGTCATGGCCGTAGACCCGGCCGCGCAGCAGCTGCTCGTCTCCGTTCATGCGTGAAGTTTCGCAGTGACCACTGACAACGACCCCCTCAGGAAATGAGCACGAGCGGACGCCGCCCGGCCACCCTGAGGTGCGTGACGACGCCCCAGCTGTTCATTTAATGGTCAAGTTTCTACTTTGATCCCGTCATGTGAAAATTGGGCTATATGGTCGTTCTATGGTTTAGCGCGAGGGCAAGCGAGGCTGACTGTGGTCGATACGGCGGATACAGAGGCACCGGGGCAGGCGCCGCCCGGCCTGGGACCGCTGGAACAGTCCTTGGCGATGGCGGCCGACCTGATGGGTATGACCGAGGCTCTCGTGCGGGCGTCCTCATGGATGGGGCTCGTGGGCTGGGCAGTGATGTTGTTCCAGGCAGACGGCGCCCACCTGTTTCCCTGCGGGATGGCCGGCCTGGGCCCGCACTGGCAGCCGCCGCTGCGGCCCTTGTCCACGGGGGATGCCTGGCCGGTGAGCCAAGCGGCTCTCGGACAGGAGCAGGAGGGGTGCGGGGCGACAGGCCCCTACCCGCTGCCGACGCAGGCCGGGACCGCGGCCTGGATGGTGCTGCCGCTGGCCAAGAGACAGGGCGTCGCCGTGGCGCTGCGTCCCGGCGCCACCGCCTTCCGGCCGGTGGAGCAGGACTTCCTGCGCGAAGCCGTGAGCCTGCTGGACCGTTATCTGCCCTCTGTGGAGCGGACCGGGCGCACGGTGGAACCCTCCCCCCGGCTGAGGCAGCGGTCTGCCGGCGTCTTCCGCCTCGACCTGGCCGACGAGCAGGTGGAGTGCGACGAGATTTTCGCCCGCCAGCACGCGCTGCCCGGCCCCGGGCGCTACCCGCTCTCCGACATCCTGTGCAGAATCCCCCCGCACGACCTGCCGCGGATCGAAGAGATCCTGGGCGAGCTGCGCGTACGGCCCGGCACCTTCGAGGTTGCCTACCGCCTCACCTCCGACGGCGACGGGATCCGCCACCTGCGAGCACACTGCACCAGCAGCCGGACCGTGAACGGTGCGGTCCTGGACATCGCGGGCGAGGTCACGGATGTCACCACCGAGGCGCAGCAGACGGGCGAGCGCGAAGCCCTTCTGCGCGGGCAGCTCCGCCGCGCCGACCGCATGATCTCCCTGGCGGCCAGCGCCGCCAGCGCGAGCGGAACCGATGAGCTGGCGGCCGCGGCCTGCGAGGCTCTCGCCGTCTTCGGTGCCGACGCCCTCGTCATCGCCGAGGAGCACGGCGGCCGTACCCGTGTCGTGACGACGGCCGGTTACGACCGCGAACACCGTGCGGCCCTGGACGGAATCCCGCTCTCCGCTCGCACACCGCTCACCGACGCCCTGCGCAACCAGCAGGCCGTGTTCACCCCGTCCCACCGCGACCTGGTGTCCGCCTACCCGCACTACGCCGCCACCCTGCCCCGGCTCCAGCGGCACGCCTGGGCGGCCATTCCCCTGCCGCTGGCCGATCCCACCACCCCAGCGGTCTGCATGTTCTCCTTCAACCGCACGCAGGCCTTCCAGCCCTCCGACCAGCCGCTGCTCATCGCCGGCGCGGCCCTGCTCGGGCGGGCGCTGGAGCGCTGCCGCACCTACGACGCCGAACACGAGCGCGCGGTCCACCTCCAGCGCAGCCTGCTGCCCGCCCACCTGCCCCACCGTCCCGGCCTGCGATTGAGCGCCTCGTACCAGCC
>NZ_RSAJ01000944.1 GCF_003933965.1 Streptomyces sp. RP5T
GCCGTACGGCTACTGGGTGTGGGCGAACCTCGCCTGCACGGTGCTGATCGTGGGGCCGGCGACGGTGGCGGGCATACGGCGGGCCGTCGTCCGGCTGCGGCACGGCGGGGGCTGGTCGCGCAGGTCCCCGCGCCCCTGGAGCCAGGGGGCGGACCGTGGCGATCTGCGGCTCTGCCTGCTGGTGCTCGCCGCTCTCCTCGCCCTTCTCGTCGCCGACCTGTCCGGGATGAGCAAGGCGGAGACCGAGCGGATCTGGCTGCCGTTCGCCGCGTGGCTGCTGCCCGCGTGCGCCCTACTGACGGGGGCACGCGGCTGGCTCGCCGGGCAGGCGGTCCTGGCGCTGCTCCTCAACCACCTTCTGCTCACGGGGTGGTGAGCCGTCACGGCAGCGGCAGCTCGGTCCAGATGATCTTTCCGTCGGACGTGTAGCGGGTGCCCCAGCGCTCGGTCAGCTGGGCGACCAGGAAGAGGCCGCGGCCGCCCTCGTCCTCGGTGCGGGCGCGGCGCAGCCGGGGGGAGGTGCCGCTGCCGTCGGAGACCTCGCAGATCAGGGCGCGGTCGCGGAGCAACCGCAGCTGCACCGGTCCGGTGGCGTGGCGGATGGCGTTGGTGACCAGTTCGCTGGCGACGAGTTCGACGGTGAACGACAGTTCGTCCAGGCCCCAGGCGGCGAGCTGTTCGGTGACCGCGGCGCGGGAGCGGGAGACGACCGCGGGGTCGCTCGGCAGCTCCCACTGGGCGACCCGCTCGGGGCCGAGCACCTGGGTGCGGGCGACCAGGAGGGCCACGTCGTCGCTGGGGCGGGCCGGGAGCATCGCGTCCAGGACGGCCTCGCAGGTCTCCTCCGGCGGCCGTCCGGCGTGGGCCAGCACGGTACGCAGCCGGTCCAGGCCGGCGTCGATGTCCCGGTGCCGGTCCTCGATCAACCCGTCGGTGTAGAGCACCAGTTGGCTGCCCTCGGCGAGTTCCACCTCCACCGTCTCGAAGGGCATCCCGCCGAGCCCGAGGGGCTGCCCCGCGGGCAGGTCGACGAAGTCCACGCCGCCGTCGGGGCCGACGACCGCGGGCAGCGGGTGTCCGGCGCGGGTGAGGGTGCAGCGCCGGGCCACCGGGTCGTAGACGGCGTACAGGCAGGTGGCGCCGACGATGCCGGAGTCCGCCTGGCCGCTGTCCACGGCCCAGCCCTCGCCGCGGTCCAGGCGGCCCACCAGGTCGTCGAGGTGGGTGAGGAGTTCGTCGGGCGGCAGGTCCAGGGAGCAGAAGTTGTGCACGGCGGTGCGCAGCCGGCCCATGGTGGCGGCGGCGTGCAGGCCGTGGCCGACGACATCGCCGACCACCAGCGCGACCCGGGCCCCGGACAGCGGGATCACGTCGAACCAGTCGCCGCCGACCCCGGCCTGCGCGGGAAGGTACCGGTAGGCGACCTCGACGGCGCTCTGCTCGGGGCGGCCCTTGGGCAGCAGGCTGCGCTGGAGGGCGAGCGCGGTGGTGTGCTCGCGGGTGTAGCGGCGGGCGTTGTCGATGCAGATCGCCGCGCGGCCGGCCAGCTCCTGGGCGAGGGAGAGGTCGTCCTCCTCGAAGGGGGCGGGCTGCCCCGAGCGGTAGAAGCTGACGACACCCAGGGTGGTGCCGCGGGCCCGCAGCGGCACGGTGATCAGGGAGTGGATGCCGGCCCTGAGCACCCGGGTCAGACGCGCCGGGTCCTGGGCGAGCCAGCCGCCCGCCTCCGCGAGGACCGGTTCCAGCACCGCCTGCCCCGTCTCCAGGCTGCGGGCCTGCGGGGTGGAGGGCACGTAGCCGACCTGGTCGCCGACGCCGTACAGGTCGGGTTCCTCGCGCACGCTGCCTACGGCGACCCGGCGCAGCGGGGGGTCCACGCCGAGCGGTCCGGGTTCCTCGCCGTGCAGCACCGGATCCGGCAGGTCCACGGCCGCGAAGTCGGCGAACTGCGGTACGGCCACCTCCGCGAGCTCCTCCGCGGTGCGCCCGACGTCCAGCGTGGTGCCGATCCTGGCGCCGGCCTCGTGCAGCAGCTCAAGGCGCCTGCGCGCGAGTACGGCGAGCCGGCCCACGCCGGGGTCGCCGATCAGGAGCAGGCGGTCGCCGGTCGCGGGTTCGGGGGCAAGGG
>NZ_RSAJ01000945.1 GCF_003933965.1 Streptomyces sp. RP5T
CCCTTCCCGTCGTCCGCCCCCGACGCCCCGGACGCCCCCGCGAGCGGTCGCCGCAAGGGCACCCCGCTGCGCGGGACCGACGTCCCGCAGGGCGTGCGGCGGCGCGGTGGGCTGTCCGCCTGGGCGCGGCGGCTGGCCGGGGGGCGGGGCGAGCAGGAGACGCCCGGGCAGGACGAGGCGTACGACGCGACGGCCGCGCCCGTCACCGCGGTGCCGTCGGCCGCCGCGGCCCAGATGCCCGAGGCCTGGCCCGATCCGGCCGCCCTGCTCCTGACGGCACTCGGTCCCGGCGCGCGTCTGTGGGAGCGGGGGCCCGGGCATCCCGAGGCCCTCACCGTGCGGCTCGGCACCGCCGACCGGGCGGCCCCCGACGGCTCGGGGCTGCTGCCGGCCGTCCCGGTCACCGCGGACCTGCGCGAGGCCGGAGCCCTGGGCCTGGCCGGTCCGCGCGCGCGACTCGCCGGGCTGGCCCGCGCGGTGGTGGCCCAGCTCGCCGCGCTGCACGCGCCCGAGACCCTGGAGATCGTCCTGATCAGCACGGACCGCTCCCGGTCCGCGCAGGAGCGCACCGCCGAGTGGTCCTGGCTCGGCTGGCTCCCCCATGTCCGCCCGGGGCACGGCCAGGACTGCCGTCTCCTCCTCGCCCACGACCGCGAACAGGCCGCGGCCCGCACCGACGAACTCCTGCGGCGTCTGGACGACCACCTGACCGACGCGGAGCTCCCCCCGGCCCGTGGCGGCATCCCGGCCGCCCGCTCCGCCGCCCCGCAGGACCGCACCCGGAACACCGCCCGACGGCCCTCCTGGGCCCGCGACGACGCGGAGGACGCGGCGAGCGGCGGTTTCCCTGGGCCGTACACCGTGGTCGTCGTGGACGGCGACCCGGGCGGCGCGGATCTGCGAAGGTCGGTGGCGCGGCTGGCGGCGGAGGGCCCGCGGGCCGGCATCCACATCGTCTGTCTGGCCGAGACGGCCCCGGCCTCGCCCGCCTCCCCGGTGACGGACACCTACGAGGCGGCGTGCGCGGCGGCCCCGACGTTCCGCGAGTGCGGGGCGGTCGCCCTGCTCAGCGGTGACGTGGCGACGGCCCTGCGGCTGATGCGGGTGGCCCGGGCGGGTGTCCCCGCGGACGCGGGCCCCGGGACCGACGGCGGCCGAACCCACCGCGGCGCGCCCGAGTCCGGCCGTCCCGCCCCCACGACGCCTCCGCACGACGCCCGCCACGCGGACGCCGACACCTTGCACCTCACCGCGGCCACCGCCCCCGCTCCCGTGGGTCACGGCACCGTCGCCGCCGTGGACGCCGTCTCCGCGGCCTGGGCCGAGCGGTTCGCGCGGGCGCTGGCGCCGCTCAGGACGGACGGCACCGCCGCCGCGGGGCACACGCGCGTGTCCTCGCCGCTGCCCCAGTCGGCGCGCCTGCTGGACGAGTTGGGGCTGGCCCGGGCCACCCCGCCGTCGCTGATGACGCGTTGGGCGGACGCGGCCGACGACCCGGAGTCGCTGGGTGGCCGCGCCTGGGCGGTGCTCGGGGCCGGCCCGCGCGGCCCGGTCTGCGCCGACCTGGTGGCCGAGGGCCCGCACCTGCTGATCGAGGGACCCGCGGGCAGCGGCCGTACGGAACTGCTGCGGGCGGTCGTCGCCTCGCTGGCCGCGGCCGAGCGCCCCGACCGTCTGAGCATCGTGCTGATGGACGGCCGGGACGGCGTGGGCGCCGGCGGCCACGGCGAGGGCCTGCGCGTGTGCACGGACGTCCCGCACGTGACCACCCACCTCATCGCCAACGACCCGGTCCGCATGCGGGAGTTCGCCCAGTCGCTGAGCGCCGAGCTGAAGCGGCGCGCGGAGCTGCTGGGCCGCTGCGACTTCGCGGAGTGGCACACCGGCCGGGAGCTGACGGGCCGTATGGTCGCCCAGCGCACCCCGTCCCCCCGCGGTTCGACGGGCAGCGCGGGTGCTCCCGGCGACCCGGCCGCCGGGGACCTCGACTCGCCGCCCAGCTCCACGATCCGCCTGCGCCCCAAAGCGGCCCGGCAGCAGACGGAGACGGCACCCCCGCTGCCCCGCCTGGTCGTGATCGTGGACGACCTGGACGCCCTGGTCTCCC
>NZ_RSAJ01000946.1 GCF_003933965.1 Streptomyces sp. RP5T
CCCCCGGCCAATCCACCGCCCGACCTGCTCCGGATTACGCGGAGATCGCAGATCGCTGAGGCGGGAGGAGAGGCGATGGAGCACACGCCGGAGGAGTCACGGCGCGGCCCGGGGTCCGGGGCACGGTACGGGCGGCGGACGGCCGTGGTGGGCTCGGGAGTGGCGGGACTGACCGCCGCGTACATCCTGGGCCGCACCCGTCCCGTCACCCTGTACGAGGCCGACGACCGGCTCGGCGGGCACGCGCACACCCACGAGCTGACCTCGCCGCACGACGGACGGGTGCACCGGGTCGACTCCGGCTTCATCGTGCACAACCGGCGCACCTACCCGCATCTGCTGCGGCTCTTCGACGAACTCGGCGTCCCCACGCAGGAGTCGGAGATGAGCATGTCGGTGCGGTGCGAGGGGTGCGGGCTGGAGTACGCCGGGGCGCGCGGTCCGGCCGGACTGTTCGCCCGGCCCGGTGCCCTGCTGCGCGGCCCCTACCTGCGCCTGCTGACCGAGGTACCCGCCTTCCACCGGGCGGCCCGGCGGCTGCTGGCCGAGGGCGGCCCGGACGCGCTCACCCTGGGCGAGTTCCTCGACCGGGAGGGCTTCTCCGGCTACTTCCGCACCCACTTCATGACGCCGGTCGTGTCGGCCGTGTGGTCCTGCGACGCCGCCACCGCACAGCGCTATCCGGCCGCCTACCTGTTCCGCTTCATGGACCACCACGGAATGCTGTCGGTGACCGGTTCCCCGGTGTGGCGCACGGTCACCGGCGGTTCGCGCGCGTACGTGGACCGGATCGCCAAACACATCGGCGAGATCCGCACCGGAGCGCCGGTGCGCGCCGTGCGCCGGCACGCCGACAGCGCCGAGGTGACGACCGACGACGGCACGACCGAGCCGTACGACGCGGTGGTGATCGCCGTCCATCCCGACCAGGCGCTGCGGCTGCTGGCCGACGCGAGCGAGCGGGAGCGGGAGGTGCTGGGCGCGTTCCGCTACTCCCGCAACACCACCCTCCTGCACACCGACACCCGGCTGCTGCCCCGGGCCGCCGGTGCCCGCGCCTCCTGGAACTACCTGATGCCCGCGTGTGACGCCGGCGCCGACCGGGTGCGGGTCAGCTACGACATGAACCGGCTGCAACGCCTGGACGCCACCGAGAACTTCGTCGTCACCCTGGGCGGCGAGGACCGGGTCGACCCGGACCGGGTGCTGGCCCGCATGGTCTACGAACACCCCGTCTACACGCCCGAGTCGGTGGCCGCGCAGCGGCGCCTGCACGAACTCGCCGGGCCTGTGTGCGTGTTCGCGGGCGCCTACCACGGCTGGGGGTTCCACGAGGACGGCTGCCGCTCCGGGGTCGAGGCCGCGGCCGCGCTGGGAGCCCGCTGGTGAGCACCGTGCCCGCCCTCTACTCCTGCAGGATCGCGCACGTGCGGACCACCCCCCGGCGCTACGCCCTGCGGCACCGCACCTACCTGTGGCTCATCGATCCCGACGACCCGCCCCGGCTGCCGCTCCCGCTGCGGGCGCTCGCCCGGTTCGAGGCGCGCGACCACTTCACCGGGGACCAGCCCTCGATCCGGGCCGGACTGGACGCCTTCCTCGCCGCGCGGGGCGTCCACCTGGACGGCGGCAAGGTCGTGATGCTCACCCACGCGCGCGTGTTCGGGCATGTCTTCAACCCGCTCACCCTGTACTGGTGTCACGGCCCCGGCGGGGAACCGCGCTGCGTGGTCGCGGAGGTGCACAACACCTACGGCGGCCGGCACTGCTACCTGCTGCACCCGGACGAGGCGGGCGGTGAGGTCCGTACCGACAAGGAGTTCTACGTCTCGCCGTTCCTCCCCGTCGACGGCCGGTACCGGATGCGGCTGCCCCTGCCGGGGTCCCGGCTCGACCTGGCCGTGCACCTGGACCGCGAGGGGGCACGCGCCCTCACCGCCACGGTCCGCGGCACCCGCCGCGCGGCGACCCTCCCGGCGCTGCTGCGGCTGGCGCTGCGCCACCCCTGGTCCACCCTCGCCGTGTCGGCCGCGATCCGCGTCCACGGCGTCCGCCTGTACCTGCGGGGACTGCCCGTCCAGCCCCGCCC
>NZ_RSAJ01000947.1 GCF_003933965.1 Streptomyces sp. RP5T
CCCCGGGTACCGGGCCCCCGCCGACGAACTGCCCCCGTACGTCGTCTGGGCGCACGGCGGACCCACCGGCCGTGCGCCCCTCGTGCTCGACCTGTCGATCGCCTACTTCACCTCGCGCGGCATCGGCGTCGCCGAGGTCAACTACGGCGGCTCGACCGGGTACGGGCGGGAGTACCGGGAGCGGCTGCGCGAGCAGTGGGGCGTGGTCGACGTCGAGGACTGCGCGGCCGTCGCGCTCGCCCTCGCCGACGAGGGCACCGCCGACCGCGACCGGCTCGCCGTGCGCGGCGGCAGCGCCGGCGGCTGGACGGCGGCCGCCTCCCTCACCACGACGGACGTCTACGCCTGCGGCACGATCAGCTACCCGATCCTGGACCTGACCGGCTGGGGCACCGGGGAGACCCACGACTTCGAGTCCCAGTACCTGGAGAGCCTGGTCGGACCGCTCGCCGAGGTCCCCGGACGGTACGCGGAACGCTCGCCCGTCGAGCACGCCGACCGGGTCACCGTGCCCTTCCTGCTGCTCCAGGGCCTGGACGACGTGATCTGCCCGCCCGCGCAGTGCGAGCGGTTCCTCGACCGGATCGCCGGCCGGCAGGTGCCGCACGCCTATCTCGCCTTCGAGGGGGAGGGGCACGGGTTCCGCCGCGCGGACACGATGATCCGCGCACTGGAGGCCGAACTCTCCCTGTACGCCCAGGTGTTCGGGCTGAACCCGCCCGGCGTCCCGACATTGGAGCTCACCAGGTGAAGCACCTCGTACGGCCGCCCAGGCTCGCGCCGGGGGCCCGCGTGGCCGTCGTCGCCCCCAGCGGACCGGTGCCGGAGGAACGCCTCCAGGCCGGCCTGGACATCCTGCGCGGCTGGGACCTCGACCCGGTCGTGGCACCCCATGTCCTCGACCGGCACGGTGAGTTCGCCTACCTCGCGGGCGCCGACGCCGACCGGGCGGCCGACCTCCAGAACGCCTGGTGCGACCCCTCCGTGGACGCCGTGCTGTGCGCCCGCGGTGGATACGGCGTGATGCGCATGGTCGACCTGCTCGACTGGGACGCCCTGCGCGCCGCCGGACCCAAGGTCCTGGTCGGGTTCAGCGACATCACCGCGCTGCACGAGGCGTTCGCCGCCCGGCTCGGCCTGGTCACGCTGTACGGGCCGATGGCCGCCGACATCGACTTCATCAAGAACGCCCGGGCCCAGGAGCATCTGAGGTCCACGCTGTTCGCGCCGGAGACGGTCCGCACCATCGCCTCCGGCGGCACGCCCCTGGTCCCCGGCCGGGCCCGCGGTGTCACCCTCGGTGGCTGCCTGTGCCTGCTCGCCTCCGAACTGGGCTCCGCGCACGCCCGGCCCGGAGCGCGCGGCGGACTGCTCTGCCTGGAGGACGTCGGCGAGGAGACGTACCGCCTCGACCGCTGCCTCACCCAACTTCTGCGCGCGGGCTGGCTCGACGGGGTGCGCGGGGTGCTCCTCGGCTCCTGGGAGAGGTGCGAGCCGTACGAGCGGGTGCGGGCGCTGCTCCTCGACCGGCTCGGCGGCCTCGGCGTGCCTGTGGTCGAGGAGTTCGGATTCGGGCACGGCGAGGGGGCGCTGACGATCCCGTTCGGGGTGTCCGCCGAACTCGACGCGGACACCGGCACCGTGACCCTCGACGAACCCGCCCTCGGCTGACGGCGGCACGGGCTCCGGTTCGGGGCCCGGCAGGAGAGGATGCGGGCCGGGGGCCGAGGACGCCGGCGACCGTGCCTGGCGGGCGGTGGCCGCCCCGCCGCTCGCCGGCCTCGCCCTGATTCCCGTCCTCGCCCTGCTCGCCGCCGGCCTGATCGGCGCGCTGTGCGGGGCATCCGCCCTGCGGGCCCGCGGGCAGGCGCCGTACGCTGGCGGGATGCCCCACACCCCGTCCCGCCACCTCGCCGAAGGCCCCCGCGTCGGCATCCGTCACTTCACCTACGAGGACGCCGCCGAGTTCACCGCACGGGCCCGGGAGAGCAAGGAACTGCACCAGCCGTGGCTGTTCCCGCCGGACAGCGAGAGCGCGTACCTCGCCTATGCCGGCCGCCTCATCGAGGACCCGACCAAGGCGGGG
>NZ_RSAJ01000948.1 GCF_003933965.1 Streptomyces sp. RP5T
CGACGCTCGTGGGCCGCCGGCAGGTCCCGGATGAAGACCTCCAGCTCGCCCACCGTCTTGGCACCCAGTACCCCCTCGACCCGCTCGGCGTGCTCGTCCGCGGTCAGGCGGCCCTCGCCGAGGGCCTCCCGCAGGATGTCGGCGACACGGTCGCGGTCGGCGTCCGAGGCGCGCAGGTCGGTCGCCGCGGGTGCGGGGCTCGCGTGCTGGGGAAGGTCCGGCTTCTGAAGGTCCACCGCAGCAGCGTACCGAAACGCGATAGATCGCGACTAGACCTGTGGACAACTCTTGGCGAACCGACTGAGCCCTACCTCACAAGCTGCCGTCCTTGGACAGGTTCTAGGCTGGTGGGGCCCGCCAACGGAGGCGGGTGGTCGACCCGCAGAGTGAGGAATGGGCTGAGATGCCTGAGTTCGCGTACACCGATCTGCTCCCCATGGGAGAGGACACCACCCCCTACCGGCTGGTGACCTCCGAGGGTGTCTCCACCTTCGAGGCCGACGGGCGGACCTTCCTCAAGGTGGAGCCGGAGGCGCTGCGCAAGCTCGCCGAGGAGGCCATCCACGACATCCAGCACTACCTGCGGCCCGCCCACCTCGCCCAGCTGCGGCGGATCATCGACGACCCCGAGGCGTCCGCCAACGACAAGTTCGTGGCGCTGGACCTGCTGAAGAACGCCAACATCGCGGCCGCGGGCGTCCTGCCGATGTGCCAGGACACCGGCACGGCCATCGTCATGGGCAAGCGCGGGCAGAACGTGCTCACCGAGGGCGGTGACGAGGCGGCCCTGTCGAAGGGCATCTACGACGCCTACCTGAACCTCAACCTGCGCTACTCGCAGATGGCCCCGCTGACCATGTGGGACGAGAAGAACACCGGCTCCAACCTCCCCGCGCAGATCGAGCTGTACGCCACCGACGGGGGCGCGTACAAGTTCCTGTTCATGGCGAAGGGCGGCGGCTCGGCCAACAAGTCCTTCCTCTACCAGGAGACGAAGGCCGTCCTGAACGAGTCCTCCATGATGAAGTTCCTGGAGGAGAAGATCCGTTCGCTCGGTACGGCCGCCTGTCCGCCGTACCACCTGGCGATCGTCGTCGGCGGCACGAGCGCCGAGTACGCGCTGAAGACCGCCAAGTACGCCTCCGCGCACTACCTGGACGAGATTCCCGCCGAGGGCTCCGAACTCGGGCACGGCTTCCGGGACAAGGAGCTGGAGGAGAAGGTCTTCGAGCTGACGCAGAAGATCGGCATCGGGGCGCAGTTCGGCGGCAAGTACTTCTGCCACGACGTGCGGGTCGTACGGCTGCCCCGGCACGGTGCGTCCTGCCCGGTCGCCATCGCGGTGTCCTGCTCGGCCGACCGGCAGGCCGTCGCGAAAATCACCGCCGAGGGTGTCTTCCTGGAGCAGTTGGAGACGGACCCGGCGCGGTTCCTGCCGGAGACGACGGACGAGCACCTCGACGAGTCGTCCGACGTGGTGAAGATCGACCTCAACCAGCCGATGGACACGATCCTCGCGGAGCTGACCAAGTACCCGGTGAAGACGCGGCTCTCGCTGACCGGTCCGTTGGTCGTGGCGCGTGACATCGCGCACGCCAAGATCAAGGAGCGTCTCGACGCGGGTGAGGAGATGCCGCAGTACCTGAAGGACCACCCGGTGTACTACGCGGGTCCGGCGAAGACGCCCGAGGGGTACGCGTCGGGTTCCTTCGGTCCCACGACGGCCGGCCGCATGGACTCCTACGTCGAGCAGTTCCAGGCGGCGGGCGGCTCCAAGGTGATGCTGGCCAAGGGCAACCGCAGCAAGCAGGTCACCGAAGCGTGCGGCACGCACGGCGGCTTCTACCTCGGCTCCATCGGCGGCCCGGCCGCCCGGCTCGCCCAGGACTGCATCAAGAAGGTCGAGGTCGTCGAGTACGAGGAGCTCGGCATGGAGGCGGTCTGGAAGATCGAGGTCGAGGACTTCCCGGCGTTCATCGTCGTCGACGACAAGGGCAACGACTTCTTCCAGGACCCGGCGCCGGCACCTACGTTCACGTCGATTCCGGTGCGGGGGCCGGGGCTGGCGTAGCACCACGGGGG
>NZ_RSAJ01000949.1 GCF_003933965.1 Streptomyces sp. RP5T
CCCCAACCCACCCCGCCGCCGCCCCCGGTGGGCAGACCTACGCGCTCGGCTTCCATCCCAGCGCCGGGCCCAGCCTGGTCGCCATGTCGGTGAGGATCTGTACGTAGTCCTCGTGCTCGAAGGTGAACGGCAGCGCGAACGCCACCTCGTCCACCTCGCGGAACGCGGCGTGCGCGTGCAGGCGTTCGGCGATCTGGTCCGACGTGCCGACGATGTCCGGCGCGAACATCAGCCGCGCCGGCCCCTGCGGGGTGGCGGTACGAGGGGTGCGCTGCGCCGCGTACTCCTCGTACCGCGCCCGCTGCTCCGGCGAGGCCGAGTCGGTCGGGATGACGACGAGCCCCTGGGACACGCGGGCCTCCTCGCCGTCCGGATGCGCGGAGCGGAAGGCGCGGATGTGCGACAGCTGGATCTCCGCGAAGTCGTACGGTCCCTCCGGGGCCTCCGCCTTGACGACGCTGCTGGTCAGGAAGTTCATGCCGTGCTCGCCGGCCCAGCGCGCCGAGCTCAGGCTGCCGCCGCCGTACCAGAGACGTCGGCCGAGGCCGGGGGAGTGCGGCTGCACCCGGTCCGAGAAGACCTCGAAGCCCCGCACCCCGCTGAAGGCGCCGGCCCGCTCACCGCGCACGAGGTCCAGCAGCCGCCGCACCCGCTCGTAGGAGAAGTCCTCGGCGTCGGCCGTGTCCGGGTACAGCGCCGCCCTGACGTCGTCGAAGTGCATCGGCGGGCCCACGCTCACACCGGGGTTGATCCGGCCGCCGGACAGGCCGTCCACGGTCGCCAGGTCCTCGGCCAGCCGCAGCGGGTTCTCCCAGCCGAGCGGGATGACCGCCGTGCCCAGCTCGATCCGGCTGGTGCGCTGCGAGGCCGCCGCCATGACGGCCACCGGGGACGAGATGCCGTACTGGAGATGCCGGTGGCGCAGCCACGCGCTGTCGAAGCCGAGCCGCTCGCCCAGCTCGATGATCTCCAGCGTGGACTCGTGCCCGCGCCGCGGATCCGCCTCGTCGAACAGGCCGATGGTCAGGAAGCCCAGCTTGCGCAGGGGGCGGGGGGTGGACGGCACGGGCTCCTCCGGGTTGTTTGACATCTCAAGCAGTACGCCGGTGCCAACCCGGCCGTCACACGTGATGTTCCCGGTCCTACAACCCGGTGGGCCGGGTTCGGGTCAGGGGGATGGTCACCTCGTCCTCCACCGGCGGATCGAGTTCCTGGGCGAGGTTGCCGGTGGCCGCGAAGCAGCGCAGCCGCACCTCCTCCAGGGTGACGTCGAGCCGCAGGAAGCACTTGAAGAACGGCGGGCTGTACGTGGCCGAGCTCGGCGAGAACAGCTGGGTGTAGATCTTGCGCACCGGCAGCCGGAACCGGGAGGTGCGGTCGGGCCGACCGCCCGCCCCGAGGAGACTGGCGACCAGGCGGGTGCGGAGGGTGACGCGGGCCGGCTCGCCCGGCAGGCGGGTGGGCGGGATGCCGAGGCGCTCGGCGATCACCGCGGTGGCCTCGGCCTCGGTGAGGGTGAAGAAGCGGCGCAGGCGCAGCCGGCGGCCGTAGAGCCTGCTGTAGAAGGCCAGTGAGTCGCCGCGCAGGGGATAGCAGCGGAAGTCCTTCTCCGTGACGTTCCCGATCGAGACGCGCGGGATGGTGTGCGTGGCGTGCATGAACGCGCCGCCACCGCCCGAGACGACGTACTGGATGGTGCGGCCGTCCACGTCGACCGGGTAGCGCTGGTAGTTGTGGATGTCGCCGCCTATCGCCGCGACGTAGTGGTGGGCCGGGTCGCGCACGATGTCGTCGACCGTGCCGCCGCCCTCGATGGCGCACGGGTGGTGCTCGCCGTCCACGTACAGCGGCGAACCGGTGATGAGGATCTTCGGACGCGGGCCCCGGGAGACCTCGCGCAGCCAGGCGCCCTGTTCGGCGTCGAGCGTCCCGAGCAGCCCGGTGTCTATGCCGATGATCCGGAGCGGGCCGGCGTCGACGGCCCAGTACGGGCCCGGCTGCACGGCCTGTTGGGACGGCTGCGCACGCAACCGGCGTGCCCCGTCGAGGCGTTGGCCGTCGTGCGCACGCGGCCGGTGCC
>NZ_RSAJ01000094.1 GCF_003933965.1 Streptomyces sp. RP5T
GTACCGCCCCCCGCGCCCCCGTCACCCGCACCCGCCACCGCTCCGCCCGTACCGGAGCCCGCAGCGGCAGGATACGGCTCGCGCCGATGGTTCCGGCGGCCGTGACCTCGCTCCAGGCTCCGTCGCGGTACGCCTCGACGACGAAGCTCTCCACCTGCTGGCCGTGCCGGATGTCCTCGGCGAGGCGGACGCGGTCCACCTCCTGCTCGCGGCCCAGGTCCAGGGTCACGCGGTCCGGTGTAAAGGTCCTGCGGGCGCCCTGCGCGAGGTCGCGGGGCAGCTCGCGGTCGATGCGCTCACGGAACTCGCGCAGCCGGACGACGTCCGTGGGGTGCAGGAGACCGTCGGTGTCCGGCGGGACGTTCAGCAGCAGTACCGCGTTGCGGCCCACCGAGCCGAAGTAGATCTCCGTCAACCAGTCGACCGACTTGGGCTGTTGCTCGGGGTGGTAGAACCAGCCGTCGCGGAGGGAGACGTCGCACTCGGCGGGCCACCACTGGAGGTAGTCCGTCGTGGGCCGCGCCTTCACCAGCGCGGCCCGGCTGCCCTCGTCCGGGGTGTCGTACGACAGTGCCCAGTCGGTGCGGCCGTACTGGTTCTCCTTGACCGGGATCACGCTCCACTCGTCCTCGCGCGCGATGCCGCTCTCGTTGCCGACCCAGCGCAGGTCGGGGCCGGTGACGGCGATCGCCGCGTCCGGGGCTAGGGTCCGCACCAGGGTGTACCAGCTGTCCCAGTCGTAGCTCTCCACCTTGTCGGGCGGGATGCGTCCCTGGGCGCCGTCGAACCACACCTCGTCCACGGGACCGTACTCGGTGAGCACCTCGTACAGCGTGTTGAGCATGTGGGCGCCGTAGTCGGTCGCGGGGAGGGTGAAGGAGCGGTCCGGCGTACGGTCGTCGCCCGCCACGAGGGTCGGGATCGTGCGCGGGGAGCGGGCGCTGCCGTTGGCGTACACCCCGTGCAGGTACTGGTTCTCGTCGGCGGGCGAGAGGTAGACGCCGACCTTGAGGCCGTGGCGTCGCATCGAGTCGGCGAAGGAGCGCAGGACGTCGCCCCGGCCCTCGCGCCAGCTGCTCGACGCCACCGAGTGGCCGGTGTAGCGGGAGGGGTAGAGGACGAAGCCGTCGTGGTGCTTGACGGTGAGGATGGCCAGCTTGAAGCCGCCGTCCTTCAGCGCGGCCGCCCACTGGTCGGTGTCGAGGCCGGCAGGCTGGAAGACGTCCGGGTCCTCGTCGCCGGTGCCCCACTCCAGGCCGGTGAAGGTGTTCACGCCGAAGTGCAGGAACGCGGTGCGCTCCAGGCCCTGCCAGGCGATCTGCCGTGCGGTGGGCCGGACTTGGGACGCCTTGCGGACGAGGTCGGCCTCGGTGTCGTCCGGCGAGACGGGGATGCGGGAGAAGCGGTCGTCGGCCCGGGCCGCCGCCGGGCCCGGAAGACCGGTCACGGCGAGTCCGGCGACGGCGGTGACGAACAGGCGTCTGGAGACGGTCATGGGGGCTGCTCCTCAGCTCAGGTGCCAGACTGCGGGGGTGCGTTGGTCGGGCGGGTACTGCACGATCCGGCCGTCGTCCGTGACGGTGAGCGCCATCCGGGTGATCGCGTTGACGAGCCGGTGGCCGCCCTGCGCGGGCTCCAACTCCCAGCGCTGCAGGGTGTTCGCGGGGTCGCAGCCGTCCCAGGTCGCCTCGACGCCGGGCTGCAGCGGCACGTTGAGGGTGAGCCTGCCGCCGCTGATCGCGAGACAGCCGGCCGCCGAGCGGAGGGTGACGTACCCGTCCGCGGTGCTCTGGACGGAGGCCGTGAAGGACTGACCGAAGGCGTACGTTCCGTCCGCCACCGGCACCCGGGTCAGGTCCCGGTGTCCGGGCGCGTGTCCGACCGCCGTGCCGCGCGCCACGAACGCGGCGTAGTCGGCGTCGGGGTGCGGATCGCCCCAGGTGGCCTGGGCGACGTGGCGCAGCGCGGGCCAGAGCCGTACGGCGACCTCGTTCTCGGTCTCACCGCGCCCGTTGTCCGGCCACAGGCTGATCTTGGCGCCCGTGACACCCCGGGCGGACGTCAGCTTCTCGCCCTCGAGGTCGCGCGGGTCCCACCTCTGGTCGTAGAGCGCCTCGGTGTCGCTGTGGAAGCCGCCCCGGATCAGGTACAAGGAGTACGCGGCGTTCATGACCGAGTGGCCCTGCGCGATGAGGCGGCTCGGTTTCACCGCCACGTTCAGCCAGTGCTCGACCGTGGTGCCGCTCCTCACCGGCACGGTGTTGGCGCCGGTCAGCCCGTCGTTCCAGATGCGCAGCGCGACGCCCTTGCCCGCCGCGTAGTCGTGGACGCGGTTGACGAAGTCGACGAAGGCGTCCTGCGGGGTGGCGCCGGAACCGTACTTCTCCCGCGCGTAGTTCAGGATCTGCGGGTACTTCGCGAAGTCGGAGCCGAGCATGTACTCGTCGGCCCCCATGTGCCAGGACTTCGCCGTGAAGACCTGGGCGTACTCGTCCATCAGGCTCGTGTAGTAGTCGAAGGCCGCCTGTTGGGTGATGTCGAGGCGCGAGGGCTGCTTGACCCCCTCGGAGTCGGTCAGCTGGAGGTCCGGGCGGTTCTCGATCCACGGGTCGATGTGGCCCGGGGAGTTGATCTCGGGGATGATCCGCACGTGGTACTTGTCGCCGAGGGCGACGAGCCGGCGTATCTCGTCCTTGGTGTAGTAGCCCCAGGTGTTGGCCTCGGGGTGGGTGTCGCTCCTGACCTTCAGCTCCACGAGCAGCTGGTTGAGCTTGTTGTAGGACATCTCGCGGACGAGGTTCTCCAGCCAGGGCAGCGAGATGTGGATGTAGCAGGCGCACACACCCACGCCCCGCTCCTGGTAGCGCGGCACGTCGACCGTGCGTCCGGCGGGCACGCGGTCGCTCCGGGCGAGGAGCTGGAGGAGGGTCCGGGTGCCGTAGAAGGCGCCCGTCTCGGTCGCTCCGGTGATCGACAGCCTGGTGCCGGCGTGCAGTTCGTAGCCCTCGGCGCCCAGGGAGGTCCGGGACGGGCGCACGTCGACAACGATGTCACCGGCTCGGGCGCCGTCCCGTACGACGGGGACCGAGCCGTGGCCCGCCGCGCGCAGATCACCGGCGAGCGTGGCGGCGACCCGGCGTTCGGCGGGATCGTCCGCGACCAGCCGGGCCCCGGGCCGGTAGACGTAGGCGCCCGGCTCCGCGGTCCACCGGCTCAGAGCCGGCACGGTGACCGGCGTCTCCCCGTCCGGGCGGGCGACCGCCGGCACGGGTGCCAGGAGCAGCGTCAGCAGCGCCACGACGGCGGCGAATCCCAGCCGTTTCCTCATGAGCGACTCCCCATTCATCGGATGGCTGATCATTGAGCCCTCCAGATGCACTGTCAACGGGGCGTGAGCGGTGCGGAGTTGCCTCAGAGATCGGATGACCCGCAGGTCAGCGAGCGCCTTCAGGGCTCACTCGCCGTGAAAAGTCCAAGAAGACCGACGCGAATGTCCAAGCGCGAGCGCTCTCGACGTGACGTCCGCCTGCGGGCAGAGTTCTCCCTACGTACTCGCGAGTAGCCCCGAGGAGCGCACGTGACCAGCTGGGTCGGCCGTACCGCCGCCGAGATCGCCGCCGCCGTCCGCGAGAAGCGGGCCACGCCCCGGGAGGTGCTGGCCGAGCACCTCGCCCGGATCGAGAGGCTGGACGGGCGGATCGGGGCGTTCCGGGTGGTGCGCGCCGAGGCGGCGTCGGCGGAGGCCGACGAGGTGGGTGCCCGGGGCGACCTCGGTGAACTGCCCCTGGCCGGGGTGCCCGTGGCCGTCAAGGACAACCTCGCCGTGCGCGGCGAGACCAACCGGGTCGGCTCCGCGGCGACCCCCGACACGCCCGCCGAGGCCGACCACTCGGTGGTGGCGCGGCTGCGGGCCGCGGGCGCGGTGGTCGTGGGGCTGACGAACGTCCCCGAGCTGTGCGTCTTCGGTACCACGGAGGGCGTCCACGGCACCTCCCGCAACCCCTGGGACACCTCGCGCACGGCGGGCGGCTCGTCCGGCGGCAGCGCGGCCGCGGTCGCCGCGGGCCTGGTCCCGGTCGCCCTCGGCAACGACGGCATGGGCTCCCTGCGCATCCCGGCCGCCAACTGCGGCCTCGTCACCCTGAAGCCCGGCTCGGGGGTGGTACCGGCGGGCATCAGCGACGGCGACTGGTTCGGCATGTCCGAGAACGGCCCCCTCGCGACCACGGTCGAGGACGCCCGCCTGCTGCTCTCGGTCATCGCCGGCACCGAGTGGGAACGACGGGAGATGCCCGCCACGCTCGACGTCGCCGTGTCCCTGCGCAGCCCGATAGCCGGAGTCACGATCAGCGCGCCGTACGCGAATGCGGTGCGCGAGGCGGCCGGACTGCTGATCAAGGCGGGGCACCAGGTGCGGCGCGCCGACCCGCCGTACCCGCTGTCGCTGGGCGTCACCTCGCTCGCCACCTGGACGGCGGGCACGTCGGTGGACGCCCAGGGTCTCGATCCCCGTCTGCTGGCCCGGCGCACCCGGGTGCACGCGGCGATCGGCCGGCGCTTCGTGAAGACCGTGCGCGAGGGCGGGGCCCGGCAGCGGCTGCGCGAGCGCCTGGAGCCGTTCTTCGCCGAGCACGACGTGCTGGTGCTTCCGGCGCTGGCCCGCCGCTCCCCCAAGGCCGAGGCCTGGCACGAGCGGGGCTGGCTGCGCAACGTCCTGGCCAACACCACCTACTCGCCGCTGACTCCGCCCTGGAACCTCACCGGCTGGCCGGCCATGTCGGTCCCGTTCGGCACCCTGCCCTCGGGCGCCCCCGCCGCCGTACAGCTGGTGGGCCGGCCCGGGTCGGAGACGGTGCTGCTGGAGGTCGCGGAGGAACTGGAGCGGCGGCAGCCGTGGCGGCGGACGGCGCCGCTGGACTGAACGCCCGGAACTAGAGGGCTCTGTACATGACGTGGAGCCCCACCAGCCCGTGCCGGGGGTGCTCGAAGGCGTCCGGCACGGTGCCGAGGATCGTGAAGCCGAGCGAGGTCCACAGTTTCACGGCCGGGTTGGTCTCCACGACGGCGTTGAAGACCATGCCCCGGTACCCGTCCGCCGCCGCGGCGGCCAGGATGTGCTCGGCGAGGGCCCGGCCGAAGCCGCGGCCGCCCTGCTCGGGGTCGACCATGAAACCGGCGTTGGCGATCCGGGCGGCGGGGCCACCGTAGTTGGGGGTGACGTAGGCGGAGGCGACGACCGCTCCGGTCTCGTCCTCGACGACGTGGACGCGCTTGGCCGGGTTCATCCACAGGGCGCGCGCGGCCTCTTCGGAGGTGTCGGGGTCCCAGGCGTAGGTCTCGCCGGCGGCCACGATCCGGTGCCAGAAAGGCCAGATCCGTGGCCAGTCCTCGGCCACGGCTTCTCTGATCAGCATGGGCGTGAGTCTCGCACGCCCATGCCGTCGGCGATCGCGAAGGTCCTGCCGTCAGTCCACGCTGGGCAGGATGTGGGGCTCGGCGAGGTCGTCCTCGTAACCCGCGAGACGGATGGGGGCGGAACGCGCCCACACGTCGAGGCTGCCGATGTCTCCGGGCCGTCGGCCCGCGCGCTCCGGACGTTCCTTGGGGCGCTGTTCGCGATTCGTCTTCTCCGGTGTCACCGCGCACTCCTTATGTGTCGGGCTCACCCTCGGGACGTACCTGGCAACCTACGGTCGGTGCCCGGACGTCCGCTCGGGTCTGGGTCGAGATGGGGTCGGACGCGGTGGCGCCGGCAACTCATGTGAGAGCAGGCCGTGGTGACGGGCTTGTCCCGGGACGGACTGTGGGTGTGGGTGGGACCCCGTACTGCCGTCCGTCGGCTACAGATTAACCAGATGAGCGGGGGGCCGCTCGATAGGGAGTGAAAACAAGGTGTAACCATTGCAATTCACTGTGGCTTCTCCGGGCGATTTTCGCCTGATTTGCCACGTGACATCCCGTTGTGAAGTCACCCGTTCGGCCTACGGGTCGACCCGCCCTCCGACGCATCGGGGCCGCGCAGTTCAAGTCCCGTTGGCCGATTCGCAAGGCGCACCTGATCTGCTGACCCACGGCAACGGCCGGACCGGCGGGAGGTCTGACGTATGGAACTGCGCAGTGTCGACGAACTGATGGATCTGCTGCACGCCTGCGGCAGCGAACACGCCCTGCGGACCGCCGCACTGCTGCGCCGCAGTCGGCCCGCGGACAAGGAACTCCAGGTGGCGGGCCTGCTGATGGGCACCGGGCGAGCGGTCGAGGTCGTCCGCACCCTGCTCGGCGAACGCGTCCACCGCCTGGCACGCCACCACGGCCCCGCCCCCGACGAAGACCTGCTGCGCCTGGCCGCCGAGGAGAGCCGCACGGCCCGGTTCGACGCCGGTGTCCTGGAGGACTGGCGTGCCGTCCTGGAGCTGGTCGCGGCACGCAACTCCCGCCTGGAGACTGTTGACTGACGATTCGTCATGAGACGGTACGGCGATGACGTCCTCGTACGGACTGCACGGCAGGGCCGCCCTCGTGACCGGCGGCACCCGCGGGATCGGGCGCGAGGTGGCCCGGCAACTGGCCGAGGCCGGCGCGCTGGTGTGCGTCACGGCCAGGAACCGGGACGACGTGCGGCGGACCGCCGCCGAGCTCGGCGGCATCGGGCTCGCGGGCAGCGTCGCCGACCCCGCCCACCAGAGCGCCCTCGTGGACCTCGTCCTGCGTGAGTTCGGGCGGATCGACATCGTGGTCAACAACGCGGCCACGAATCAGCCCTACGGCCCCCTCATGGACGTGGATCCCCGGGCGTGGCGCGAGGCCTTCACCGTCAACGTCGAGGCACCGCTGCGGCTGGTGCAGGCGGCGTGGCGGAGGTGGATGCGGGAGCACGGCGGGTCGGTGGTCAACGTCTGCACCGAGGGCGCCGGGCACGTGGGCCCGAACGTCGGCGCGTACGGCACCAGCAAGGCGGCCCTGCTGCATCTCACCCAGCAGCTCGCGGGCGAGCTGGCGCCGGGGGTGCGGGTCAACTCGGTCTCGCCCGGTCTGGTGCGGACGGAGATGGCCCGGTTCGTGTGGGAGAAGGGTCCCGTCGACCTGCCGCTGGGGCGGATCGGGGAGCCCGAGGACATCGCGCGCGCCGTGGTGTGGCTCGCGTCCGACGCGGCCGGGTGGATCACCGGGGCGGATCTGCTGGTGGACGGGGGCACGCGGGTACGGGCGGCGCACCCGGGCGGGTACGCCGTCCACGACCGGCTGCGCTCGTCCGCCCCGCCGGCCTCATGACGCCGTCACGGGAACAGGGCGATGCCCGCGAGGACGATCAGACACGCGAAGACGACCAGTGCGGTCATGCCCCAGCCCCAGGGATGCCTGATCGGGTCGGAGGCACCGCCGCGGGGCCGGTCCTCGGGGAGCTCGCGGTGGACCGGACGGTCGCTCGCGTAGAACTCCTCGTCGGTCGGGTAGCGGTTGCGCGGATCGCTGAAGGCGCGCGGGTCGATGCTGTGTGGACGTGCCATGACAACTCCCGGCGGAGGACTCTCGTGGTCCGTGTTCCCCGCCGGAAGCGGCTCACACGCGGGGCCAGGCGTCCGCCATGGGGCGCCGGTCCGGCCGGGGTGGACACGTCCCCGTCGGGCGCGAAGGCCCGCACCCCGCCCGCGTCCGAGCCGTCGGCGCAGGACAGCAGGATCAGTCAGCCCGCGGCGACCGGGAACCGACTGTTCGCGGCGAACGACCTGGGCCGGCGGACCTTGTCCCCGCCGGCCGAGCGTGCACGGTCCGGAGGCGCCGACCGGCGGTCAGGACCGTCCGCTCACCACTTCCCGGGCGCGTAGTCCTTCAGGAAGACCCCGTACACGTCCTCGCCGTCCTCGCCGCGCACGATCGGGTCGTAGACGCGGGCCGCGCCGTCGACCAGGTCGAGGGGGGCGTGGAAGCCCTCCTCGGCGAGGCGGAGCTTGTCGAAGTGGGGGCGTTCGTCGGTGATCCAGCCGGTGTCGACCGAGGTCATGAGGATGCCGTCGGTCTGGAACATCTCCTGGGCGCTGGTCCGCGTGACCATGTTCATGGCGGCCTTGGCGGCGTTGGTGTTGGGGTGGCCCGCGCCCTTGTAGCCGCGGCCGAAGACGCCCTCCATCGCGGAGACGTTGACGACGTAGGCGCGCTTGCTGTTCGCCTTCCGCGCCGCGTCGGCCATGGCCGGGCGCAGGGCGCTGATGAGGATGAACGGCGCCGTGTAGTTGCACAGCTGGGTCTCCAGGAGCTCCACCGGGGAGATCTGCTCGATGGTCTGGACCCAGGTGTTGCTGTCGACGACGTCGGGGACGAGGCCGCCCGCGTCGATGGCGGTGCCGTCGAGGTGCCGGGCCACGCTGGCGTTGCCCGCGACCAGGGCGAGGTCGGCGACCTGCTGGGCGTCGAGGCCGGAGATGCCGGCGGGCAGGGCGGCGAGGCCGTCGACCGAGCCGGAGCCGAAGGCGCCGATGACGTGGTGGGCGGGCAGTTCACCGGCGGGCAGCGGGGCGCTCTCGCCCTCGACCAGGGCGGCGTACGCGGAGGGCAGCCGGCGTACGGTCTGGGTCGCGTTGTTGACGAGGATGTCGAGCGGGCCCGCCTCGGCGACCTGCTCGGCGAGGGCCACGGCCTGCGCCGGGTCGCGCAGGTCGATGCCGACGACCTCCAGGCGGTGCAGCCAGTCCCCGGAGTCGTCCATGGCCTTGAAGCGGCGGATGGCGTCCTTCGGGAAACGGGTGGTGATCGTGGTGTGGGCGCCGTCGCGCAGCAGCCGCAGCGCGATGTACATGCCGATCTTGGCGCGGCCGCCGGTGAGCAGGGCGCGCTTGCCGGTGAGGTCGGCGCGGGCGTCGCGCTTGCCGCGGTTCAGGCGGGCGCAGTCCGGACAGAGCTGGTGGTAGAAGTAGTCGACCTCGACGTACCGGGTCTTGCAGGTGTAGCAGGAGCGCGGACGCTGGAGTATCCCCGCGACCCTGCCCTCCTCGGTGCGCGAGGACGGCAGGATGCCCTCGGTCTCGTCGTCGATGCGCTGGGCGGAGCCGGTCGCCGTGGCCTCCGTGACCGCCTTGTCGTGGGCGGTCTTGGCGGCCCGGCGCTCCTGTCGGCGGCGCTGCTTCACGGTGCGGTAGATCCCGGCGGTGGCCCGGCGCACGGCGATCGCGTCGGGGTGGTCGACCTCCAGCTTGTCGAGCTCGTCGAGCACGCTGAGGCAGACGGCCAGCCGCTCCGGGTCGATGCCGGGGCCGAAGTCGCCCTCGTCACCGGGCTCGCGCACGACCTCGTCCGTGGTCGTCGCCGAGCCGTCGTCTGTCACCGTCATCGCGCTGCCGTTTCCCTGGTCACCCGTGCGGCTGTGGCCGCGTCCGCTGGTCGAACGCGGAATTTTACTTCAGCGCGGGGCCCCGGCCGAAACCGGAAACGATCAAGCACCGCAGGCGACCAGCAGTTCCTTCACCTCCTCGGTCAGCGCCGCGGCCAGCAGGTCCAGGTCAGGCACGGCTTCCGCGTCGGCGACCAGGCCGTAGTGGACCTGTCCGCGGTACGTCGAGATGGCGACCGCGAGGGACTGGCCGCGGGCGAGCGGGGCGAACGGATAGACCTCGGTGACCGGGTTGCCGCCGAGCTTGAGGCCGATGCCGGGCAGCGGGACGCTGGTGACGAGGATGTCGAACCACAGCCGGGCGCCCTGTCCGGCCAGGGGCCCGCCGAGGCGGTGGCCGAGCGCCGGGACGTGGTCGGCGAGCAGCGCGACCGCTCCCGCGCCCCGGTTCGGGCCCGCGTCCTTGTTGCGGTTCATGGCGGCGCGGACCGTGTCGAGGCGGCCCAGCGGGTCGGGGTCGTGGACGGGAAGCCTCATCAGGTACCCGGAGAGCCGGTTGCCCTGCGGGTGGGCGGTGCGCGGACGGCGCCTGGAGACGGGGATCAGGGCGCGGGGCGTCACGCCCTCGCTGCCGTCGCCGCGCTCGTCCAGCCAGCGGCGCAGGGCGCCCGCGACGACCGCGATCAGCACGTCGTTGACGGTGCCGCCGCGGCTCTTGCGGACGCGGTGCACGTCGTCGAGGTCGACGGCGACCCCGGCGGTGCGCCGGGTCCCGCTGGGCTCGGAGGTCAGGGCGGTGGTGGTGCGCGCACCCAGGGAGGACAGGGCGACGGAGGCGCCGATGTCCAGGGCGCGGCCGAGGTCGGAGACGGCACCCCGGAGCAGCTCGGGCAGCTTGCGCACGTCCGGGAGCAGGGCCTTCGCGGGTTCCTCGGGGCGTGGCCCGCGGGTGGGCAGCTCCATCGGGTCCAGGACGGCGGCGGCGAGCGTCAGGGCCCGCAGTCCGTCGGCCAGGGCGTGGTGGAACTTGAAGAGCACGGCGAAGGAGACGCCGTCCTCGCCCGGCAGCACGTGCGCCTCCCAGGGCGGCCGCTCGCGGTCCAGCGGCCGCTGCATGAGCCGGCCGGCCTCGGTGTGGAAGTCCGCGGTCGGGGCGTGCAGCAGGACGTGCCGGAGCGGGTCGAAGTCGGGGTCGGGGACTCGGGCGGCGCCCCCGAAGGCGTAGGGGAAGCCGAGCGGCCACACGTCCCGGATCCGCATCCGCAGTCCGGGGACGGCGGCGGCGCGGCCGGCGAGCAGGTCGGCGGCGTGGGCGCCGGCGGTGGGCGAGTGCGCCGAGAAGACGCCGAGCGCCCCCAGGTGCATCGGGTGCTCGGCGGACTCCATGTTCCAGAACGCCAGGTCGAGAGGGGCCAGCAGGTCGGAAGTCAATGGCTTGCCTCGCGTCGACAACGGGTGGACCAGCAGTCAATCGCCCTCCGGCGATTACGGTCAAGTACGATCAAGCTACGCTCAGTTAACAGCAGATTAAGTCCCGCCCCGGGGAAAGGGGCGGGACACATGGTGCGGATGGGCTCATCCGTCGCCGATCAGCACCCTGTCGGAGTCGCCCGGGAGGCATCCCGGATGAGGGCCTGATGTGCGGCCCGGACCCGCTCCGCATCCGGTTTCAGCACCGCGCGGTCGTAGGTGAGCAGGCCGTTCAGCTCGCCCTCGACGTCCGAGATCTGGGTGTAGACGGCCCCGTTGCCACCCCGGCAGACCAGGGCCCGCACCTCGTCGAGCTTCGCCAGATAGTCGTCGGTGTAGGTGGCCGGATCGACGTCGACGTACGACTGCTGGACCGACCAGGCGTGCCCGGGCACCGCCAGGCCGAGGCCGCCGTACTCGCCGCTGACCAGGGCACGTCTGCCGTCCGGGTGGGGCGGCAGGGCGGGACTGGGATAGCCGTGCTCGTCCATGATGTCGCCGGCGTTTCCGTCGGCGCCGAGGTTGAGTCCCGACTGGTTGTTGACGAGCCGGGTCGGGTCCCAGCCCTTGGCCTGTTCGGCGACCCGGCCGACGTCGTACTGCCCCCAGCCCTCGTTGAAGGTCACCCACATGACGACCGACGGGCTGCTGATGTGCTCGTCGATCATCAGTTTCATCTCGCGCTCGTACTCCGCGCGGGCGGCGGGGCCCGGATTCACCCCCGCGGTCATCGCGGGCATGTCCTGCCACACCATCAGGCCCAGCCGGTCGGCCCAGTAGAACCAGCGGTCCGGCTCGACCTTGATGTGCTTGCGCACGGCGTTGAAGCCGAGCTGCTTGTGCACCCTCAGGTCGTAGGCGAGGGCCTCGTCGGTGGGTGCGGTGTGCAGCCCGTCGGGCCAGAAGCCCTGGTCGAGGGTGGCCATCATGAAGACCGGCTCGCCGTTGAGGACCGTGCGCGGGGTGCCGTTCACGTTCTCGACGGCGATCGAGCGCATCCCGAAGTAGCTGCCGACGCGGTCGGCGCCGACGGTCACCTTCAGGCCGTACAGGAAGGGGTCGTCGGGTGACCACAGGTGCGGGTCGTCGAGGGTCAGGGTGAGCGGCTCCCCGGTCCGGCCGCGGGCCGTGGCGACCTTCCGCTTGCCGTCGTACGCCGTCGCCGTGACCGGTACGCCGTCGCGCACGCCCCGCGCCTCGACCGTCAGCCGTCCGGTGGGGACGTCGGGGGTGAGCTTGAGGGAGTCGACGTGGTCGGGGGCGACGGGCTCCATCCAGACGGTCTGCCAGATGCCGGAGGACGGGGTGTACCAGATGCCGCTCGGGTCCAGGCGCTGCTTGCCGAGGGGCGGGTTCTCGCCGTCGGCCGCGTCGGTGGGGTCGTACACGCCGACGATCAGTTCCTGGGTGCGGCCGGGTTTCAGGGCGCCGGTGATGTCGGCGCCGAACTTGTCGTAGCCGCCGGTGTGTTCGGCGACCCTGGTGCCGTTGACGTAGACCTCGGAACGCCAGTCGACCGCGCCGAAGTTGAGCCGCAGGCGCTTGCCGGAGCCGATGCCCCAGTCGGCCGGGACGGTGAAGGTGCGGCGGTACCACATGCGGTCCTCGTGCCGTTCCAGACCGGAGAGCTGGGACTCGACGGGGTACGGGACCAGGATGCGCTCGGCGAGGTCGCGGCCCACGGGCGGCTGCTCTCCCGCCTCGGCGGCGGCGAACTGCCAGCGCCCGTTGAGGTTCTGCCACTTGTCGCGGGTCAACTGCGGGCGCGGGTACTCGGGAAGGGCGTTGCCGGGACCCACCTCGTCGGCCCACTTCGTGCGCAGCTCGTACGTCGAGCGGTTGGGGCCGCTGCTCCAGAAGGCGTCGACAACGTTGCCGTCCGTGCCGGCGAGACCGCCTGCGCCGTCGTAGCGCAGATCGGCGGTGCCGCGGGCCGTGCCGCTCTTGTTGCCCACGACGGGTTCGGCGAGCGCGACGAGCAGGGCGCGGGGGTTGAGCGGGTCCTGCTTCACCGTGCCCAGGGGCCATCTGGCGCCGCCGATCACCGCCTGGAAGTGGTCGGCGAGGCCGGCCGGGGGCGCGGCGAGCGGCTGGGCGAAGTCGAGCCGCAGGGTGCGGCCGGTGCCGAGGACCGTGGTCGCGATCGGTCCGTCGTAGTCGTAGCCCTCGGGGAGCCGGAACGCCGACTGCGGGACCGCCTCCTTGGTGCCGCCGGGCTGGATCCAGCGCAGGTGGAGGTTGGAGCCGCCGTAGTGCTCGAAGTACTCGACCTTGATGTCGTAGGACCGTCCCGCGGTCAACTCGACCGGCTGGGCGGTCTGTTCGCGGTCCCAGTCGTCGACCCAGTGGTCGATGAGGAGCTGTCCGCCGATCCACAGGCGGAAGCCGTTGTCGCCGATGACGGAGAAGGTGTGGGGGCCGGACACCGTCGGGACGAGCCTGCCGGTCCAGCGGACGCTGACGTCGTCCGAGCGGCCGGTCGCGGCGGCGAGCCGGGGTTCCAGGTTGTCGAAGTCGAGGTCGGGATCGAAGGTGGTGGCCTTGAGTTCGTGGAAGTCGAAGGCGCCGGGGGCGGACTGGGTCCAGTACTCGCCCTTGAGTCCGCGGGCCTCGACGGGATCGTCGGCCAGGGCCGGTGCCGCGGTCAGGCCGGCGACCCCGAGCAGGGCGGCGATCAGTAACGCCAGCCGGTCTCTGAGGCGGGTGAGGTGCCTGGAGTGCACGGAAGCCTCCATAACAACGTTGTCATGGGCAGGAGTTGGCATGACAACACGGATTCCGCTTCCCGTCCAGGGACATGACAAGCCCGCAGCGCGTGCCGTGGCCGGTCCGCGCGCGGACAATGAACGCAGGACCCCTTCCCTGCCGGAAGAAGGCGACGGAGATGCCGAAGGTTTCCCGTGACACGGCCACCCAGGGCGGTGACTACGGCGCGGTCGTCGACCTCGCCGAGGAGTTCGGCGACTACACGGTCGACTTCGTGACGTTCCGCGAGGACATCGACCACGGGCCCCTGCTCAAGGGGCTGCCCGACGACCGCTGCCAGTGCCCGCACTGGGGCTATGTCTTCCGGGGCGAGCTCACCTTCCACTACGCGGACCACGACGAGGTCTACCACGAGGGCGACGCGTTCTACGCCCCCTCGGGACACGTGCCGGTGCACACCGAGCCGGGCAGCGAGTACCTCCAGATCAGCCCCTCGGACCAGCTGCGCCGGACCAACGAGGTGATCATGAGGAACTTCGAGGCCCTGCGGGGCGGCGCCGGCCCGGCCGGCGCCTAGGACACCAGCTGGCCCTTCCCCAGGGCGATCACCCCGCCCTTGGACACCGTGTACAGCTCCGCGTCCCGCTCCGGGTTCACGCCGATCGTGGCGCCCGGCGGGACCTCCACGTTCTTGTCGAGGACGGCGCCGCGGACCACCGCGCCCCGCCCGATCTTGACGTTGTCGTGCAGCACCGAGCCCTGGACCACCGCTCCCGGGTCCACCAGGACGCCGGGCGACAGCACGGACCGCGTGACCTGGCCGCGGATGAGGCAGCCCGCGCTGATGATGGACTCGCTGGCGATGCCGCCCGCGTTGAAGCGGGCCGGGGAGAGCTGGCCGGAGTGGGTGTATATCGGCCACTGCCGGTTGTAGAGGTTGAAGGCGGGACGCTCGGCGATCAGGTCCATGTGGGCGTCGTAGTAGGCGTCCAGGGTGCCCACGTCCCGCCAGTAGCCGCGGTCGCGGCTGGTCTCGCCCGGGACGTGGTTGGCGCTGAAGTCGTAGAGCTGGGCCTCACCGCGGTCGGTGAGCTGCGGGAGGATCGAACCGCCCATGTCGTGCACGGAGTCCTCGTCCTCGGAGTCCCGCTGGAGCGCCTCGATGAGGGCTTTGGTGGTGAAGATGTAGTTGCCCATCGACGCGAACACCGTCTCCGGGTCGTCCGCCAGGCCGGGCGGGTCGGCGGGCTTCTCCAGGAAACGCTCCACCGTGAGACCGTCCGAGCCCGGCGAGATCACGCCGAAGGACGAGGACTCCGAACGCGGGACGCGGATCCCGGCCACCGTGACCCCCGCCCCGGCCTCGATGTGCTGCGCGAGCATCTGGCGCGGGTCCATGCGGTACACGTGGTCGGCGCCGAACACCGCGACGTAGTCGGGGCGCTCGTCGTAGAGCAGGTTCAACGACTGCAGGATCGCGTCCGCGCTGCCCAGGTACCAGCGCGGCCCGAGGCGCTGCTGGGCGGGCACCGGCGTGACGTAGTTGCCGAGCAGGCTCGACATCCGCCAGGTGGTGGTGATGTGCCGGTCCAGCGAGTGCGACTTGTACTGCGTGAGCACGCATATGCGCAGGATGTCGGCGTTGACGAGGTTGGACAGGACGAAGTCGACCAGGCGATACGTCCCTCCGAAGGTGACCGCTGGTTTGGCGCGGTCCGCGGTCAGGGGCATCAGGCGCTTGCCCTCACCGCCCGCGAGTACGATGCCGAGCACCGAAGGTCCGCCACGACGCATGGCCGCTCCCCTCACCTGGTTTGTGACCCATGCTTGCCCTTGCCCAGGGCTCGCTACGCCTGTTTGACGATCTCCTCGTACAGCCGGACCGTGCGCCGCGCGACCGCGTCCCAGCCGAACTCCTCCACCGCGCGCCGCCGTCCCGCCTCGCCCATCCGCCGTGCCGTGGCCGGATCGCCGATCACGGAGTCGAGTGCCCCCGCGAGGGCCGTCTCGAACCCGTCGTCCACGGTCACCAGCAGTCCGGTCCTGCCGTCGTCCACGACCTCCGGGATCCCGCCGACCCGCGAGGCCACCACGGGAGTGCCGCAGGCCATCGCCTCCAGGTTGACGATCCCGAGCGGTTCGTACACCGAGGGGCAGACGAAGACGGCCGCGTGGGTCAGGAGCTGGATCACCTCGGGGCGCGGCAGCATCTGCGGGATCCAGTGCACGCCCTCGCGGACCCGGCTCAGCTCCTCGAAGAGCTCGCGGAACTCCCGGTCGATCTCCGGCGTGTCCGGGGCGCCCGCGCACAGCACGACCTGGGCGGCCGGGTCGATGTCCCGGACCGCGCGCAGCAGGTGGGGCACGCCCTTCTGGCGGGTGATGCGGCCGACGAACAGCACGAAGGGGCGGTCCCGGTCCAGGCCGATCCGGTCCAGCACCTCGGTGCCGTGGTCGGGCCGGTACAGGGCGGTGTCGATGCCGTTGTGCACGATGTGGACCTTGGCCGGATCCAGCGCCGGGTAGCAGCCGAGGATGTCCTCGCGCATGGCTCCCGACACGGCGATCACCGCGTCGGCGGACTCGATCGCGGTGCGCTCGGCCCAGCTGGACAGCGCGTAACCGCCGCCGAGCTGCTCGGCCTTCCAGGGGCGCAGGGGCTCCAGGGAGTGGGCGGTCATCACGTGCGGGATGCCGTGCAGCAGCTTGCCGAGGTGGCCGGCGAGGTTGGCGTACCAGGTGTGCGAGTGGACCAGCTCGCGGCCCTCCAGGCCCGCGGCCATGGACAGGTCCACGGAGAAGGTGCGCAGCGCGTCGTTGGCGGTGTCCAGCGCGGACCAGGGCCGGTGCCGGACCACGCCTTCCGCGCGGCCCTCGCCCCAGCAGTGCACATCCAGGTCGACGAGTGACCTCAACTCCCGGGCGAGGAACTCGACATGGACACCCGCGCCGCCGTACACGTCCGGCGGGTACTCCCGGGTCAGCAGGCCCACACGCACCCGGAACCCCCTGTCTCTGGGCTGGTCGGCTTTCATGGTCACCCAGATGCGCCGCGCGGGGAAGAGCGCGGGGCTCCTGTGAGGCAACAGTCACCGCACAGGCCACCTCCCGGCAACCGGTAGTACAGGCAGCAACTGCGGCGGCGCCGGGTGGCGGCGTCGAGCGTGCCCGCGAGCAGGGGGTGGGTGAGGAGCTCCGCCGTGAGGGCGCGGGCGCTGCCGTGGTGGCCCAGTTGCCGCTCGGCTCCCGCGAGCGCCGAGCCGGCGTTGCCCCACAGCAGCCCGGTGGCCAGCCGGTACTCGGTGTGCAGCAGCGCCGCCAGGGGTTCGAGATGGCCGTGCAGCACAGCCTCGGCGATCGTCCCGGCATCGCCGGGAAGCGGCGTGACCCCGTCCAGCCGCAGATCGTCGGGAGCGCTCGCGTCGGGGTCCCAGCGCAGCCGGTGCGGGGACAGGTCGGGGATCTGCCCGTACCGGACGGCGCAGCCGAGCGCCACCGACCACAGGCGGGCGGCGAGGCCCAGGTGGGCGATGGAGGCCGCGATCCGGGGCTCGGGGGCACGCAGGGCCCCGGCGACCTTCCGGACACGAAAAGTCAGGGGATTTCGGTAAACATCCGACCCTAGGTTCTCGTAGACTTGTGCGAGTGTCGGCAGTGCGGTGCGCGAGGCCGCGGGAGCGCCGCCGATCGTGCGTAGTACGAAGAAGGCGCCGAGCGGTCGCAGCGCCGCGAGTTCCGGGTCGAGGTCCACGACCAGCAGTAGTACCAAGACCCCTAGGGGCACCCACCAGGGGGCCTCCACCCCGTGTCACCCGCCCTGGGGAGGACACGGGCCGTTCTGTACTCCATCGGCAGTAGGACCCATTGACTGCTCAGGGACGACGACGGGAAGAACTTTTCCGGGCATCGTGTTGGTCATGGAAGACGACCGTTCGTCGCGCCGGGCAGCATGCCCCCGCCTCACGCAGAGGAGCAGCTCATGAGTGCCCTCGCGTTGTCCGTGCTCCTGTCCCTCGTCTCCGCCGTCGCGTACGCGGGCGGGGCGATCGTGCAGGAGCAGGTCGCGGTGTCGCACCCCGATGAGCAGTTCGCGCCGCTGCGCCGGGCGGGCTGGTGGGCGGCGGTCGCGTTGAACAGCCTGGGCGGGCTCCTGCACGTGGTGGCGCTCGCCTACGGTCCGCTCAGCCTGGTCCAGCCGCTGGGCGCCCTGACGATCGTCTTCGCGCTGCCGATGGCCGCGCTGTTCGTCGGCCGCAGGGCCGGGGCCACCGCCTGGCGGGGCGCGATCATGGCGACGGTGGGTCTGGCCGGTCTGCTCTCCCTGGTGGGCGCCTCCGACGCGCACTCGCTCGGCACGGCCCAGCGGGTGTTCGCGGGCCTGGTGACGGCCGCCGCGGTGATCGCGCTGATGATCGCGGGCCGGGCCGCGCACCGGCACCCGGTGGTGCGCAGCGTGCTGCTCGCCACCGCGTCCGGCATCGCGTTCGGTATGTCCTCGGTGTTCACCAAGACGGTCGCCGTGGACTGGAGTGACGGCGTGTCGGCGGGGGACCTGCCCTCGCTGGCCGCGATCGGTGTCCTGGCCACCGCGGGACTGATGCTGTCGCAGGCCTCCTACCGGGGCGCCGGTCTCGCGGCCCCGCTGGCGACACTGACGGTCGTGAACCCGGTGGTGGCGGCCGTGGTCGGCATCACGATGTTCGGCGAAACCTTCCGCTACGGCACCACGGGCACCGCGCTCGCCCTGAGCTGCGGTGTGGTGGCGGCGGGCGGTCTGATCCTGCTGACCACGGAACGGATCCAGCGCACCCACGCCGAACCGGCGGCGGCCGCGGAGCCCGGCAGCGGGGAGGCGTTCGCCGCGGCGCCGGCCGAGGAACCGGCCGACGCCCTGGTGCGCGAGGGGGTGCTCGTCGACCAGATCGCCGCCCTGCGCGAGGAACTGCTCGTGCCGGCACCCGCCGCGCACGAGACGGCGTCCGAGGACGGCCCGCCCGAGCGGGCCGCGGCCCCGGGCGGCGAGCCCCCGGCGTACTACGGCCCCTTCTACGGCGCCGCGTACATCCCGATGCCGGTTCTGGACCGGCACCGGACCCGCGTCAGATCCTGATCCCGCCCGCCCGGAGATACGCCACCGGGTCGATGTCGCTGCCGAAACCGGGCCCCGTCCGCACCTCGAAGTGCAGATGCGGGCCCGTGCTGTTGCCGGTGGAGCCCGAGCGGCCGATGCGCTGGCCGGGGCCCACGCTCTGCCCGGACTTCACGGAGATCGCGGACAGGTGGGCGTACTGCGTGTAGCGGCCGTCGGCGTGGCGGATCACCACCTGGTAGCCGAAGGAGCCGCCCCACCCGGAGGTGACGACCCTGCCGGCCGCGACCGCCTTCACGGAGGTCCCGGTGGGAACGGCGAAGTCGACGCCGGTGTGGTAGCCCTTCGACCAGGCGGAGCCCGCCTTGTGGTACGGGGTGCCGAGGGAGGCGTTCACGGGGGCGACCAGTCCGGTCCTGGCGGCCTTCTCGGTCTTCTCGCCGGTGTCGGAGGAGGTCTTCCGGGTCGGGGCCGAGGTGTGCCCGGTGGTGGTGGGCGTGCCCGCGCCGGCCCGCAGCCGCAGCCGCTGTCCGGGCAGGATGAGGTCGGGATCGGCGCCGATGGTCTTCCGGTTGGCGGAGTACAGCCCCTGCCAGCCGCCCCGCACCTTGTGCGCGTCGGCGATCCCGGAGAGCGAGTCGCCCCGGACCACGGTGTACATCTCGGCGGACCCGGCCCGCGACTGCGGGGTGGTCTGCGGCTGGACGTCCCGCACGGAGGTCGTCTTCCCGGTGAGGGGGCGGACGCCCGGGGCGGTGCCCCCGCGGGTGAGTCCGGCCCGCTCGGAGCAGGCCGGCCAGGCGCCCGGCCCCTGTCCGTCGAGCACCTTCTCCGCCACGGCGATCTGCTGGTCCCTGGTGGCCAGATCCGCTCGGGCCGCGTACCGGGTGCCGCCGTACGCCTCCCAGGTGGACTGGGTGAACTGGAGCCCGCCGTAGTAGCCGTTGCCGGTGTTGATGCTCCAGTTGCTGCTGGACTCGCACGCGGCGACCTTGTTCCAGGTGTCCACGTCGGCCGCGTGGGCCGTGCCGGTGCCGATGAGCGGGACCGCGATGCCGACGCCGCCGGCGGTGACGGTGAGCGAGGCGCGGTTGATCCTGTTCGGCTGATACCGGCGGTGCCGGCCGCGTACGGCCATGAGGCCTCCCCCTAGACATGCGTCAGACATGCGTCGTGCGCCAGGAGGGGCAAAAGTAAGCGCCGCGAACAGGCCATGACAAGACGGCAACCAGCCGCGTGGGGGCGCGCGGCCGGCCGGCGTCCCACGCTGAACGCAACGAGGCGCCCGAACCGTATCCCTGGTGTGCGGACAGTCCCCCGACAAGCCAGGATGTCCGGTGGACGATACTGACCAGCACGACCGGCAGCGATAGACGACCTACGCGATCCACAGGATCTTTTGGGAGCAGGCGGTATGAGCAACACAGCGCAGATCGGCGTCACGGGCCTCGCGGTCATGGGCCGCAACCTCGCCCGTAACTTCGCCCGCAACGGCTATACGGTCGCCCTGCACAACCGGACCGCCTCGCGTACGCACGCCCTGGTCGAGGAGTTCGGGAGCGAGGGCGACTTCATCGCGGCCGAGACCGCGAAGGAGTTCGTGGCGGCCCTGGAGCGGCCGCGCCGTCTGGTCATCATGGTGAAGGCCGGTGAGCCGACCGACGCGGTGATCCAGGAGTTCGCGCCGCTGCTGGAGCCCGGCGACATGATCATCGACGGCGGCAACGCGCACTTCGCGGACACCCGGCGCCGCGAGCGCGAACTGCGCGAGCAGGGTATCCACTTCGTCGGCATGGGCGTCTCCGGCGGCGAGGAGGGCGCGCTCAACGGCCCGAGCATCATGCCGGGCGGCCCGAAGGAGTCGTACGACTCGCTCGGCCCGATGCTGGAGAAGATCTCCGCGAAGGCGAAGGACGGCGCCCCGTGCGTGACCCACGTCGGTCCCGACGGCGCCGGGCACTTCGTGAAGATGGTCCACAACGGCATCGAGTACGCCGACATGCAGCTGATCGGTGAGGCGTACCAGTTGCTGCGGGACGTGGCCGGGTACTCGCCCGCGCAGATCGCCGACATCTTCCGCACCTGGAACACCGGCCGGCTGGACTCGTACCTGATCGAGATCACCGCCGAGGTGCTCTCCCACGTGGACGCGGCGACGGGCAAGCCGTTCGTGGACGTGGTGGTGGACCAGGCCGAGCAGAAGGGCACCGGCCGCTGGACCGTGCAGATCGCGCTGGACCTGGGCGTCCCGGTCTCCGGTATCGCGGAGGCGGTCTTCGCCCGCTCGCTGTCCGGGCACGCGGAGCTGCGGGAGGCGTCCCGCGGTCTCGCCGGGCCCAAGGCGTCCGCGCTGTCGGAGTCCGAGGCGGGCGCCTTCGCGGACCGCGTGGAGCAGGCGCTGTACGCCTCGAAGATCGTGTCGTACACCCAGGGCTTCCACGAGATCGCGGCCGCCCGCGAGGAGTACGACTGGGACATCGACCTCGGTGCCGTCTCGGCGATCTGGCGCGGTGGCTGCATCATCCGCGCGGCCTTCCTGGACCGCATCCGCTCCGCCTACGACACCCGCGCGGACCTGCCCAGCCTGCTCTCCGACGACACCTTCGCGCAGGAGATCGCCGACGCCCAGGACGACTGGCGCGAGGTCATCGTCGCGGCGACCCGCCAGGGTGTGCCGACGCCGGGCTTCGCGGCGGCGCTCGCCTACTACGACGCGCTGCGCGCCGAGCGGCTGCCCGCGGCGCTGACGCAGGGGCAGCGGGACTTCTTCGGCGCGCACACCTACCGGCGCACGGACCGCGAGGGCTCGTTCCACACGCTGTGGGGCGGGGACCGGTCCGAGGTGACCGGCTGAGCGTTCCCCTGACATGGAGGAGGGCCACCGTGCGGTGGCCCTCCTCCAGTGTGTTCGGGCGGTCGCCGTCAGCTGAGCGGCGGCCCCGGTTCCGGGTTCGGCACCGGCT
>NZ_RSAJ01000950.1 GCF_003933965.1 Streptomyces sp. RP5T
GGCAGCGTCAGATGTGTATAAGAGCCAGGGGTGGGGGTGCGTCGTGGCCCGTCGCACGCGCCGCGGCGGGGCCCCGGACCGGTTCGGCCCGAGCCTTCAGAGGGTCTGCGGTGAACCCATGTGATCGAGTCTGCGCAGGATCACGCCCTCCCGCAGCGCCCAGGGGCAGATCTCGACCGTTTCCACGCCGAACAGATCCATCGCGCCCTCGGCCACCAGCGCACCGGCCAGCAGCTGGTTCGCCCTGCCCTCGGAGACGCCCGGGAGTTCCGCCCGCTGGTCCGTCGTCATGCCGGCCAGCCTCGGGACCCAGGCCTCCAGGGACTCGCGCTTGAGTTCGCGCTGGACGTAGAGGCCCTCGGCGGAGCGGGCCGCGCCCGCCAGGCGGGCCAGCTGCTTGAAGGTCTTGGAGGTGGCGACCACGTGGTCGGGGGCACCGAACCGGGCGAACTCGCCGACGGTACGGGCGATCTGGGCCCGGACATGGCGGCGCAGGGCCCTGATGGCGTCCGGGCTCGGGGGGTCCCCGGGGAGCCAGCCCGCGGTGAGGCGGCCCGCGCCGAGCGGCAGGGAGACCGCCGCGTCCGGTTCCTCGTCGATGCCGTAGGCGATCTCCAGGGAGCCGCCGCCGATGTCGAGGACCAGGAGCTTGCCGGCCGACCAGCCGAACCAGCGGCGGGCGGCGAGGAAGGTGAGACGGGCCTCCTCGGCACCGGTGAGGACCTGGAGCTCGACGCCGGTCTCGGCCTTCACGCGCGCGAGGACGTCGTCGGCGTTGCTGGCCTCGCGGACGGCGGAGGTGGCGAACGGGAGCAGGTCCTCGACGCCCTTGTCCTCGGCGGCCTGGAGCGCGTCCTTGACGACGGAGACCAGCTTCTCGACGCCCTCGGAACCGATCGCCCCGGCGTGGTCGAGCAGTTGGGCGAGGCGCAGTTCCGCCTTGTGCGAGTGCGCGGGCAGGGGGCGTGCGCCGGGGTGCGCGTCCACCACCAGCAGGTGCACCGTGTTCGATCCCACGTCGAGGACACCGAGTCTCATGTAGGGAACGCTACTGCCAGCCGGGCGCTCGACTGTCTCCGGAGGGGCCTTGGGCGACTTACCCTGGACGCGTGCCAAAGACGAAAAAGGTGAAGGACGACAAAACGGCCGTATCTGCCGACGGTCCTTCGCGGGTGAAGCCGCCGAAGCAGTCACGGAAGGCCCTGAAGGCTCTGAAGGCCGACGAGAAGGGGCTCGACTTCGCGCGCGCGTGGGTGGAGTTCCCGGATCCGGCGGACGACGAGCAGGTCTTCCGCTGCGATCTGACATGGCTGACCTCTCGGTGGAACTGCATCTTCGGCAGCGGCTGCCAGGGCATCCAGGCGGGCCGGGCGGACGACGGCTGCTGCACGCTGGGCGCCCACTTCTCCGACGAGGAGGACGAGCAGCGGGTCGCCGAGCACGTGGCGCGGCTCACCCCGGACATCTGGCAGCACCACGCCGAGGGCACGGCGAACGGCTGGGTCTCCGAGGACGAGGACGGCGACCGGCAGACCCGGCCCTTCCAGGGCTCCTGCATCTTCCAGAACCGGCCCGGCTTCGCGGGCGGCCAGGGCTGCTCGCTGCACATCCTGGCGCTGCGGGAGGGCCGCGAGCCGCTGGAGACCAAGCCGGACGTCTGCTGGCAGCTTCCGGTGCGGCGGACGTACGACTGGATCGACCGGCCCGACGACACCCGCGTGCTCCAGGTGTCGATCGGCGAGTACGACCGGCGCGGCTGGGGTTCGGGCGGCCACGACCTGCACTGGTGGTGCACGTCGGCGACCTCGGCACACGGCGCCGGCGACCCGGTCTACGTGTCCTACCGCCCCGAGCTGATCGAGCTGATGGGCAAGGCGGGTTACGACCGCCTCGTCGAACTCTGCGAGCAACGCCTGGCCTCCCAACTGCCGCTGCTGGCACCGCATCCGGCGGACCCGACCGGCTGAGCGCCGGGCCGGAAGGCGTCGGCCGCGCCCGCCCCGCCGTCGCAGCCGTTACGACACGGACGGGGACGGGTCGGCGCTGTCCGTCGGTGAGGGGGTCGGGCTCGCCGGGTCG
>NZ_RSAJ01000951.1 GCF_003933965.1 Streptomyces sp. RP5T
GGCCGGAACGGGAGGAGGGCACGCCGTTGCCGCGCGGGGTACTGCCACCGCGCGACGGCACCCCGCCGCGCGCCGGGCCCTGGCCCCGCCCCTGCCCGGAACCGCGGGCCGAGGGCGTCCCCTGGGTGCCGGACGGCCCCGGCTGCCCCTGGGGACGGCGCTGGGCGGCCCGCTCCGGGTAGGTGTCGGCGATGCGTCCGGTGGGCCGGTCCGCCTCCCCGGCACGCGGGACGGGCGGGCGCAGATCCGGCAGGCCCTGCGCCTCGCGGGCCGCGATCTCCTTGAGCCGCAGCGACAGCTGGAGGGTGCTCGGCCGCTCCTCGGGATCCTTCGCCAGGCACGCGCGGATGAGCGGGGCGACCGCGTCGGGCACGCCGTGCAGCTGGGCCTCCTCGTGTACCACGCGGTACAGCATCACCTCGGAACTGCCGTGCCCGAAGGGCGAGTCGCCCATCGAGGCGTACGCCAGGGTCGCGCCCAGGGAGAACACGTCCGTGGCCGGCGTCACCGCGGCGCCGCGCACCTGCTCGGGCGCGAGGAAGCCGGGGGATCCGACGGCGGTGCCGACATGGGTGAGGGTGGAGGCCCCGGTCGCCCAGGCGATACCGAAGTCGATGATCCGCGGGCCCTTGGGGGAGAGGAGGATGTTCGACGGCTTGAGGTCGCGGTGCACCACCCCCGCCTCGTGCACGGCGACGAGCCCCTCCGACAGGGCGGCCCCGATGGTGGCGACCTCGGCGGCCCCGAGGGAACCCTCGTCGACGACCTTGTCATGGAGGGAGGGGCCCGGCACGTACTGGGTGGCGAACCACGGACGGTCCGCCTCCAGATCGGCCGCGACGAGCCGGGCGGTGCAGCCGCCGCGGATCCGCCGGGCCGCGGAGACCTCGCGCGCGAACCGTGACCGGAACTCCTGGTCCTCGGCCAGATCCGGCCGGATGACCTTCAACGCGACCCGCTGTCCCTTGCGGTCGGAGCCCAGGTAGACGACCCCCATACCTCCCGCGCCGAGCCGTCTGTGAAGCCTGAACGAGCCGACGACGCGCGGGTCCTCGCGCCTCAGGCGCATCATCGCCATGTTCATCCCCGCTGCCCGGTCCGTGTGACGAGCCACAGCTTACGTTTCCGCGGGCCGCCGCGCGCAGAGGCCGCGCCCTCTCGTCCCGAGGGATTGTCAGTGCCGGGTGGGAGAATTGAGGGGTGGTCAGGGAGCCGGAGGACGGGCGGACTTTGGCTCCGGTGTGATCCCAACCACCCGTCGCAGAAGGGGGATTGAACCCGTGAAGGGTGATCGCGTGGAGATAGTCGTGGACGCAGGGGACACGACGCGTACGTACGAGGTGGTGGCGAGCAGGGCGGGCCGCCGGGTGGAGACGGCGGTCCGGCGCGGAGTCGTGGAAGTGAGCGAAGTCACGCGCAACGGGTCGGTGGTGCGGACGGCCCGTTTCATGGCGACGAGGGTGCTGGCGCTGGTGGAGCAGCCGGTGCCGCGCGAGGACAGCTCGGAGAAAGCGGGGCAGACCGGGCGACCCCTCCGGGAAGACCCGGAGACCTAGGACCCCGTCTCCACCCACGGGAGTACTCCGCTGGTCACGGCTCATCCTCGGGGAGGCCCGGCAATCGGTACGAGGGCATGACGTGCGGTGAGCCCGTGACGCCTAGATTTGAGGTCAAGCGGCGGGTGCAGCACTCGTCCCCCGAGGTCAGACACCCGCCGCTGCCAACGACAACCGAACGGTCAGGAGAGGGACCATGGCTCTTACGGCACCGCGGACGCTGTCCCGCACACGCCAGCCCCGCCGTACGGGCCGTCGCCACCCGCTGGTGGCGACGCTCATGGCCCTTCCCCTGGCGGTCCTGCTCCTCGTCGTCTTCGACGGCTGGGAGACAGTGGCCACACAGGCGTCGTCCGTGGGACTGATGCTGGGGCGCTGAGCGGCGACCCCAGGCCCGGAAGAGCGGTCCGGGCGGGGACATCGGCCCATGAAACCCCGTGGGGACGGGGGTGCGGCGGACGGCAAAATGCCGGCGCAGCTGGGGAGCTGCGCCGGCATTGCTTTGCCCTCCGGGGG
>NZ_RSAJ01000952.1 GCF_003933965.1 Streptomyces sp. RP5T
AGCCCCCGGTGAACCGAAGTCCGTTCAACCTCGATCGCGTCCCCTGGTGCCTCCGCGTCGCCCAGCAGCCCCACCGCCCCGTGGACCGCGTCCACATGCCGCCGCATCTCCTCCGCCGCCTCCGCGTCCAGTGCGACACAGGCGGGGGGCAGACCGACGAAGACGCGCTCGGCGAGGCCCGCGGCGACCTCCGTCAGGGCGCCGGTGTCGGTACCGCGCACGTCGCCGTAGCGCAGCGAACGGACCAGGGCGGGCAGGGCCTGGGCGAGATGGCCGACGTCCGCGTCCAGCGCGGCGCGGTCGGCGAGGATCTGCATCACCGTCGGCAGGGCGTCGGGGAGTTCGGCCAGCAGACAGTGCTCGGCGAGGGCGGTGACGTCGGCGAGCCCCGACGCGGAGACGGCGTCCGCCTCCGCCTTGGCCGTCGCCGCGGCGAGCACGGTCGTGCCCCACACCCCCGCCTCGGCGACCCGCACCGACAGCTCGGGCTCCCAGCGCAGCCGCCACGTCTCCCGGAACGTGCCCGTACTCCCTCGCGAGAGCGCCGGCTCGCCCCACTCCACGCCCAGGAGCCGCAGCCGGTGCAGCAGCCTGCTGCGCCCGGCATCGGACTCCTTGCGCAGGTCCAGCTCCAACTCCCGCTCCAGCGCCTCCGGTTTGAGCCGCAGCCGCCGCTGGATCCGGTCGAGGTCCCGCTGCAACGGCACCGCGGGCGCCGCCTGCGGCACCTCTCCCAGGACGTCCCCCACCACCAGCCGGTCGTGCACCAGCGCCAACGGCACGTCCGAGCCCTCGCACATCACCGCCCGCACCGCGTCGGTCGTCTCGCTCAGACCCGGCAGGGGACGGCCGCGCATCGCCGCGAGCGTCTCGGCCAGCCGTACGGCCTCGATGACGTGTGCCGAGGACACGATCCTGTCCTCTTCTCGGAGCAGGCCAGCCACCTTGGTCAGCCACCGCTCCACGGGCCGGTCCGGCGCGCCGAACAGGTGCCCGTACCAGCCGGGCGAGTCGATCCCCGCGCCGTAGCCGCTGTGTCGCGACAACCTGCGATGCGTCCACGGCACCCAGGTCATGTCCGCCTTGACCTTGGGGAGCCCCTTCAGCAGGGCCTTGTCGGCGGCGACCGTGCTCTTCCGCCGCAGCGCGGGCACGTGCCAGGCTCCGCACACCACGGCCACATCGTCCCCGAACTCCCGCTGTGCCGCCCGTACCTGGAGCCGCATGTACGCCTCCCGCACGAGGTCCCGGTCGTGTCCGCCGGTGCCGTACGTCTCCCGCAGGACCCCCATCGCCTCTTCCAGCACGGTGAAGGGCTCGAACACGTCCCCCTGGCCCGTGCCCCTGTGCTCGACGACGTCCTCCCACCACCGCTCGGGGTCGTCGTATCCGGCAGCCTCGGCGAGCACGCCGAGCGGATCCACACGGACGGCCTCGTGCACGGCGGGCTCGTCCCCCGGGGCGGTGCCCCCGTCGGCGGGCGGTGCCTCGCCCTCCACCGGGGCGGCGTTCTCAGCGGCGGCCCGGACAGAGCGCTCCGCGGAGGGGCCGGTGACAGGTGTGTCCGGCGCCCCGGTGTCGTTCGTCCCCGACGGCAGGGGACCCTGCGCGGCCGGTCCCACGTCACCCGCACCACCGACACCACCCGCGCCACCACCGGCTGTCGCGTCGTCCGGCCCGTGCGTGCCCGTGTCGCCCTGTGCCCCCGTCTCGTCTTTCCCCCACGCCAGGGTGTGCGTGGCCGGCAGGTCGATGAACCGGGCCGGGACCTCGTGCTCCAGCGCCCAGCGGATCGCCACCCACTCCGGGGAGAACTCGGCCAGCGGCCAGAACGCCGAACGTCCGGGCTCGTCCACGGCATGGGCGAGCAGCGCCACCGGGGGCCGCATGTCCTCCTCCGCGGCCAGCGGAATCAGCGCGTCGGCCTCGGGCGGCCCCTCGATCAGCACGACCCGGGGCCGGGCCGCGTCCAGCGCCGCCCGCACCGCCCGCGCCGACCCGGGCCCGTGATGCCGCACCCCGAGCAGCAACGGCCCGGAACCGGCCTTCCGCCC
>NZ_RSAJ01000953.1 GCF_003933965.1 Streptomyces sp. RP5T
CCCGGCTCCGAGCCGAGCAGCGCCTGCGGCACGACGAGGACGGCCTGGACACCGCCGTAGATATTGGTCTGCAGCCGCACATGGATCCCGTGTCGCTTCGCGAGCTGCGAGACCACGAACAGCCCGATCCGCCCGTCCGCCAGCAGGCTCGCGACGTTGACCTGGTCGGGATCCGACAACAGGGCGTTCATCCGGTGCTGTTCGGCGACCGGCATGCCGAGCCCCCGGTCCTCGACCTCGACGGCGAGCCCGGAGGTCACGAGGTTGGCGCGCAGCAGCACTTGGGTGTGCGGCGCCGAGAACACCGTGGCGTTCTCGACCAGTTCGGCGAGCAGATGGATGACGTCGGCGACGGCGTGCCCGCGCAGGGTTCCGTCGATCGGCGGCACGAGCTTGACCCGCGAGTACTGCTCGACCTCGGCGATGGCGGAACGCAGCACCTCGGTCATCGAGACGGGGTTGCTCCACTGCCGACGCGAGACGGCCCCGCCGAGGACGGCGAGGTTCTCGGCGTGGCGGCGGATCCGCGTGGCGAGATGGTCGACGTGGAAGAGCCCCTTGAGCAGATCGGGGTCCTCGATCTCGTTCTCCAGCTCGTCGAGGATCGCGATCTCACGGTGCACCAACGACTGAAGCCGACGCGCGAGGTTGACGAAGACCTCGAGTTTCTGTTCGCTGCCGGCCTGGCTGGAGAGCTGGGCGGCAGCGACGACGGCGGTGACGGCCCCGTCGTGGGCGCGGGTCAGGTCGGCGGCGAGCAGTTCGAAGTCGTCGGCCCCGTCGGGCGGACCGCCGCGCGGCGTACGGCCCGGCGGGGCCTCGCCGCGGCGCAACCCCTCGACCAGGGCCCGCAGGTCCGCCTCGCGGCGCGCGCTGCTGCGGCGCAACGCACCGACGCGGTCGCTCACCGTCTTCGCGGCACGGTCGGCCGCCACGGCGGCGATGAGGATGCCGGCGAGTGCCACCGAGACCGCGCCGGCCAGGACACTCCACAGGATGAGGCCGGGGTGTGCGCCGGTGGAGCGGACGGTGAACAGGACTGCCGCGCAGCCGCTGAGGGCGACCGCGACCGGCGGGAGCACGGCCAGCCGCAGCAGCTGTGGCCGTATGTGCGTCTCGGGCAGCGAGCGGGTGGGACGGGCGACCGGCCGCCCGTGCCGCCCGCCCTCGCGGCGGTCTGCGCGTGCGGCCGGTGCGCGGAGGTGAGACATCGGTGTCCTTGTACTGGTCCGTCGGTCCTGTTGGCCGGAGGGCTCCGGGCCGGCCGGCCCGGGTCTGCGGCCTCCGACCCGTGCCCTCGCGGGCTTCGGAGCGGGGTGCCGGGCGTGGTGCCGGGCGGTGCGCGCAGCGGCATGGTCGTCGGTCACCGGCGCGTCGCCTCCCTCCTTCCCGCACCTCGGCTCGTCGCCGTGGGCATGCGTCGTGGCGTACCGGTCGAGAGAACCGAAGACTTCAACACCTCGTCGCCCGGCGGACACTCACAGTAGTCGCCAACGCATCATGTGCGAGCGGCAGTTGACAAACTCCCCCGCTCAGCGTCCCGCTCTGGTATGAGGGCTCGCACGCCAGAACGACAAGCCGACCGACTGACCGTCCTCGAACGAGTGAATAGCGATCGTCCCTGGCCAGAACCGTTCACACGTGACCGCCGGGAACTCAGGGCGTAGGCGCACCTCGATCACGACCCAGGTCCGCTCCTCGGGCACGAAAGGCTCCCCGCACCCCTTCCGGAGCCTTGGCCCGAGCCTTCCGGACCGTTACTGACCGTGGCGATCCAGGGCCGCTCCGGACCGCCTCGGAAGCCACGGTGACACCAGCGGCTCCCCCACCCGCGCGACTCGCAGGAGCCCGCAATCACGGACTCAGCGCTCAGCCCTCGGCCTTCAAAGGCCCCAGGCAAGAACAGCCGGCCCGGCCGACACCCTTTCACCGGACCCGAGCGACGCAAGCCCCGTCGACACCAGGGCCCGGACCGCCCGACACGACGCCGAGGCCGACGCCGATGATCGACGCCGTACCCCACCCCGGTGCCACCCTCACCTCACCCC
>NZ_RSAJ01000954.1 GCF_003933965.1 Streptomyces sp. RP5T
CTCCTGGACCGGTCTACCGCTCCACCGGGTCCAAGGCGGCGTCTCCGCCGGTCCTGCCGCCCGTGGCCGCGGGCGGCAGGACCTGTGACACGTACGAGGTCACCTGCCGAACGGCCTCACCCCACCTTCTCGATCACGGCCCGGCGGATGAGGAACTTGCCGGGCTCCCGTACCTGTTCGAAGGCCGCGTTGTTGAGCAGGGCGCAGCTGCCGGAGGCCGAAGTGACCTCCACCGTCGTGGACTTGTTGTTGTCCAGGTTGGTGACCTTCAGCTTCGTGCCCACCGGGAACTGGTTGCTGGACGCGGCGGGCGCACCGGCCTCACCGGACAGCGTGACGGTCGAGCCGTTGCACACCCGCTGCCCGGACGCGGCGTTCCCCGCGGGCGGGGCCTGGGTCGCGGCGGGTGCCGAGGGGGGAGCGGCCGGTGCGGGCTGCCCGGTGGCGGTCTGGGAGCCCTGAGCCGACTCCCCGACCACACAACCGGACGCCTTCTGCTGCACCTTGATCTGCGCGATCACCGCTTCCCGGTTGGCGATCCGGGCCGCCGACTGCGCGTCGGGCGCCGCCCGTTGGCCCTCGATGAACCGCTGGTTGTTGCCGAGCGCGGTGGCGAGACCCTGACACACCGTCGACTGCGCCGCCGTCTGCGGACCCTGCGAGGCGTTGGAGGTGCCGGCCATCGCGAAGGCCCCGCCTCCCGCCACCGCCGCCGCGCTCACCAGCAGCGCGACCTTCTTCCTCGTACTGAGCGTTCTCCTGCGCGACATCCGCGCCTCCTGAGAGTTGGGGGAGCGTACGCCGCTATGTACGAGATACCGAACGAGGTTGCTCAGCGGTCACGTGAGTCGAGTGACGTAACCTGCGTCACACCCCGCTATTTCCTGGACAGGGCGTCCTGTACGGCGTCATCGGTGCGGGCGACCAGCGCCGAGCCGTCGTCCGCCGTGATGATGGGGCGCTGGATGAGCTTGGGGTGGGCGGCGAGCGCGGCGACCCAGCGGTCCCGCGAACTGTCGTCCCGCGCCCACTCCTTGAGGCCGAGCTCCTTGGCCGCCGCCTCCTGGGTGCGGGTGATGTCCCACGGTTCGAGGCCGAGCCGGTCCAGCACCTCGCGGATCTCGTCCTCGCTCGGGACGTCCTCCAGATAGCGCCGGACGGTGTACTCGGCACCCTCCGCGTCGAGCAGGCCGATCGCGCTGCGGCACTTCGAACAGGCCGGGTTGATCCAGATCTCCATGGCACTCACGGTACGCGAAAACCCGTCTTCCACCTGCGTCACAGCACCCCCGAAAGCCCTTGTGGCCAGGGGCTTTTGTCAGTGCCGGGCGGTAGAATAAAACCAGTGTTCGAGGGCGTCGCCGGGGTCCCGGTGGCCGCCCTTACCGCGACAGGAGGATGCCTGTGCCCGCTGCCGCACTGAAGCCGAAGCCGTTGCCCACCCAGTCCACCGCGAAGCACCCCGTGCTGCTCGACCTGCCGTACACCCCCGTGGAGAAGCGCCCGTTGCCGCCGGGCCGTCCCCGCGAGTGGTACGTCACCCACAACCGCCGCCTCAAGGCGATGCGGCTCGCGATCGCCCTGCTCGACTCCGGCGTCTACGTGCCGAACCAGGCCCGCAACGAGACGATCCGGGACACCGCGGAGCTGATCGGCGTCCACCCGCCGTCCGACACCACGTGCCACATGGTGCGGGCGCTGATGCGATACGCACGGTAGACCGTGACACCGGGCGCCCTTTGCACGAGGGGGGGCGCCCGGTGTCACGGTCAGCCCCTTACGCGAGGGGCCGCCCGGTGTCCGGTCAGCCCGTGGGTTCGGCCAGTTCCTTTTCCAGCGGTGTCCCGAGGCGGGGTCGTACTCGGGTCGCTCCCGCGGATTCCCGTAACCGGGTTGCCGTGGCCGCGTCCGCTTCGTGCCGGACGCTCTGGGGGTCCAGGAACCGCCATACGAGGGGGCGCCCGGTGTCCGGTCAGCCCGTGGGTTCGGCCAGTTCTTTCTCCAGCGGTGTCCGGAAGCGTGGTCGTACCCGGGTCTCTCCCACCC
>NZ_RSAJ01000955.1 GCF_003933965.1 Streptomyces sp. RP5T
CACTATGCGACGGCCAGCTCACACCACACGAGCTTCCCGCGCTTGCCGTGCCGGGCCAACGGCTTCCACCCCCACACGTCCCCACAGGCCGCGTCCCACTCCGACCCCCTCCCCTCCTCCTCCACCAGCTCCAACTCACCTGGCGGCTCCGGCGGCCCGGGATCCGCGTCCCAAGCCCCGATCCTCAACACCCCGGCAGCCCACCGCACCCGCAGCGCGGCGGGGCTCTCGGTATGCCGTACGGCGTTGGAGACCAACTCCGCGGCGAGGAGCTCCGCGGTGTCGACGAGGCGGATCAGCCCGTGCATCGTCAGGATGAGCCGGAGGGTACGGCGGGCGACGGTGACGGCTCGGAGGTCGTTCGGGATGCAGAGGGTGTACTCCCAGGGATCGTTTTCGGGCATGCGTCAGCTCCAGTTCGCTGCTCGGAGTTCGGGTGCGGTGGCGTCGCCGCATGCGTCACGGCAGGACGCAGCGGTGCACTTCCGCAGAGTGTGCGTTGCATCACCGACGGTAGACCTACAATTTCAGGTCTAGCAATCAGATCGCGTAATCTGACCCCGAATGAGTCACACCCACGGGCGCGTTGATCCGAGGAGCACTCCATGGCGGGACTGAGGCCGGAACCCACCGCACGCCAGGTGCGCCTGGGAACCGAGCTGCGCAGACTGCGGGAGAAGGCCGGCCTCACCGGGCGGGAGGCGGCGGCTCTGCTCGGAGTGAGTTCCGGCCAGATCAGTCAGATCGAATCCGCCCTCAGCGGCGTGAGCGAGAAACGCCTGCGCAGCATGGCGGCCAACTACTCCTGCGCCGATGAGCAGTTGATTTCCGCTCTGGTGCAGGTCGCCACCGACCGGACACGCGGCTGGTGGGAGGAGTACCGGGGACAGTTGCCCACGCCGTTCCTGGACCTCTCCGAGCTGGAACACAACGCCACATTCCGATGGGACGTGGACTTGCTGCACGTGCCGGGCCTGCTCCAGACAGAGGACTACGCGCGGGCTCTCTTCTCGACGCGCATCCCGGAGCTCCCAGATGCCGACCGCGAGCTGCGCGTGCGACATCGCATGCAGCGCCGAACAATCCTCGAAAGGCCCACGTCGATCCCCTACCGGGCGGTGATCCATGAAGCAGCACTACGGATCAAGGTCGGCGGCCGGACCACCTCGCTGGCCCAGCTCACCCGCATCCTGGAGCTTTCCGAAGCGGACCACATCACCGTCAGCGTCATCCCGTTCACACTGGAACGCTTCGACGACACGGGCAGCGCCATGGTCTACGCCGGTGGCAGCATCCCGACGTTGGACACCGTGGTCCGCGACGCCCCACACCGCACCGTGTTCATCGATTCGGAGGCCCAACTCGGTGTATTCCGAACACTCTTCCGTAGAGTAGAAGCGTCGTCACTCGACCCCGAACAGACACGGGACCTGATCCGCAATCTGGCCAAAGAGCTGTGAGGCGAGGTATCCGATGAACACACACGACATCTGGCGGAAGTCGTCCTACTCCGGCGGCGGCGACGGTAACGCCTGCGTAGAGATCGCAACCCACCCCACTCACATAGCCATCCGCGACTCCAAAACCCCGGCCCGCGCCACCCTCACCTTCCCGGCAAGGTCCTTCACCGCCTTCCTCGAAGCCCTGAAGTCCCCGCCTGCCGGCCGCTGAAGGCCGACGTGGCTTCGTCCGCAGCCTGGTGAAATCGCTGAGACATCCCCATGAGCCCTCCTGTCACGTGGCGGAAGTCGTCCTACTCAGGTCCCGGCGACGGCGACTCCTGCGTCGAGATCGCGAACACCCCCGCCCGCGTAACCGTCCGGGACTCCAAGAACCTGGGCAGCGCCACCCTCACCTTCCCGGCCGAAGCCTTCGTCCCGTTCCTGAAAGCGCTGAAGTCATCGCAGGACGCCGAACGATGACCGGGAGGACCGTCACGCCCCAATGGCAGAAGTCGTCGTACTCGGGCGGCGGTGAGGGAAACGACTGCGTAGAGATCGCGAACCTGCACTCCCACATAGCCGTCCGCGACTCCAAGGCCC
>NZ_RSAJ01000956.1 GCF_003933965.1 Streptomyces sp. RP5T
GGACCGGTGCCGCCGGGCAGCACCGACCAGGTGTAGGTCTCCACCTCCAGGTGGTCGGTGAGCGCGGCAGGGCCGCCGACCAGGGTCTGAAGGGCGGCGAGCAGTTCGTCCCCGGTGGAGCGCAGCGGGGGTCTGGGGGCGGCGTGCAGCGGGGTGTGGAAGTGGACGCGCCAGGGACCCGCTCCCGGCAGCGCTCCGCCCAGCGCGTCGGGCAGGTCGTCGACCGCCAGCAGCCTGCCGCGCAGCGACTCGCGGGTCTGGTGGAGGAAGCGGGGCTCGGCGAACTCCCAGAGCGCGGCGCGGGCAGCCGGGTCCTGCGGGTCGTCGACGGCCAGCGCGCAGGAGACCTGTGCCTTGACGACGGGCAGCCCGGCGGCGTCCAGCCGGGCGCAGGCGGTGGGCACGTCCTCGAAGCCGACCGCCGTGTGACAGGTGTCGAGGCAGACGCCGAGCCGGCGCGGATCGACGTCGGCGAGCAGGCGTACGGCCTGTTCGGTGTTCTCGATCACGCAGCCCGGCTCGGGTTCGAAACCGACCCGCACGGTGCGGCCGGTGTCGGCGGCCAGCGCGGCCAGGCCCTGGGCCAGCCGGTCGAGGTGACGGTGGACGCGGTCGGCACGGTCGGTCGTCCACGGTTCCCGCCAGGCGAGCGGAAGCGTGGACACCGAGCCGCGGACGGCGTCGTCGGGCAGCAGCGCGGCCAGCACCCGGGCGCAGTCGAGGGTGTGTTCCAGCCGGGCGGGCTCGGACCAGTCGGGCTGGTACACGGACTTCTTCACCGCGCGGTCGTGGAAGCCGCGGTAGGGGAAGGCATTGAGGGTGACGACCTCCAGGCCCCGGGCGTCCAGCTCGACCCGCAGCCGGGCGAGCGCGGCGCGGTCGGTGGTCAGTTCGGTGACGGCGGGGCGGGAGAGCCACAGTCCGAGGCCGAGACGGTCGCTGCCGAGGCGGCGGCGGACCGGTTCGGCGTAGCGGGTGAGCTGGGTGAGGACGCCGTCGAGGGTTTCGGCGGGGTGCACGTTGGTGCAGTAGGCGAGGTGGACGGTGGTGCCGTCCGGGTGTGCGAAGCGCATCGGGCCTCCGTGGTCACTCGCCACCGCGGGCGAGGGAGTTGCCCGCGTAGGCGGGCACGGGAGCGGGAGCTGCCGTGCCGTCGGCTGCGGGGGCCGCTTCGGCGCCGGCGGCGAACTCCGGGTCGAGTCGTCCGCTCTGTCCGTAGAAGGCGACGGGGTTGCGCCACAGCACACGGTCGACGTCGTCGGCGTCGAACCCGGCGGCGAGCATGGCGTCGCCGGTGGCCCGGGTCTTCAGCGGGTCGCTGTGGCCCCAGTCGGCCGCCGAGTTCACGAGCATCCGCTCCGTGCCGTACCGGCCGAGGATGTCCACCATGCGCCGCTCGCTCATCTTCGTGCGCGGGTAGACGGAGAAGCCCATCCAGCAGCCGCTGTCCGCGACCATCCCGACCGTCGCCTCGGTGAGGTGGTCGACGACGACCCGTCCGGGGTCGATGCCGGATTCCCTGACCACGTCGAGGGTGCGGCGGGTGCCGTTCGCCTTGTCGCGGTGCGGGGTGTGGACCAGAGCCGGCAAGCCGTGGTGCAGGGCGAGTTCGAGCTGGCGGGCGAACGCCTCGTCCTCCGCCGGGGTGATGGAGTCGTAGCCGATCTCCCCGACGGCGACGACGCCGTCCTTGGCGAGATAGCGGGGAAGCAGGTCCAGGACACCCGTGAGGCGCGGGTCGCCCGCCTCCTTGGGATTGAGGGCGATTGCGCAGTGGTGACGGATGCCGAACTGCGTGGCGCGGTGCGGTTCCCAGCCGAGCAGCGCGTCGAAGTAGTCGACGAAGGTGCCGACGGCGGTGCGGGGCTGACCGAGCCAGAAGGCGGGCTCCACGAGGGCGCGGACGCCGGCCGCGGCCATCGCCTCGTAGTCGTCGGTGGTGCGGGAGGTCATGTGGATGTGGGGATCGAAGATGCGCACGGGCGCGCTCACTCCCTGAGATCGGTGGGTGGTGCTCGGTGGCGGGGACGACGTCGATGGGG
>NZ_RSAJ01000957.1 GCF_003933965.1 Streptomyces sp. RP5T
CCTGATGGGACGCCCCTTCGGCGTGCCCGTCTACGTCGCCCCCAGCTGGTTCCTCGTCGCCGCCCTCATCACCTGGGTGTTCGGCGGCCAACTGGAACGCGTGCTGCCGGAACTCGGCGCCGCCCGCTACCTCGTCTCCCTCTTCTTCGCGATCGCCTTCTACGCCTCCGTCCTCGTCCACGAACTGGCCCACACCGTCGCGGCCCTGCGCTTCAAGCTCCCGGTCCGCCGCATCCAGCTCCAGTTCTTCGGCGGAGTCTCCGAGATCGAGAAGGAGGCCGAGACCCCCGGCCGGGAGTTCGTCCTGGCCTTCGTCGGCCCACTGCTCTCCCTGGTCCTCGCCGGCCTCTTCTACCTCGCCATGAAACCCGTCGAACCCGGCACGGTCCCCGGCGTCCTGCTCGCAGGCCTGATGGTCTCCAACCTCATCGTGGCCGCCTTCAACCTCCTGCCCGGCCTCCCCCTCGACGGCGGCCGCATGCTCCGCGCCGTCGTCTGGAAGATCACCGGCAAACCCATGAGCGGCACCATCGCCGCCGCCTGGGTCGGCCGCGCCCTCGCCGTCGTCGTCCTCATCGGCCTCCCGCTGCTCACCCAGTCCGGAGCCCTCGGCTCCTCCGCCGAGGACAACGTCGGCATGGACACCGTGATGGACGCCCTGCTGGCCGCGATCCTCGCCGCGATCATCTGGACCGGCGCCGGCAACAGCCTCCGCATGGCCCGGCTCAGGGAACACCTCCCCGACCTGCGCGCCCGCACCCTCACCCGCCGCGCGGTCCCGGTCGAGAGCCACACCCCCCTCTCCGAGGCCCTGCGCCGCGCCAACGACGCCGGAGCCCGCGCCCTGGTCGTCGTCGACGCCGAGGGCACCCCGCTCTCCCTCGTCCGCGAGGCCGCCATCGTCGGCGTACCCGAACACCGCCGCCCCTGGGTCGCCGTCAGCGGCCTCGCCCAGGACCTCACCGACGGCATGCGCGTCTCCGCCGAACTCGCGGGAGAGGACCTCCTGGACACCCTCCGCGCGACCCCGGCCACCGAATACCTCGTCGTCGAGGAGACCGGAGAGATCTACGGCGTGCTGTCCGCGGCCGACGTCGAGCGCGCCTTCGTCAAGGCCATGGCCCGGCCCTCCTAGTGGTCGGCGGCCCCTCCGCGGACCGGTAGGCTGTTCACATGTCCGAACCGACCGGTGCCGCCCGCAGGCGCGGGCCCTTCAAGGTCGGGGACCAGGTTCAGCTGACCGACCCCAAGGGCCGCCACTACACGTTCACGCTCGAAGAGGGAAAGAACTTCCACACCCACAAGGGTTCCTTCCCGCACGACGAGCTGATCGGCGCACCCGAGGGCAGCGTTGTCCGCACCACCGGTAACGTCGCCTACCTCGCGCTGCGCCCCCTGCTCCCCGACTACGTCCTGTCCATGCCCCGCGGCGCCGCCGTGGTCTACCCCAAGGACGCGGGGCAGATCCTCGCCTTCGCCGACATCTTCCCCGGCGCCCGCGTCGTGGAGGCCGGGGTCGGCTCCGGCTCGCTCAGCAGCTTCCTGCTGCGCGCCATCGGCGACCAGGGCATGCTGCACAGCTACGAGCGGCGCGAGGACTTCGCCGACATCGCCAAGCAGAACGTGGAGCGCTACTTCGGCGGCCCGCACCCCGCCTGGCAGCTCACCGTCGGCGACCTCCAGGACAACCTGTCCGACGCCGACGTCGACCGCGTCATCCTCGACATGCTCGCCCCCTGGGAATGCCTGGAGGCCGTCTCCAAGGCGCTCGTTCCCGGCGGCATCCTGTGCTGCTACGTGGCCACCACCACCCAGCTCGCCCGGACCGTGGAGTCCATCCGCGAGATCGGCTGCTTCAACGAGCCGACCGCCTGGGAGACGATGATCCGCAACTGGCACATCGAGGGCCTGGCCGTCCGCCCCGACCACCGGATGATCGGCCACACCGGCTTCCTCCTCACCGCCCGCCGCCTCGCCGACGGCGTGGAGCCCCCCATGCGCCGCCGCCGCCCCGCCAAGGGCGCCTACGGCGAGGAC
>NZ_RSAJ01000958.1 GCF_003933965.1 Streptomyces sp. RP5T
CCCCACCGGCGACGGTCTGCTCCTGCGCCCCTGGCTGGCCGCGGACGCCCCCGCGGTGCATGCCGCGTTCCAGGACCCGGCGATGCGCCAATGGCACGCCCGTGCCGCCGACTCCGTCGAGGAGGTCGGCGGCTGGATCGAGGAGTGGCGCGGTGCCTGGGCCCAGGAGAGGACCGCTCAGTGGGCCGTGGCGGACGCGGACACCGGGCTGCTGCTCGGCCGGGTGGCCCTGCGCGAGATCCATCTCGACGACGGGCAGGCCGAGATGGCGTACTGGACGACCGCCGGGGCCCGGGGGCGGGGTGTGGCCGCGCGGGCCACGGTCGCCCTGTCCCGCTGGGCCCTCGACGACGTCGGCTTCCACCGTCTGGAGCTCATGCACGCCGTCCGGAACGAGGCGTCCTGTCGTGTCGCCACCAAGACGGGATTCGCTCTCGAAGGGATCAAGCGCAGTGCGGTTCTGCACCCGGACGGTTGGCACGACATGCATCTGCACGCGCGTGTTCGGGGCGACTGAGGCAGGCGCCGGACCGAGGGGAGCTACACGGCAGGCGTACGCCTTCGCAGTGCCCGCCACGTCACGCCCACCGCCACCGTCACCGCCAGGAACAACACCGTGAACCACCGGAAGTACCAGTGCCCGCCCGCCGGGTCGTACACCTCGGCCCGGGGCCAGGCCAGGTTGACGGTCATCAGGAGGCCGTAGAGGAGGGCCAGGGCGTTGACCGGGATGCCCCAGCGGCCGAGGGAGAACAGGCGGGCGCCCTCCTCGTCGGTGCCCGACGAGCTGAACTCGCCCCGCACGCGGCGGATCAGCAGGGGGCCGGTGACCATCGCGTACGCCAGGTACAGCATCACGATGCAGGTCGTGCCGATCGCCAAAAACGCCTCCGGTGAGGCGAAGTTGAGCAGGAGCAGGGCGGCGGCAAGGGTGCCGACGACCAGGGCGGGGGCCGTGGGCATGCCCGTGCGGGGGTTCACGCGCGCGAGGCGGCCCGCGAAGGGCAGTTGGCCGTCGCGGGCCATGGAGAAGAGCATGCGGCAGGCCGCCGTCTGGATGGCGAGGGTGGCCACCGTGATCGCGACCACCACGTCGGCCAGCAGGGCCTTGCCGACCCCGTCGCCGAGGCTGCTGGTGAGGACGTAGCTGAGGCCGTCGACCGCCAGGCGTCCGTCGGTGAGGCTGGGCGCGGCGAGCAGGCCGCCGAGGACGATCAGGCCGCCGAGCGCGCCGGCCGCGCCGAGCGCCGTGAGGATCGTACGGGGCGCCGTGCGCCGGGGATGGTGGGTCTCCTCGCTCATCTCGCCCGCGCTGTCGAAGCCGATCATCACGTAGGCCGCCGTGAACGAACCCACCAGCAGGGCCCCGAACAGGCCGTTCTGCGCGGCACCCGCGGTGTGGAAGGTGATGCTCGGCGTGCGCTCGGAGTGGGTCAGCAGCAGCACGATGATCAGGACCGCGCCGATGATCTCGGCGGTGACGCCGACCCGGTTCACCAGGGACAGGACGCGGTTGTCGAGGATGTTCACGACGGTCGTCAGGACCAACAGGATCACGCCCAGGACCGCCGCGTTCGCCGCCCCGTCGGCCGAGGTCGGCGCCGGGTCGGTGCCGATCAGCTGGAAGCCGGACCAGATCGCCGGGAGCACCATCTGCAGGGCCAGTGCCGCCGCGGCGACCACGACGATCTGTCCGATCACCATGATCCAGCCGGCGAACCAGCCGAAGGTGAGGTTCGAGAGGCGGGACGACCACTGGTAGATCGCGCCCGAGAGGGGGTAGCGGGCCGCCAGTTCCGCGAAGCAGGCCGCCACCAGCAACTGTCCGACCAGTACCGCCGGCCAGGCCCAGAAGAACACCGGGCCGCCGAACGCGTACCCGAAGGCGAAGAACTGGAAGACGGTCGTCAGGACCGAGATGAACGAGAACCCCGCCGCGAAGGACGCGTACCGCCCCAGGCTGCGGTGCAGCTCCTGGTGGTAGCCGAACTCCGCGAGGGACCGGTCGTCAGGGGTGGGAG
>NZ_RSAJ01000959.1 GCF_003933965.1 Streptomyces sp. RP5T
GCGCACAGCAGCACGCGGTCCCGGCCCCGCGCGCGGAGGACGGCGACCCCCGGTTCGCCCAGCAGGCGGACGACCTGGACACCAGGGCGGCCGATCAGGAAGACCCCGAGGTCCCGGAAGCGCCGGAAGTCCAGGAAGTGAGCACGGCTCCCGTGGCAGAGGCGCGACAGTCCACGGGCCCCGCCGCGCCCGCCTACGACGACGCCGAGCGCGAGGCCGTCCTCAAGGTCATGCGCGAGCGCCGCGACATCCGCAACGGCTTCCGCAGCGACCCGATCCCGCACGAGGTGCTGCTGCGGGTCCTGGAGGCCGCCCACACCGCGCCCTCCGTCGGCCACTCGCAGCCGTGGGACTTCGTCGTCATCCGCTCCGCCGAGACGCGCGCCGCCATGCAGGACCTGGCCCAGCGCCAGCGCGAGGCGTACGCCAAGTCGCTGCCCAAGGGCCGGGCCAAGCAGTTCAAGGAACTGAAGATCGAGGCCATCCTCGAGACCCCGGTGAACATCGTCGTCACCGCCGACCCGACCCGCGGCGGCCGCCACACCCTCGGCCGGCACACCCAGCCGCAGATGGCCCCGTACTCCGCTGCGCTCGCCGTGGAGAACCTCTGGCTCGCCGCCCGCGCCGAGGGCCTCGGCGTCGGCTGGGTCAGCTTCTTCGACGAGCGCGAGATGGTCCGCGCCCTCGGCCTGCCCGACCACCTGGAGGTCATCGCCTACCTGTGCGTCGGGTACGTCGACGAGTTCCCGGACGAGCCCGAGCTGATGCAGGCCGGCTGGTCCAAGCGCCGCCCGCTGTCCTGGGTCGTGCACGAGGAGACGTACGGCCGCCGCGCCCTGCCCGGTGAGGAGCCGCACGATCTGCTCGGCGAGACCGTCGCCCAGATCCGCCCGCTGGACGCCAAGGCGCTCGGCGAGGCCTGGGAGCGGCAGAAGCGGATGACCAAGCCGGCCGGCGCGCTCGGCATGCTGGAGATCATCTCTGCCCAGCTGTCCGGGCTGTCCCGGCAGTGCCCGCCGCCGATCCCGGAGCCCGCGGCCGTCGCGATCTTCGCCGGCGACCACGGTGTGCACGCCCAGGGCGTCACCCCCTGGCCGCAGGAGGTGACGGCCCAGATGGTCGCCAACTTCCTCGGCGGCGGCGCGGTCTGCAACGCCTTCGCCGGCCAGGTCGGCGCCGAGGTGTGCGTGGTCGACGTCGGCGTGGCCTCCGAACTCCCGGCCACCCCCGGCCTGTTGCCCCGCAAGATCCGGGCCGGCACGTCCGACATGACCACCGGTCCGGCGATGACCCGCGAGGAGGCCAAGCAGGCCATCGAGGTCGGCATCGAGACCGCGCGCGACCTGGTCGCGGCCGGCAACAAGGCGCTCCTGACGGGCGAGATGGGCATCGCGAACACCACCGCGTCCGCCGCCCTCATCTCGGTCTTCACGGGCACCGACCCCGCCGAGGTCACCGGCCGCGGCACCGGCATCAACGACGAGACCCTGGCCCGCAAGACCGAGGTCGTCCGCCGCGCGATCGAGTTGCACCGGCCCGACCCGGCCGACCCGATCGGCGTCCTGGCGGCGGTCGGCGGTTTCGAACACGCGGCGATGGTCGGCCTGTTGCTGGGCGGGGCCTCGCTGCGTACGCCGGTCATCCTCGACGGCGTCAGCGCGGGTGCCGCCGCCCTGGTGGCCCGCGCGATCGCCCCGGAGGTCCTCGCGGCCTGCATCGCGGGCCACCGCAGCGCGGAGCCGGGCCATGTGGCCGCCCTGAACAAGCTCGGCCTGCGCCCCCTGGTCGACCTCGACCTGCGCCTCGGCGAGGGCACCGGCGCCCTGCTGGCGCTGCCGCTGGTGCAGAGCACCGCGAGAGCGATGCACGAGGTGGCGACCTTCGACTCCGCAGGGGTGACCGAGAAGTAGGCCGCCTGCACAGGACCCGGGACATCTGATCCCGGGTCCTCCTGCCGTGCGCCCGCGCACCCGCACCGGCCATGACGCCCAGCCATCGGACAGCTGAGCCAC
>NZ_RSAJ01000095.1 GCF_003933965.1 Streptomyces sp. RP5T
ACACCCGGCAGCCCGAGATCGACCGCAGAACCCCGTCGGGCCGCCTGCTGCCGTACTGACCCCACGGAGCCCCTCCGGTCCCCGGCCTCGCCTCCGGGCGACCCCGCCCTTCGGCTTCCGCCCCGGCTCTGGTGGCCGCGTGGCCACCAGCCACCGGCCCCAGCTCTCGATCGAGGGCCCTGCCCGCGTCAGTTCAAGCAGCCGGCGCAATTCGGTCGACGGTGCCGGGGCATCGCCTTCGGCCACGGTCACCGGCCAGGCGGCCACCAAGCCACGGTCCCTCGTCCTCCGGCCCCTGATCCCCGGTCAGTTCAAGCAGCGGTCGATCGCTGTTCGGAGTGCTCGGCGTAGTTCGGGGGACGGGGTCGGGCCGTCGCCGCCCGCGCCCGCCGCGACTGCCGCGGCGACCTTGCGCAGCTTGGTGTTGGAGAGTTGGGAGGCCTCGCGCAGGACGTCCCAGGCCTGGTCCGAGGAGCAGGCGTGGGTGGCCATGAGGACTCCGCGTGCCTGGTCTATGACCGGGCGGGTCCGGATCGCCTGCCGCAGTTGTTCGACCTCCGTGCGCAGCCGGTCCAGCTCCTGGGCGCGCTCCAGGACCAGCGTGGAGGGCACGGCCTCCCGGCGCGTCCCGGGACCGTGCAGCGGGTCGTCGGGATCCAGGCCGGCCGTTTCGAGGACGCGGCGCGGCTGCCCGTTCCAGCCGGTCGCCGACACCTGGATGCGGCAGCGGCGGGCGTAGGTGTCGAGCACTTCCAGGAACCGCAGCCCCGTCGTGTCCATGAAGGCGACATCCGACATGTGCAGGTCCACCCGGTCGATGCCGTCCGGCAGCAGGGCCAGGGTGCCGGCCAGGGTGTCCGCACAGCCGTGGACCAGATCGCCGCGCGGGACGAGCACGGCCCTGCCCCCCACCACGTCGCTGTCGATGGTCAGGGTGGCCGGCTGCCCCGCGAGCGATGTGTGTGTCGCTGAGCTCATGTCCGCCTCGCTGCTCCCCACAGTCGTCACGACGTCAGGTCACCGGTCGCCGCAGGACCCGGTCCTGGCCAGGGGTGCGGCCGAACGGGATCCCTCGGTGTTGGGATGCGCCTGCCCGCGCCCACAGGGAGTACACCCGGACCGGCGGGGCGTGCCGGGCGCACTCAGGGGGTAGACGGGGTCTCGTGCAGGTCCTGACAGGAGACGTTTCGGGAGGGGAGACGTATCGGAAGGGGCAGGGTCGAGTCAGCAATGGGGAGTCGGTGTGAGGATCCGTTACCGGGCGCCACGACGGCGCCGCCCTCCGAGGAGCGGGACCGCGGTGACGTCGCCGTGAACGCCGTGGCGCAAGCGCCGGATCCGTTCACGCATCCGGCGCTCTTCTACCGCGACGAACAGGAGTACCTGGCCGGTGTGGTGCCGTTCGTGCACAAGGCCCTCGCCGCCGGGGAGCCGGTGGCCGTGGCCGTGCCCACCGAGAACCTGCGGCTGCTGAAGGCGGAGATCGGCGCCGAGAAGGACGTACGGTTCCTCGACATGCGGGAGGCCGGGCGCAACCCCGGCCGCATCATCCCAGGCGTGCTGCGCGCCTTCGCCGACGCCCAGCCGGCCGACACCCGGGTACGGATCGTCGGCGAACCGGTCTGGGCCGGCCGCTCGGCCACCGAGTACCCCGCCTGCGTCCAGCACGAGGCGCTGATCAACGCCGCCTTCCGGGGCCGCGAGGTCACCATCCTGTGCCCCTACGACACCGGGCGCCTCGCCCCGCAGGCCGTCGCCGACGCCCACGCCACCCACCCCGTGGTCGTCGACGCGGGCTCCGGGCGCGAGGAGGCGAGCCGACGGTACGACGTCGAGGGCGCGCTCGCCCGCTGCAACACCCCGCTGCCCCCGGCCCCGGACGTGGCCGCCCACGCCTTCGTCGCCGACGTGCTCGGCGAGGTCCGCCACCTCGCCTCCGACGCGGCCGGACGGTTCGGGCTCGTACGGCCCCGGCTCGACGACCTGGCGCTGGCCGTCGCCGAGCTGACCACCAACAGCGTGGTGCACGGCGGCGGTTCGGGACTGCTGCGGGTGTGGGCCGAGGACGGGCACGTGGTGTGCGAGGTCCGCGACCGGGGACATCTCACCGACCCGCTGGCCGGACGCCGGCCGCCGTCCCGGGACCGGCAGGGCGGCCGGGGCCTGCTCATGGTCAACCTCGTCGCCGACCTGGTCCGGGTGCACACCGGGCCCGAGGGCACCACCGTCCGCTGCTGGTTCGCCCTCTGATCCACCCGGGTCCCCGCGCGAGTCCCCACGCCAGTCAGGGGGGCCTGAGGGGATCCCCGCCGCCACCCGGCGACCCTACGGTCTTGGTGTCCCGGCCGCAGCGGAGAACGGGGAGACGTGGACGCCGTACACATCACCGGTACGACGCGGCTGTACGCCGTGCTGGGCGACCCGGTGCGCCAGGTGCGGGCGCCCGCCCTGCTCAACCCCGTGTTCGCCCGGCTCGGACGGGACGCCGTCCTGGTCCCCGTACAGATCCCGGCGGAGCAACTGCCCGAGCTGATCCGGGCCCTGACCGCCGTACGCAACCTGGACGGGCTGCTCGTCACCGTGCCCCACAAGCAGGCCTGCCGGCGGCTCGCCGACTCGGTGACCGACGCCGCCGCGCTGAGTGGCTCGGTCAACGCGCTGCGCCGGCGGCCCGACGGCGGCTGGGAGGGCGCGAACTTCGACGGCGAGGGCTTCGTCAGGGCCCTGCGGGCCGCGGGACACGAGCCGCGCGGTACGACGGTGTGCCTCGCCGGGGCGGGCGGCGCCGGATCGGCGATCGCGGTGTCCCTGCTGCGGGCCGGCGCCCACCTCACCCTGTGGGACGCCGACGCGGACCGCGCGGACGCCCTCGCCGCCCGCCTCGCCCCGCACTTCCCGGACCGGATCACCGCTGCCCCCGGGCACGTGGACGCGGACCTCGCCGTCAACGCCACCCCGATGGGACTGCGCCCCGAGGACCCGCTGCCCTTCGACCCGGCCGCGCTCAAGCCCGGTACCACCGTCGCCGACATCATCATGAAACCGCGCGAGACCGCGCTGCTGCGGACGGCCGCCCGCGCGGGGCTGCCGGTGCTGTACGGGGAGCCGATGCTGGCCGAACAGATCGCGCTGTACGAGGAGTTCTTCCAGCTCGACTGAGAGGGTGGGCCCCCGGTTACCGGCCAGTGGCCGCCTCCGGGCCCGCCTTGCCTACCGTCCTGCCCATGCCTCCACTCATACAGACCACCGGCGGGCGGAGCTCCGGCGGCGGACCGGCCGCCGTCCTGCCCGCCGCCGTGGCCGCACGAGTCGACGACGCGCTCGCCCGGCCCGCGGCCCAGCAGCCCGACTACCCGGACCCGGCACGGGCCGCCGAGGTGCGCTCCGCCCTGGAACGGCTGCCCTCGCTGGTCCTGCCCGGCGAGGTCGACCGGCTGCGCCGGCGCCTCGCGGACGTCGCCCACGGGCGCGCCTTCCTGCTGCACGGCGGGGACTGCGCCGAGACCTTCGAGGGCAACACCGAGGACCATGTGCGGGCGAACATCCGCACCCTGCTCCAGATGGCCGTCGTGCTGACGTACGGCGCGAGCCTGCCCGTCGTCAAGGTCGCGCGGATCGCGGGACAGTACGCCAAGCCCCGCTCCAAGCCCTCCGACGAACTGCACCTGCCCGTCTACCGCGGTGACATCGTCAACTCCGCGGAACCCACCCCGGCCGCCCGCGTCGCCGACCCCGGCCGCATGCTGGAGGCCTACGCCCACGCGGCCGCCGCCCTCAACCACGTGCGCGCGATGACCGACTCCGGCATGGCCGACCTGAGCCGCGTCCAGGGCTGGAACCAGGACTTCATCCAGGCCTCCCCGGCCGGCGAGCGCTACCGTGCCCTCGCCGCCGAGATCGACAGCGGACTGCGCTTCATGAAGGCCTGCCGGGCCGACCACCGCGCCCTGCACACCACCGAGGTGTACGCCTCCCACGAGGCACTCCTGCTCGACTACGAGCGGGCCCTGCTGCGTGAGGTGACCGACGACGACGGCGGCTCGGCGCTGTACGGACTGTCCGGGCACTTCCTGTGGATCGGGGAGCGCACCCGTGATCTGGGTGACGCCCACATCGCGCTCGCCGCCCAGCTCGCCAACCCGATCGGACTGAAGATCGGTCCGGGCACGCTCCCCGAACTCGCCGTCGAGTACGTCGAGCGGCTCGACCCCGACCGGGTGCCGGGGCGGCTCACGCTGATCTCCCGCATGGGCCGCGACCGGGTCCGGGACGTGCTGCCGGGCATCGTGGAGAAGGTCACCGCGCTCGGGCACCGCGTGGTGTGGCAGTGCGACCCGATGCACGGCAACACCCATGAGACGGCCAGCGGTTACAAGTCCCGGCACTTCGACGACATCGCCGACGAGGTGCGCGGCTTCTTCGAGGTGCACCGTGCGCTCGGCACCCATCCGGGCGGCCTGCACGTCGAGTTGACCGGCGATCCGGTCACCGAGTGCCTGGGCGGGGCCTGCGAGCTCGACGACCTCTCGCTCGCGGCGCGCTACGAGACGCTGTGCGATCCCCGGCTCAACCCGGAGCAGTCGGTGGAACTGGCCTTCATGGTGGCCGAGTTGATGCGGGGATGAGAAAGCCCTCCGTACCCGGGCGGGGGAACGTACGGGTACGGAGGGGGACTGGGGGTCTACGCGGCCTGGCGCACCGGTTCCCGGCCCGTCTCGGCGGGCGGCACCGCGGGCCTGCGACGCGAGCGGCTCCAGTACTTCATCGCCGGCGTCTCCACGAAGGCGTACAGCAGCCAGCCGCCCAGCAGGGTCGCCGCGAACATGCCGATCATCACGAGGACCGCCACCGGGGTGCTGAACTGCCCGTTGCCGAGCACCGCCTGGCGGCCCCAGAAGATGACCACGCCCTGGCAGAGATAGAAACCGAAGGACACGTTGCCGAGCCACACCATGACCCGGCCGTCCAGGCGGGTGCGCGCCCCGCGTACGTCGGCGTGGGCGACCGCGGCGATCGCGACACCGAACGGCACGACCGTCGTGGCGACCATGTTGAACGGCGCCGGCACGTACATCGCCGCCACGTACCCGGCGACGAGCAGCGCCACCACCCACACCGGTCGCACCCGCGGCCAGCGGTTCGCGATCACGATCCGGGCGAGCAGCATGCCCAGCACGAACTCGAACATCCGCATGGGCGGGAAGGTGTAGTTGAACCAGTTCTGGGTCGGCGAGAGCGGGATCATCGGGATCCGCGGGGTGTCGGGCAGCAGGTACACCGTCACCAGGCCGACCCCGACCGTCGCCGCCACCGTGCCGCCGGCCCACCACCACAGCCGGTCCGCCCTGATGCGCCGGACACCGAGCAGCAGCAGCGGGAAGGAGAGATAGAACAGCAATTCCGCGCAGAGCGACCACGAGGGTGCGTTCACGCTCATCTGGGTGGTGAACTCGTTGATCCACGAATTCACCAGGAACAGATTCGAAAGCCAGGTGTGCACCGGCGTATAGGCGGACGCGAAGAGAATCATCGCCGCCGTCCACATCGCCAGATGGTTCGGGAAGATCTTCATGAGCCGCCGCCGCCAGTACGCGGTGACCGGTTCTCCGGGCTTCACCGACCACGTGATGACGAATCCGCTCAGCAGGAAGAAGAAGGAAACCCCGAGATACCCGGCGGGGCCGAAGAGCTTCAGCAGGTCCCTGCCCAGTTCCTGGTCCGCGAACGGGTTGACGGGCCCGGTGGGGTCCACCGGCCCGATCGGCTGCAACGCGTGGATGAAGAACACGAGAAGCGCGGCGAAGAACCGCATTCCCGTCAGGGACGGCAGTGCTTTCCGGCTGTGTATGTGAGGGCCGGAATCCACGTCCGGCATGGTAGCGGTCACGATGTTCTCCCGTTTCTCCTGACGGCAATGAGCGATGCACGGTGGGGGTGGCCGAGAGCCTAGGCGCAGCCACCCACGGAAGGGCACCCGTACATTTCCCCAGGGGCCGCCGGCCCTCCGAATGAGGGGGGAGTAAGGGGAATTCAGCACCGTCGGCCGCCCCATAGCGTTCTCGTGCATTCACCGCATTCGGCGACCGCTGTGCCCGCTGCGTCCCATCAACGGAGGAAACATGCTCGATCGAAGGAAACTGCTCCGCGCCGGCGGCGTGCTCGCCATGTCGGCCGCGGGCGCGGCCGCCACCGGCTCGGCGTCCGCCGCGATCCGCGCCACCGGCACCGCACCCGACTGGGCGGCCCTGCGCGAGGCACTCACCGGTGACGTCGTCCTGCCGGGCGACGCCTCCTACGAGAGCGCCAAGCAGCTGGCCATCGGCGAGTTCGACGCGCTGCTGCCGCAGAGCGTCGTCTACGCCGAGACCGCCCAGGACGTACGCAAGGCCGTCCGGTTCGCCCTGGACAACGGCGTCCGGCCGCGGGTGCGCAGCGGTGGCCACAACTTCCTCGGCTGGTCGTCCTCCGAGGACGGCTTCATCCTCGACGTCCGCCGCCTCAACCACGTCACCGGCGGCGGCTCACCGACCGTGCACGTCGGCCCGGGCACCTGGAGCATCGAGGCGACCAACGCCCTCAAGCCGCACAACCAGCAGCTGGTCACCGGCACCTGCCACGACGTGGCGGTCGGCGGCTTCCTGTCCGGCGGCGGCCTCGGCTTCCAGAGCCGCGGCTTCGGCATCGGCTCCGACCGGGTCGTCTCCGCCAAGGTGGTGCTCTCCGACGGCCGCCTGGTCACCGCGAGCGACATCTCCAACCCCGACCTGTTCTGGGCGCTGCGCGGCGGTGGCGGCGGCAACTTCGGCGTCGTCGTCGACTTCGAGGTCCGCCCGATCGAGGCCCCGCGCATGGTCTTCTACGAGCAGGTGTGGGACTGGGCCGACGCCGAGAAGTTCCTCACCGCCTGGCAGCAGTGGTACGTGGACACCCCGCGCCGCTCCACCGGCCAGGTCATCGTCATCCAGCCCGACGCCGGCTCCGGCAACCCGCCCGTCGTCCTCCAGCAGGGCGCCTACTACGGCACCAGGGACCAGGCCGACACGGGCCTCGCCGAACTCGCCGCGCTCGTCGGCGCGAAGCCGGCCACCAGCCGCGTCCTGGACCTGCCCTTCAGCGACGGCATGCAGTACGTCTACGGACTGGCCGAGGGCGGCTCGCACCCGCGCACCCAGTGGCAGCGCATGCGGGCCCGCCTGGTCAGCAAGCCGCTCGGCAGCTCCGGAACGGCCGCCGCCCTCAAGGCGTTCGAGGCCGACCCGCGCTCCGGCCAGACCCGCTACCTCAGCTTCATGGGCCTCGGCGGAGCCGTCGGCGACCTCGCCCCCGGCGCCACCGCCTTCGTGCACCGCGGTGCCCTCTTCCACGTCGGCTTCGGCGTCGCCCTGGGCAGCGCCCGGCCGAGCGCGGAGGACGCCGGCGCCGCCGTCGACTGGGCCGGCAAGGGCTTCACCGTCATCGACCCGCTGTCCGACGGCGAGTCCTACATCAACTTCCCCGACCAGTACCTGGGCGGTTGGCAGCACGCCTACTACGGCGCCAACTACGACCGCCTCAAGGCGCTCAAGCAGGCCTACGACCCGTGCCGCCTGTTCGACTTCCCGCGCGCCATCGGCAACTGACGCTCCCTCAACTCACGGCCACAGAAAGGCGACCCTCACATGACGGTCACCGACGACCACGCCAGCACCCCCTCCGGCCAGGCCGCCGTGCCGCCGCCCGGCTGCCCCATGCACCAGGCGCTCCAGTACCCCTTCGGCGAGCCCGTCGCCACCGACCTGCACCAGCGCTACGCCGAGGTGCGCGAGGAGCAGGCCCTCACCCGCGTCGACATGAGCTACGGCGGTGAGGCCTGGCTCGCCACCCGGCACGCCGACATCAAGCAGGTCCTCGCCGACCCGCGCTTCAGCCGGGCCGCCACGGTCGGCAAGGACGTACCGCGCGTCCGCAAGGCGTTCGAGGAGCAGAACATCGTCTCCATGGACGACCCCGAGCACGCTCGGCTGCGCAAGCTCGTCGCCAAGGCGTTCACCGTGCGCCGGGTCGAGCAGATCCGCCCCCGCGCCCAGGAGATCGCCGACGAACTCCTCGACAAGCTGCTCGCCTCCACCGACAACACCGGTGACCTGGCCGCCCAGTACGCCTGGATGCTGCCCATCACCGTGATCTGCGAAATGCTCGACGTGCCGCTGGAGGACCACTACAAGTTCCGCGGCTGGATCGACACCTGGCTGACCATCGGCGACGAGCACACCCTCGAGGAGATGAACGAGGCGCGCTTCGAGAAGCTGCCCGAGTACATGTCCGCCCTGCTCGCCAAGCGCCGCGCCGAGCCCGGCGACGACCTGCTGTCCGCGCTGGTCGCCGCCCGCGACGAGGAGGACCGGCTCAGCGAGGAGGAGCTCATCACGATGTCGATCGCGCTGCTCGCGACCGGCCATCACACCACCGCCAACCAGCTCGCCAACCACCTGTACCTCCTGCTCAGCCGCCGCGAGGAGTGGGAGCGCCTGGTCGCGGAGCCGGAACTGCTGCCCACCGCCATCGAGGAGCTGCTGCGCGTCACGCCGCTCAGCCCCTACTCGGAGAACACCCGTATCGCGCTGGAGGACGTCGAGGTCGGCGGGCAGCTGGTGAAGGCCGGCGAGGGCGTCATGGTCTTCCCGGCGGTCGCCAACCGCGACCCGCGGGTCTTCGAGCGCCCCGAGGAACTCGACCTGACCCGCACCCACAACCCGCACATCGCCTTCGGCCACGGCATCCACCACTGCCTGGGCGCCCCGCTGGCCCGCCTCGAACTCCAGGTCGCGCTCGGCACGCTGCTGCGCCGGCTGCCTGGCGTGGAGCTCGCGGTACCGGCCGAGGAGGTGCCGTGGAAGCGCGACCACGTGGTCCGCGGTGTCGCCGCGCTGCCCGTGCGGTGGTGACGGCATGAGCTGGCTGATCGAGGTCGACCGGCGCGCCTGCATGGGCGCCGGGCTGTGCAACGGCTCGCTGCCGGACCGCTTCACCCTGGTGAGCGGCAAGGCGCAGCCCGTCGAGTCCCGGATCGAGCCCGACGAGGACGTGCTCGACGCCGCGGACTACTGCCCCTACCGGGCCATCACCATCACCGACCAGGCGACCGGCCAGTCCCTGGCCGCCACGGACTGACCCGGCCCTCGGGGGCTCGGGGCGGACAGGAGTACGGCGTGACGATCACGACGACGGAGCGAGCGGCCCCCGGCGGCGGGCCGGAGGGAGCTCCGGCCGCCGACGGCCGGGAAGCGGGGCCGCGGTGGTGGCGGCGGCCCTGGGTGGGCCCGCTGGGCCTGGTGGTGGCGGTGTTCCTGGCCATGGGCATCCCGCGCTACCTCACCTTCGACCCCGCGCAGTCCAAGATCCCGGCGAATCCGCAGTACCCCTGGCACTATCCGGTGCTCGTGGTGCACGTGCTGTGCGGAACCGTCGCCATCGTGACCTGCTGCCTCCAGGTGTGGCCGGCGCTGCGGCAGCGGTATCCGAAGGTGCACCGGGTCAGCGGGCGGCTGTACGTGGCCGCGGGAGTGCTGCCGGGCGGACTCGCGGGACTGGCCGTGGCGTACGCCAGTCCCTCGGGGCTGTCCATGCAGATGAGCACGATGACCACGTCGGTGCTGTGGATCGGCACGGCCGTGGTGGGGCTGCGGATGGCCCGGCAGGGACGGATCGCCGACCACCGGCGGTGGATGGTGCGCAGTTTCGCGCTGACGATGTCGATCGTGGTGAGCCGGGTGCTGGGCGTGGTCTACGACCACACGATCCTGCCACCGCCGGGCGCCGGCGCGGACATCCCGGCGCTGATCGCCTGGGGGCAGGAGCGGGCGGGACTGGCCTCCTGGCCGGGGTGGATCCTGCCCCTGCTGATCGCCGAGTGGTGGCTGATCGAACGGGAGGCCACCGCCCGGCACCGGGCCCGCAAGGCCCGCCGGCGGTAGCGCAGGGCGCGGAAAGGGGGCCGTCTCCTCGTCGAGGAGACGGCCCCCTTCGCCGTTTCGCCGTGCCGGTCAGACCAGGCGGACCCGGCCGCCGGTCCGCGCCGAGGTCTTGATCCCGTCCAGCAGACGGTGGGTGCGGACCGCCGTCGCGAAGTCGGGGGCGAAGTCGCCGCCTGTGCGGATCGCCCGGACGAGGTCCGCGTAGACCTGGGCCACGTTGCTCACCGGGGACGGGGTGCCCAGGAGCGGACGGTAGGCGTCCGGCAGCGGCACCTCCCGCGCGGGCGCGCCGTTCGCCGTCTCGTGGGTCAGGGTGAACCGGGGGCCCACCAGGGAGTCGTCGGACGAGACCAGGACCAGCCGGCCCGCCCGGCCGTGCGCCTCGATCCGGAAACCGTCACCCCTGGGCCCGCCCGTCATGAAGTGGGCCGAGGCCGTCGCGCCCGACTCCAGCACACCGTGCAGCGCGATCTGGTCCGGCGAGGTGACCTCGATGCGCTCGCCGGTCTCCTCCATGGTGACTTGGCCGATCCGGGTCGCCAGGGTCGCCGACACCTCGGTGAGGTTCCCGACGGCGTACTGGAACATGTCCAGCGAGTGCCCGCCCACCACGGCGACGTGGTTGACGCCCTTCGTCTCGTCGAACAGCGCCGCGTACCGCGTCGACCACACCTCGGCCGTGGACAGCGAGTACAGCAGGGTCACCGACAGCACCTCGCCGATCAGCCCCTGCGCCAACAGGTCCCGCAGCAGCCGCACTTCGGGATGATGACGGCTCTGAAGCCCCACCGCGTGCCGCACGCCGGCCGCCCGCGCGGCCGCCTCGAAACGCTCGGCGGTCGCCGCGTCCAGCGCCAGCGGCCACTCGCTGTACACATGCTTGCCGGCGGCGATCGCCGCCTCCACCAGACCGTCCCGGGAGGGCAGTTGGACGGCGATCGTGACCAGGTCGACGTCCGGGTCGGCCATCAGCGCCCGCGCGTCGTCGTACGCCTTCCCGGCGCCCCACACCGCCGCGGCCGCCCGGGCCCCCGCCATGCTCGTACCGGCGACCGCCGTGATCTCGACGTCGTCCAGCGCCTGGAGCGCCGGGAGATGGATGTGGCGGCCCCACCCCCGTTCGGCGTGTGCGCCGACCACTCCCACTCGGATCCTGTCCGCCATGTGTGACACCCCTCGATTACGTTTTCTCGCTCTGCACAAGTGCCGGAGCGTGACCGGTGGTCCCGGTCACGCTCCGGCTGGTCGCTGGTCCGTCAGATGTGTCCGACCGTGGGCGCCGCCTCGGGCGTCACCTCGACAGCCGACGCCGTGGCCGTCCCCGGCTGCTTGGCGTCCCGCAGCACGAAGAACGTCACCAGCCAGGCCACGAACACGAACCCGGCCGCGCACACGAACGCCAGACTGTAGCCGTCCCGCAGCGCCTGGATCTCCGGACGGCCTTCGGCCACCAGCGAGTTGCTGTGCGAGGTGGCCACCGTCGCGAGGACCGCGAGGCCCACCGCCGCACCGGCCTGCTGCGCGGTGTTGTTCAGACCGGAGGCCAGACCGGCGTCCTCCGGCTGCGCGCCCGACATGGCCCGCATGATGACCGCCGGCACCGTGAGCCCCATGCCGAAGCCCTGCACGACCAGCGTCGGCGCCACGTGGACCCAGTAGTCGCCGTCGACAGGGGCCCGGCTGAGCCACAGCAGACCGACGCCGAGGAACAGCAGACCGGTCAGCAGCACCCGGCGGGTGCCGTGCCGGGCGACCAGCTTCGCCGTGAAGAACAGCGACATCGTGCCGATGACCAGCGGAGCCGGCAGGAACGCCAGACCGGTCTGCATCGAGTCGAAGCCCAGGACCCGCTGCAGGTAGAGGGCGTTGAGGAACTGGAAGCCGAAACCGGCCGAGAACACCAGCACCACCGCGATGTTGGCGCCGACGATCTCCTTGCTGCGGAAGATCCGCAGCGCCAGCAGCGGACGCCGCGCGGTCGCCTGCCGCCACACGAACCCGGCGAGCAGCACCACCGACACCGCGCCGTACAGCGCCAGTTCACCGGCGCTGAACTTGTCCTCGGACACCTGGGAGATCGTGAACACACCGAGCGACAGACCGGCCGTCACCAGGACCGCGCCGACGGCGTCCGCGCCCGCCTTCAGACCGAGACCGGGCTGCTCGGCCAGCAGCCGCAGACCGAACAGCAGGGTGAGCGCGCCGATCGGCAGGTTGATCAGGAAGACCCAGTGCCAGCCGAAGGTGTCGGTGATGACACCGCCCGCGATCAGCCCGAGCGCGCCGCCGCCCGCGGAGACGAAGCTGTAGATGCCCATGGCCTTGGCCTGTTCGTTCGGCTCCGGGAACAGGCCGACGATCATGCCAAGGACCACCGCGGACGCCAGCGCGGCACCGATGCCCTGGAGGAAGCGGCCGGCGATCAGCATCTCGGAGCTGCCGGCGAGACCGCACACCAGGGAGGCCGCGGTGAAGACCACCAGACCGGCGAGGAAGACCTTCTTCGTGCCGATCAGGTCGCCGAGCCGGCCGGACAGCAGCAGCAGTCCGGCGAAGGCGATGAGGTAGGAGTTCACCACCCAGGACAGGCCGCTCTGGGAGAAGCCGAGCCCGCTCTGGATGGTCGGAAGAGCGACCGTGACGATCGTCCCGTCAAGGATGATCATCAGCTGCATCGCGCAGAGGATGGTGAGCGCAAGACCTCGCGGGATGCGGGCCTGAGCTGTCGGGGGGGTCATCACTCACTTCTTTCGTCGTCACATCGGGATCAGGTCGGGGACGGTGGCTCGCTGCCGACGCCAGGTCTTCGCGCCCGCGTATGGATCAAGTACGCCACGCCCGAGGCCACCGCCCGGCAACCGCGCGGTAATCGCGCAGGTCGCAGGGGGTGTGGCGGCGTTCTCATACGGCCATCAGGGCGGGCTCCAGACAGTCGCGCAGGGCGTCCACCAGAGCGCCGGTCGCGGCGCTGCCGGACGTCGAGCCGAACACGTACGTGTCCGGCCGCACCAGCACCCCGCGCGCCCCGATGCCGTCGAGATACGCGCCCAGGGTCCCCTCGGCGTCGATCACCGAGCCGTCCGGCACGGCCACCGGGTCGGTGTCCGCGGGCAACAGCCGTACGACATGCGCCCCGAGCGACTCCAGATACGCCAGCCGGCCGCCGTCCAGCTCCTGCCGGGGATCGTCCCGCGAGAGCAGGACGAAGCCGCGGCCCACCGTCTCGTCGAACAGCCCCGCCCCGGCCCGCGTCCGCACCCTCGCCTGCGGTGCCTGGTCGCCGGCGCCGGGCCGCCTGCGGCCCTTCTCGTCCCGCCACACCAGCCCCCGGGTCAGCGGCTGGAACGGCGACTGCTGCGGACGCGCCAGCTTGCGCTCCCGGGCCGCGATCATCACCGCGTCCCGGTCGGCGGCGGCCCGCGCGTCGGTCTGGCAGATCACCTTGCCGAGGTTCACCGACATCCCGATCGCGTGCTGCACATGCGCCCGCCGCTCCTCGGCGTACGAGTCGAGCAGCGCCTCGCCGCACCGCCCGGCCAGCACCAGGTCGAGCTTCCAGGCGAGGTTGGCGGCGTCCCGGAACCCGGAACTCATGCCCTGTCCCGCGAACGGCGGCATCAGATGGGCCGCGTCACCGGCGAGCAGCAGCCGCCCCGCACGCCAGCTCCGGGCGGTGGCGGCCTGGAACGTGTACACCGCGTGCCGTTCCATGATCCCGTCGTCCGGGGTGACCCCGTACCACTCCTCCAGCAGCCGCCAGGCCGTCTCCCGGGTGTCCATGTCCGCCCGGCGCTCGCCCGGCAGCAGCATGAACTCCCAGCGCCGGTGCCCCGGCCCCGCCGACACCTGGGTGCGCGGCCGTACCGGATCACAGATCTGCAGGTTGTTCGGCACGAACTCGCGCCGGTCGTGCAGCACCAGATCGCAGATCAGCCAGTCGTGATGGAAGCCCAGGTCGTCGAAGTCCGAGCCGATCGTGCGCCGTACGAAGCTGTTCGCGCCGTCACAGCCCACGACCCAGCGGGCCCGCAGCCGCCGCCGCACCCCCTCGCCGTCCGCCACCTCCAGCTCGGCGCCGTCACCGGTCTGCGTCAGCGCCACCGCCTCGTACCCGCGCAGCACCGTCAGGTTCGGCAGCCGCTTGCCGTACGCGATCAGCGCCTCCTCCAGGCCCGGCTGGTACATGGAGGTCGACTCCGGCCAGCCGTTGCGCCCGCGCACCTCGGCCGCGTCGATGGAGAGCAGGTCGAGGCCCTCGCCGTTGCGCCAGGTGTAGTCGCCGGACGGCTCACCGAACGACGCCAGATGGTCCGCGACCCCGGCCGCCGCCAGCAGACGGGCCGCCTCGCCGTCGAAGGCCACCGCACGCGGCATCGTGTACGGCCGCGGATGCCGCTCCACCGCGACCACCCGCCGCCCGCGCCGCGCCATCAGGTTCGCCAGCACCTGGCCCACCGGCCCGTACCCGACGATCAGTACGTCGGCCGTGCCGTCGGGCCACCAGTGCGGGCCGGCCTGGGCCCCGGCCGTCACCTCGGTCATCGCCCGCCCCCTCAGGCCGCCGCGGACGCCGGCGTCCGCAGCAGGATGTCGTCGAGCACGGCCTCGTAGTCGTCCTTCTTCACCAGCACCCGCACCCGCTCCACGCCGTCCTCGACGATCAGCAGCCGGCGGCCGGTCAACGTCATCTGACCGTTCTCCAGGGCCCGTCCGCGGATGTAGGTCACATGCGCGGCGAGCATCCGCGCGTACGCGTCCAGCGTCGGGTTGTCCGCGTCCAGCCACTCCGAGAACCGCCGCGGTCGCAGCAGGAACCGGTGGACGACACCCCACTCGCCGCCGCGCGGCCGGCGCTCCAGGTAGTGGAAGCCGTCGTCGCCCTCCAGCACCCGGAACCCGGTCCCGTACTGCTCCTGCGGCTCCGGCGACACCCGCACCGGCTCCAGCAGCGAGGGACCCGAGTAGCCGACGTCCGCCAGGTACCACTCGCCATCGATCCGCACCCCGTTGAACAGGTGCTCCATCTCCGGCCCGTACGTCCCGTCAGGACCGCGCACCCCGGCCGAGAACACGACGACCTCGTAGCCGAGCCCGGTCAGCAGGGCCCGGAACAGCCCGTTGAGCTCGTAGCAGACACCGCCGCGCCCGCCGATCACGACCTCCTTGTAGACGGTGTCCACGTCGATGTCGACGCCGTCCCAAATGGCCGTGCCCCGCTCCCCGTTGAGGAAGTTGTCGAACGGCTGGGTCATCAAGTGCCGCTTGTGCAGCACCCGGAGGGTCTCCAGGGTCGGTGCGGGGCGGGGGCCGGTGTGGCCGAGCTTCGCCAGGTAGTGATCGATGTCGAACATCGCGGAAATCCGTTTCTGTGGAGGGTGGTTCGGAGGCGGTGGCGGTTCGGAGGCGGTGGCGGTGTCGGCGGGGTCAGGCGGCCACGGCCGGCTCGTCCAGCAGGTAGTCGGCGACCATGCCCGGCGTCGGCTGGTCGAACAGCAGCATCACGGGCAGCTCCCGGCCGAGCGCGGCGCCCAGTCGGTTGCGCAGCTCCACCGCGGTCAGCGAGTTGAAGCCGATGTCGAAGAAGCCCTCGTCGGTGTCGATCGCGTCGGCCGAGGCGTGCCCGAGCACGGCCGCCGTCTCGGCCAGCACCAGATCGAGCAGCGCCCCGCGCCGCTCCCCGGCGTCCAGCGCCGCGAAACGGTCGAGGAACGAGTCCTGGTCCTGTGCTTCGGTTGCCATGTCGGTCTCCTGGTAGAGGTTTTCGAGGTCGTCCTGGGCGGCCGGGCCCGTGGGCCGGACCTGCTTCAGCCAGTAGTGGCGGTGCTGGAACGCGTACGTGGGCAGCGGCAGGCCGGCCGCCAGCCCCGTCGGCTCACCGAGCACGGCACGCCAGTCGACGTCCACGCCACGGACGTACAGCTCGGCGAGGGAGGTGAGCAGCCGGGCGGAGGTGTCCTCACCCCGGCGCAGGGTGCCCACGACGACGGACGGGGAGCCCGGCCGGCCCTCGGTGCTCTGCGTGACCGGGGTGGTGAGGACGGGGTGGGCGCTGATCTCGATGAAGGCGCGGTAGCCGTCGTCGATGAGGGCGGTGACGGAGTCGGCGAAGCGGACTTGGTGGCGGAGGTTGTTGTACCAGTAGGCGGCGGTGAGGGGGGTGCTCTGGTCGAGCCAGGTCGCCTTGTAGGTGGAGTACATGGGGATCTGAGGCGTTTGGGGACTCAACCCGTGCAGCAGGTCGGCGAGTTCGGCCTCGATGCGTTCGACGTGCGCGGTGTGGGAGGCGTAGTCGACGGGGACCCTGCGGGCGCGGATGCCGGCTTCCTCGGCGGTTTCGTACAGGTCGTCGAGGGCGTCGGCGTCTCCGGCGACGATCGTGGAGGAGGGTCCGTTGACGGCGGCGATCTCGATGCGGCCGTCGTATTCGGCGATCCGGTCCTGGGCGTCGGCCAGCGGGATGGGCAGCGACATCATGCCGCCGAGCCCGGCGAGGTGGCGGCCGATGGCCTGGGAGCGCAGGGTGACGACGCGGGCGGCGTCCTCCAGGGTGAGGGCTCCGGCGATGTGGGCGGCGGCGATCTCGCCTTGGGAGTGGCCGATGACGGCGTCGGGGTGGATGCCGTGGTGCTGCCAGAGGCGTGCGAGGGAGACCATGACGGCGAAGGAGGCGGGCTGGACGACGTCGACGCGGTCGAAGCCGGGGGCGCCTTCGGTCTGTCGTAGGACGTCGAGGAGTGACCAGTCGACGTAGGGGGTCAGTGCGTCGGCGCATTCGTTCATGGCCTGGGCGAACACGGGCTCGGTGTCGAGGAGTTGGGCTCCCATGCCGGCCCATTGGTGGCCCTGGCCGGGGAAGACGAACGCCGTTTTGCCGTCCACGTCCGCCGTGCCGGTGACGAGGACGTCCGCCGGTACGCCCTCCGCGAGGGCCCTGAGGCCGGTCGCCAGGTCCCCGGACGTCGCGCCGACCACGACCGCGCGGTGGTCCAGACGGGCCCGGTGGAAGGCGAGACCGCGGGCGACCGCCAGCGGGTCCTCGGTGACGGTCGACAGACGCTCGGCCTGCGCGCGCAGGGCGGCCCGGCTCTTGGCGGAGACGAGCCACGGGACGACGGATGGGTGGTGGCTCTCGGGGGCCGGATCCGTGCGCTCGGGGGCCTGCTCGATGATGACGTGGGCGTTGGTGCCGCCGACGCCGAAGGAGGAGACGGCGGCGCGGCGGGGGCGGTCCAGCTCGGGCCAGTCGCGGGACTCGGCGAGCAGCTCGACGGCCCCGGCGTCCCAGTCGACCTTGCTCGACGGCTGGTCCAGGTGGAGGGTCCTGGGCAGCACCCCGTGCCGGATGGCCTCGACCGTCTTGATGATGCCGGCGACTCCGGCGGCGGACTGGGCGTGGCCGATGTTGGACTTCAACGAGCCCAGCCACAGCGGCTGTTCGGCGGGTCGGTCCTTTCCGTAGGTGGCGAGGAGGGCCTGGGCCTCGATCGGGTCGCCGAGTGTCGTCCCGGTGCCGTGGCCCTCGACCGTGTCGACGTCGGCGGGGGAGAGGCCGGCGTTGGCGAGGGCGGCGCGGATGACGCGCTGCTGGGAGGGGCCATTGGGGGCGGTGAGGCCGTTCGAGGCGCCGTCCTGGTTCACGGCGGAGCCGCGTACGACCGCCAGGACCGGGTGGCCCAGGCGCTCCGCGTCCGACAGCCGCTCCAGGGCCAAGACGCCGACGCCCTCCGCCCAGCCGGTGCCGTCGGCCGCGTCGGCGAAGGCCTTGCAGCGGCCGTCGGGCGACAGGCCGCGCTGCGTGGAGAACTCCACGAACACACCCGGGGTGCCCATGACGGCGGCGCCGCCCGCGAGCGCCATGTCGATCTCGCCGCCACGCAGCGCCTGCAACGCCAGGTGCACGGCGACCAGGGAGGACGAGCAGGCCGTGTCGACGGTGAGGGCCGGGCCCTCCAGCCCGAGCGTGTAGGAGACGCGGCCGGAGGCGACGCTGCCGGAGTTGCCCGTCCCGAGGAACCCTTCGAGGCCCTTCGGGGAGAACTCCAGGCCCGGCGCGTAGTCGTGGTACATCACGCCCGAGTACACGCCGACCTTGGACCCGCCCAGGGCGCTCGGGTCGATGCCCGCGCGCTCGAACGCCTCCCACGACGTCTCCAGCAGCAGCCGTTGCTGGGGGTCCATGGCGAGCGCCTCGCGCGGCGAGATCCCGAAGAACCCCGCGTCGAACTCGCCCGCGTCGTGCAGGAACCCGCCCTCGCTGACGTACGAGGTGCCGGTGCGCTCGGGGTCGGGGTCGAAGAGCCGCTCCAGGTCCCAGCCGCGGTCCTCCGGGAAGCCGGAGACCGCGTCCCGGCCGTCCGCGACCAGCCGCCACAGCGCCTCGGGCGTGTTCACCCCGCCGGGCAGCCGGCAGGCCATGCCCACGATCGCGATCGGCTCGCGGGCGGCCGCCTCGATACGCCGGTTCTCCTGCTTGAGGCGTTCGTTCTCCATGAGCGAGGCGCGCAGCGCCTCGACGAGCTTGTCGCTGGGCGTCGTACCCATCGAATCCTCCACGGTCGCGTGCGGTAGGGGTGGTCAGTTGCCGACGGCGCCGAGGGCGCGGGCGACGAGGTCGTCGGTGTCCATGGCGGCGATGAGGTCCAGCGCGCCGTCGTCCGCTGCCTCCGCGGCCACCGGGGCCGCCTCGTCGGAGGTCGCCTCGGTCTCGGGCAGCAGCTCGGCCAGCAGGTGGCGGGTGAGCACGGCAGGGGACGGGTAGTCGAAGATCAGCGTGGCGGGCAGCCGGACGCCGGTCGCGGTCGCGAGGCGGTTGCGCAGCTCCACCGCGGTGAGCGAGTCGAACCCGACGTCCCTGAAGGGCTGTTCGGGCCGGATCGGCACATCGCCGAGGACGGTCGAGGCGTGCGTGCGCACCAGGTCGAGAACCCGCCGGCGACGGTCCTCCTCGGGCAGCGCGGCCAGCCGGTCGGCCAGGGACTCCTGCGCGTCGGACACACTGTGCGCTGCCTTTCGGGGTGGGCTGACAAGCCCCTTGAGGACAGCGGGGAGTTGGCCTTCCGCGGCGGCGGCCCGCAGCGCCGGGAAGTTCATCCGGCTGGTCACCAGCGCGGCCTCGCCCGACGCGATCCCCGCGTCCAGCAGAGCCATGCCCTGCTCGGCCGAGAGCGCCAGCGCGCCCTGCCGGCTCATCCGGCTCTGGTCTCCGCCGTCCAGGTGCCCGGTCATCCCGCTGGCGTCCGCCCACAGTCCCCAGGCGAGGGAGACGGCGGGGACGCCTTCGGTGCGCAGCCGGCGGGCGTAGGCGTCGAGGGCTGCGTTGGCGGCGGCGTAGTTGGCCTGTCCGGGGTTGCCGAGGGTGCCGGCGGCGGAGGAGAAGAGCACGAAGGCGGCCAGATCCTGGTCCTTCGTCAGCTCGTGCAGGGTGCGGGCGGCGTCCGTCTTCGGGGCGAGGACGGCGTCCAGGTGGTCCGGGGTCTGTGCGGTGATCACCGCGTCCTGGAGCACGCCGGCGGTGTGGATCACCGCGGTCAGGGGGTGCTCGGGGTCGATCCGGTCCAGGACGGCCGCGAGGTGGGCCCGGTCGGCCACGTCGGCCGCGCTGACGGTGACCTGGGCGCCGAGTCCGGTCAGCTCCGCCACGAGGGCGTCGGCTCCGGGCGCGGCCGGGCCCCGCCTGCTGACGAGGTGCAGGTGTCGTATGCCGTGGTGGGTGACGAGGTGGCGGGCGGTGAGGGCGCCGAGGGTGCCGGTGCCGCCGGTGACGAGGGCGGTGCCCTGGGGGTCGAGGCTGGTCTCGCCGGTGGCCTGGGCGCGGGTGAGCCGGGGGACGGTGATGTGGCCGGAGACGAGCGCGAGTTGGGGTTCCCCGGTGGAGAGCGCAGCGTCGAGCAGGCCGCGGCTGACCGGGGCCGTGTCCGTGTCGACGAGGACGATGCGGTCGGGATGCTCGTTCTGGGCGGTGCGGACGAGCCCGTGGACGGCTGCCTGGGCGGGGTCGTGCCGGGCGTCTCGGGTCAGGACGACCAGACGGGTGTCGTCGGGTCCGGTGGCGAGGTGGCTCTGGACGGCTGCCAGGACCTCTCCGGCGAGTTCGCGGATGCCGGCCCCGGTGCGACCGGTGAGGTCGAGGGTCGGCCAGTCCTCGGGGGTGGCCGTCTCCGGGGCCGGGACGGGCTGCCACTCCAGCCGGAACAGCGCGTCCTGGGCCCCGCCGCCGCTCAGCGCCGCCGGGTCCACGGCCCGGAAGGACAGGCTGCCGACCGACGCGACCGGGGCGCCGGTGGGGTCCGCCGCCTGGAGGGAGATCGCATCCGCCCCGGCCGGGGCGAGGCGTACCCGCAGGGCGGTGGCGCCCGTGGCGTGCACGGCGACGTCGTTCCAGGCGAACGGCAGCAGCGTCCGCTCGCCGGCGCCCTGTCCCGGGTCCGCGAACGCGGCCGTGTGCAGTGCCGAGTCGAGCAGAGCGGGGTGCAGGGCGAAGGCCGCCGTGTCCTGGGCCGACTCCGCCGTGAGGGCCAGCTCGGCGAACAGCTCCTCACCGCGTCGCCACACCCTGCGCAGGCCCTGGAAGACCGGGCCGTACTCGTAGCCCGCCACGTAACGCAGGTCGTAGAAGTCCGCGACGGAGAGCTCCTCGGCGCCGGGCGGGGGCCAGGTGGTGAGGTCGGCTGTCCCGGTGCGGTCGGCCGCCGTTGTCGTCGTCGTCAGGGACCCGGTGGCGTGGCGGATCCAGTTCACGGAGTCCCCGCCCTCGCCGCGTGAGTGCACGGTGACGGGGCGGCGGCCCGTGGCGTCCACCGCGCCGGCGGTCACCTGGAGGCGGACGGCGCCGGACGGCGGTACGACCAGGGGCGCCTCGACGATCAACTCGTCCACCGCACCGGCCCCCACCCGCTCACCGGCCTGTACGGCCAGCTCGACCAGGGCGGCCCCGGGCACCAGGACGGTGCCGGACACGGCGTGGTCGGCGAGCCACGGGTGGGACTTCACGGACAGCTGGGCGGTCAGCAACACGCCGTTTTCGTCGGGCAGTTCGACGACCGCGCCGAGGAGCGGGTGGTCGGTGGCGTCGAGGCCCGAGGCGTTGAGGTCACCGGTGTGGGCGAGCGGCTCCAGCCAGTAGTGCTTGCGCTGGAAGGGGTAGGTGGGGAGGTCGGTGTGGGGC
>NZ_RSAJ01000960.1 GCF_003933965.1 Streptomyces sp. RP5T
GAGCAGGGCCGCGTGCCGGACGGCGTTCGTGACGAGCTCGGACACGATCAGCAGGAGGCCTTGGACGAGGTCGTCCGAGACGGGCACTCCCTGGCGGTACAGCAGGTCCCGCACGGCGTGTCGCGCCTGCGGGACCGACGCCTCCACGGCGGGGGCGGTGAATCGCCACACCCCCTCGTACGGCAGCGGGTCCGGGGTGCCCGGTTCGACGGGGTCCGGGTCGAGGGGGTCTTCTCCGCTGTCCGTCGGGCGAGGGCCTGACCCGCGCCCATGGTCGTCCATTCTTCGGTCGCCACCCTTGCGCTCGATTGTCACCACATGTCGAGTGTTGGCAGTGGGTCGCTCCACTCCGGATGCCTGAACAGAAGTCAGCGCATATCGAATGCCCCTGACCGGTTCGGAACGGAACCATTCGGATTGTGTCGATCAGGTGGCCACCTGGTGCTGCTCGGTGATCGTACGGTCGAGCTGTCCGGCTAGCATCCGACGCATGGAGCTCTCGGAGCCGCAGCTGCTGCACACCGTCGCCGACTCGGTCGCCACCGTCGTCATCCACCATCCGGCCAAGCGCAACGCCATGACCGCCGCGATGTGGGGGGCGCTGCCGCCGCTGCTGGACACCCTGGCCGCCGATCCGGACGTCCGGGCGCTGGTGCTGACCGGTGAGGGCGGGACGTTCTGCGCGGGCGCCGACATCTCCACGCTGCGCCGGTCGCCCGAGGAGGCACAGGGGCTCGCGGTGCGGGCCGAGGAGGCCCTCGCCGCCTTTCCGAAGCCGACGCTGGCGGCGATCCGGGGGCACTGCGTGGGTGGCGGGTCGCAGCTCGCGGCGGCCTGCGATCTGCGGTTCGCCGAGGAGGGCGCGCTCTTCGGGGTGACACCGTCGAAGCTCGGGATCGTGTATCCGGCGTCCTCCACCCGGCGGCTGGTGTCGCTGGTCGGGCCGGCCACCGCCAAGTACCTGCTGTTCTCGGGTGAGTTGATCGACGCGGAGCGGGCGCTGCGCGCCGGGCTGGTCGACGAGGTGCTGCCCGAGGGCGAACTGGCCAAGCGGATCGGGGAGTTCACCCGGGTTCTGGCGTCCCGTTCGCAGCTCACGCAGGCCGCGGCGAAGGAGTTCGCCGACGGACGCCGGGACCGGGACGCGTACTGGAGCGGTCAGGCACGCGGCAGCGGCGACACCGCGGAGGGGGTCGCCGCCTTCCTAGAGCGCAGGACACCGCGTTTCACCTGGACTACGACAGGATGAAGCGGCTCTTGGAGCGGAACTCCTCGACGAGGTGCGCGGGCGCCTTGTGCGGCGAGCCCGCGTCGTAGGGCGGCTGCGGGTCGTACTCGGTCAACAGCTGCACGGCCTGGGCGTGTTCGTCGCCCGCGATCCTGCCGAGCAGGGTCAGCCCCATGTCGATGCCGGAGGAGACGCCCGCGGCGGTGACGTACTTGCCGTCGAACACGACCCGCTCCTGCGCCGGTTCGGCGCCGAACTCCTTCAGGACGTCCAGGGCCAGCCAGTGGGAGGTCGCACGGCGGCCGCGGAGCAGTCCCGCGGCCGCGAGCAGCAGGGACCCGGTGCACACGGAGGTCGTCCAGGTGCTGGTGGCGTCGGCGGCGCGCAGCCAGTCCAGCAGCACGGCGTTCTCCATCTGCGGGGTCTGCCCGGGACCGCCCGGCACGATCACGATGTCGGGGTCCGGCAGCTCGGCGAACGTCCTGTCGGCGGTGAGGGCGAGGTTGCCGGTGTCGGTGCGCACCGGGCCGGTCCGCTCGGCGACGAAGACGGTCCGCGCGTCGGGGAGGCGACCGAGGGTCTCGTACGGCCCCACGGCGTCCAGGGCGGTGAAGCGGTCGAAGAGGACGATGGCGATCTGCACGAGGGTCCTAATCCTTGAGTAAGCGATTCCGGTTGGCTTCGTCAGGGGCGGCCAGGACTGTTGATGTGGTGCGGTTTGCGGCGGCCTCGTGGGCACCGGGCTGACCCCTCTGGGTTCCTGGTCCTCTGAGAC
>NZ_RSAJ01000961.1 GCF_003933965.1 Streptomyces sp. RP5T
CGCCCACACGATCAACGACTGCCCCCGAGCGGCGTCCCCGGCGGCGAACACCCCCGGCACGTTCGTGCCGAACCCGGCGTCCCGCGCGACCGTCCCCCGAGGCTCCATCTCCAGCCCCAGCTGCTCCACCAGCCCGTCTGCCCGGTCGGGCCCGGAGAACCCGAGCGCCAGCAGCACGAGGTCGGCGGGGAGGGTCCGCTGCGTGCCCTCCACCGGCCGCCGCGCCGCGTCCACCTCCACGAGTCGCAGCGACCGCACGTGCCCGTGCTCGTCGCCGGTGAAGCGCAGCGTGGACGCCGCGAACAACCGCGCGTCCGCGTCGGCGGCGGGTGCCGTCACCAGATCACGGGCCTCCTCGTGCGCCGCGGACAGCCGGTAGATCTTCGGGTACGTGGGCCACGGCTCGGCATCCTCGTCCCGCTCGTGCCCCGGCCGGGCGTAGATGTCCAACTGGGTCACGGAGGCGGCCCCTTCACGCACCGCGGTCCCCAGGCAGTCGGCCCCCGTGTCACCCCCGCCCACGATCACGACGTGCTTTCCGGCGGCCGACATCGGGGACACCGCCAGCTCGCCCTCGCACACCCGGTTGGCCAGCGGAAGATACTCCATGGCCTGCTGGATTCCAGCCAACTCCCTTCCCGGTACGTCCAGTTCGCGCCATGCCGTGGCCCCGGTCGCGATCACCACCGCGTCGTACCGCGTCCGCAGTTCCGCCGCCCCGACGTCCCGCCCGACCGCCGTGGACGTACGGAACTTGGTCCCCTCGGCCCGCATCTGCTCGATCCGCCGCTCCAGATGGCGCTTCTCCATCTTGAACTCGGGGATGCCGTAGCGCATCAGCCCGCCGAGCCGGTCGTCCTTCTCGTAGACGGTGACCGTGTGCCCCGCCCGCGTCAACTGCTGTGCCGCGGCGAGCCCGGTCGGCCCCGATCCGACCACCGCGACGGTCCGCCCCGAGAGCCGGTCCGGCGGCCGCGGCGGCGTGAACCCGAGCTCCCAGGCCTGGTCCGCGACGGCCACCTCGACGTTCTTGATGGTGACCGCCGGCTGGTTGATGGCCAGCACACACCCCGCCTCGCACGGCGCCGGACACAACCGCCCGGTGAACTCGGGGAAGTTGTTCGTCGCGTGCAGCCGGTCGGCGGCCTGTCGCCAGTCCTCCCGCGAGACGAGGTCGTTCCACTCGGGGATGAGATTTCCCAACGGGCAGGCCTCGTGGCAGAACGGGACACCGCAGTCCATGCAGCGGTCCGCCTGCGCGGTGACGATGGGCAGCAGCGCTCCGGGGACGTACACCTCGTCCCAGTCCCGGACCCGCTCCTCGACCGGCCGGCGGGGCCAGTCCTGGCGCGGGGTGGTCATGAATCCCTTGGGATCGGCCATGGCCGGCTTCCTCGCGGCGCTCCTGCGGAACTTCTTCCGGCCACGATACGACTCCTCGGCCCCTCGCGCAGAGGCCCGGCGAGCCGCCGGAACAGCGCTTTCTCCAGACCTGGGCGGCGGGTGCCCGCTCAGGTGAGGGCCAGTACGTACGCCAGCGCCGCCGCGCCCGAGGCGATCGCGCGGACATGGTTCCACATCGTCCACTCGCGCACATACGCCGGCCAGTACGCCGTCGCCTCCGCGGTGCCCGGGTCCAGCCCGAGCAGGGTGTCGTTGCGGGGCACGTGCGCCACCATCGTCAGCCCGAACGCGCCGAACAGATACAGCGCGCTGCCCACCAGCAGCTCCACGGTCCCCTCGTCCGGCCACAGCACGAACGTCACCACCGCGATCACCGCGCTCAGCACCGCGGAGCCCACGAAGACGGCCATGAAAGGCGGCCGCACCGCGCTCACATTGATCGCGTTCATCGCGGCGACGCCCTGTGCGGGCGGCAGCTCGGCGAGCCCTCTCATCACGAACGTCGAGAACGCGCAGAACACCCCGGCCACCAGCCCGGTCCCGAGCACCCCGAGCACGACCAGTACGAAGTAAGGCCCGTCGATCATCACCACACC
>NZ_RSAJ01000962.1 GCF_003933965.1 Streptomyces sp. RP5T
GGGTCGCGGACGCCGCCGGGGTCATGGCGACCGCGGCGAGCGTGGCGGCGAGGCTGAGCGTGGCGGCGCGCCGCCGTAGCCCGGTGGCTCGGTGAGGGGACATGGTCTTCCTTGTCGTTGCGCGGGTCGGTCCTGGACGGGGTGAAGGTTGCTGGCCGGGCGCAGCCGGAACTGCGAGCTGCGAAACCGTGGCGGTGACGATGTGAATGGCCCGGCACGTCATCACGCGCTCCTGCTGAGCGGCAGCTGGCGCGGCAATCTGCTCAACGGCCCGTTCGAGGGAGCGCATGCGGTCCTCCAGCCGGTCCGGCTCCCCTCTCACCGCCATGGAATGTATCGCTTAGTACAGAAACTATGCGGCACACTGTATCAGCGAGTACAGAATCTCTGTACCGTGAGGTACAGACAGGGAAGAAGTCTGATGGGACACACACCGGCCACCGCACGGGGTCGCGCTACCCGGGAGCGCATCCTCGAAGCGGCAGCAGACCTCATTCAGCGGCGCGGCGTGGCGGCGGTGACGCTGGACGATGTCGAACGCGCCGCGGGGGTCGGCCGCAGCCAGCTCTACCACTACTTCGACGACCGAGACGACCTCATCCGGTCCGTGATCCATTCCACCGTGGACACGGTGCTGGCCGCGCAGGAACCGCTGCTCCTGGACGTCGATTCACTGGCCGGCATCGACCGCTGGTTCGACGCGATCGTCGCCAACGGGACGCGGCAGGACGCGGTGGGCGGCTGCGCGATCGGCTCGTTGGCCAGCCAGCTCAGTGGCCGGAACGACCTTACCCGGCAGGCGTTCGTGGACGCCTTCGCGCGCTGGGAGGCCCCCCTCATCGCGGGGCTGCACCGGATGCAGGAATCCGGCGAACTGCGCCCGGATGCGGACGTGACGGAGCTGGCCGACCTCACCATGGCGGCGATCCAGGGCGGCCTCCTTCTGGCCCAGGTCCGCCGTGCCCCGGACCAGCTCCGGCTCGCCTTGCGCGGCGCGCGCGCGGCACTGGAGGACGAGCTCACCCCTCCGCCCTGAACGCGGTCCGCTCACCCCTGCGTCACTCCGCGCGAACGGCCCACCCGCAGTACGCCCGCGCCAGCGCACCACCAACATCTCCAGCCACTTGACGCTCTGCAGGAGCTTTAGCGTCAGGCTCTGAAGTCTGCGCAGCGTCGACGGCATCCGCTTGTCGGGCTGGCGAGGTACCGGCCAACCTAGTTTCTAGGGCCGTTTGGTCGCGGGTGCGATGAGTGAGATCACCATGCCAACGACGAGGGGCCCTGTCTCGTTACCACAGTCGCTGACCAGTCCATTTCGCCCATCAGTACAGGATGAAGGAAGCTCACTACCGCGAGGACGCCACAGCGGTGAACCTTGGGGCTGGCGGGGCCGTTGTGATGATGGTGGGGGCCTTTGCCGAGGAAGGCGAGGGTGAGAGTTATGCGGATAGGAGACTGTCATGCCGACTGGTGCGGAGCATGCGGCCTGGTTGGAGAATTTTTTCGTGCAGCAGAATGTGCAGCCGGGGCAGCTCCCCGCATTGCCTACCCAAAAGGACTCGCCGACAGGAACGCATCTGGTGAATGTGATGACCGGAAGCATCCGCCAGCTTGCGCCGGAATTAGCGGAGGTGCTGCGGCGGCACGGATACGAGGAGCGGGTGGTGGTGGCCCCTGACGGACGGCTTGGTTTTGCCAGGACTCGTACCAATACAGTGCTGACCGGTGCGCAGCATGCGGCCTGGTTGGAGAATTTTTTCGCGCAGCAGAATGTTGGGCAAGGGCAACGCCCCGCATTGCCTCACCAAAAGAGCTCGTCGACGGGAAAGCATCTGAGCAATGCGGCCCCCGGAAGAAACCGCCTTGCGCCGGAAGTGGCGGCCGTTCTGGAGGGCCATGGGTATGGGGACCGGGTGGTGAGGGACCCTGGCACTGGGAAGCTTCATTTCGCCACCGCTTCTAGTCGCAGTGGGGGGGTGGCGGCGGTAACGG
>NZ_RSAJ01000963.1 GCF_003933965.1 Streptomyces sp. RP5T
CCCCGCCGCCGCGCACCGCGCCCGCCCCGCACAGCAGCACGTTGGCGTGCCGGGTCTCCACGCCCCAGCGGCCGGTGCCCGTCTCCGCGTACGGCCAGGACAGTTCGCGGTGGAAGATGTTGCCGCCGGGCAGCCGGAGGTCCCGCTCCAGGTCGAGCGGGGTCTTCGCCTCGATGCAGGGCCGGCCGTCCGCGTCCGTGGCCAGGCAGTCGGCCAGCGGCTCGGCGAGGTGGGCGTCGAGCTGGGCGAGGGTCGCCTTGAGGAGTTCCTCGCGCACGGCGTCGTTGTCCCGGTCGAACAACCGGGCCGGGGTGTGCAGGCCGAACAGGGTGAGGGTCTGGTAGCCCTGCTCGACGAGGTCCGGGCCGAGGATCGTCGGATCGGTGAGGGAGTGGCAGTAGATCTCCGAGGGCGGCGCCGTGGGGAGCCGGCCCGCGGCGGCCTGGGCGTGGGCGGTGGCCAGCTCCCGGTAGCCCTCGGCGATGTGGAAGGTGCCGGAGAACGCCTCACGCGGGTCGACCTCGACGTCCCGCAGCCGCGGGAGACGCTTCAGCAGCATGTTGACCTTGAGCTGGGCGCCCTCGGCGGGGGCGGGCGGCCGGTCGCCGGTGAGCTCGGCGAGGGCCTGCGGGGAGGCGTTGACCAGGACGTGCCGGGCCTCGACGGTGCCCTCCGTCCCGGCGGTGCGGTACGTGACCTCCGCCGAGCTTCCGTCGGTGGAGATCCCCACGACCTCGTGCCCGGTGGCGAGGACCGCGCCGGCCTGCCGTGCCGCGCCGGCCAGGGCGTCGGTGAGGGCGCCCATGCCGCCCACGGGCACGTCCCAGGCGCCGGTCCCGCCGCCGATCACGTGGTAGAGGAAGCAGCGGTTCTGCTTGAGCGAGGGATCGTGGGCGTCGGCGAAGGTGCCGATGAGCGCGTCGGTCAGGACCACGCCCCTGACCAGGTCGTCGGCGAAACGGTCCTCCACGGCGACCCCGATCGGCTCCTCGAACAGGACCCGCCACGCCTCCTCGTCGTCCACCCGCAGGCGCAGCTCGTCGCGGGTGGGCAGGGGCTCGGTGAGGGTGGGGAAGATCCGCTGCGCCACGCGGCCGGTCATGGCGTAGAACCGCTGCCATGCCCGGTACTCGCCCTCGCCGCCGGTGAGCCGGGCGAAGGCCTCCCGGGTGCGGCGCTCGCCGCCGCCGACGAGCAGTCCGGTCGCCCTGCCGTCGCGTTCGACGGGGGTGTACGACGAGACGTTGCGGGTGCGGACGCGGAAGTCCAGGCCGAGATCGCGGACGATCTTCCTGGGCAGCAGGCTGACCAGGTACGAGTAGCGCGACAGCCGGGCGTCCACCCCCGCGAACGGCCGCGTGGACACCGCGGCTCCCCCGGTGTTGCCGAGCCGCTCCAGGACGAGCACGGATCGCCCGGCCCGGGCCAGATAGGCGGCGGCGACCAGTCCGTTGTGGCCCCCGCCGACGATGACGGCGTCGTAGCGGCGGCGGTGTCCCTCGTGTGCAGGCATGGTTCTTCGTAACACGTGATGATCTAGGTCGGCCAGAGGTGGGCGGCAGCCGGCGGTGGGCGACGGTCACTGCGGTCCGCTCGCCCCCTGTTGGCGCAGCACCGCGACCCTGCGGTAGAGCTCGACCGCCTCGGCGCCCCGGCCGAGCTGTTCCAGGCAGTGGGCCTCGTCGTTGCGGCTGGCGAGGGTGTCGGGGTGGTCCGCGCCGAGGACGCGCTCGCGGGCGCCGGCCACGGTGCGGTACTCGGAGAGGGCGTCCGTCCAGCGGCCGAGCCAGCCGAGCCCCACGGCCACCTCGCGGCGGCTGACCAGGGTGTCGGGATGGTCGGGGCCGAGGACGCGCTCGCGGATCGCGCACACGTCCCGGGACTCGGCGAGCGCCTCCTCCCAGCGTCCGAGGCGGCCGAGGTTGACGCCGAGGCCGTGGCGGGCGCGCAGGGTCTCGGGGTGGGCGGGGCCGTGCACCCGGGTACGGTC
>NZ_RSAJ01000964.1 GCF_003933965.1 Streptomyces sp. RP5T
GTCTCCTTCGCGCGCGTGGGCGCGTACTTGAGGATGCGGAACCGGTGGGTGCCGACGAGGGTCCCGCCCACGCGGACGTCGGTACGGGTCGTGACGAAGTGCCCGGTGCCGAGTCTGGTGGTCTTGCGGCCGGAGACCGACTCGATGACCGTGTCGAACGTGATCTCGTCGCCGGGACGCAACGGCCGCAGGTACTCCTGCTCGCAGTCGGTGGCGACGACCGAGGTGCACCCCGAATCGTCGAGGAGCGCGAGGAGTTCGTCGTACGCGGACGATCTGCCCGTATGGCCGCTCAGTCCCCCCATCGTCCAGGCCTGGAGCATGGTGGGCGGGGCGACGGCGTCGGGGCCCGTGTAGGCCGGGTGGGCGTCCCCCAGGGCTTCGCACCAGTGGCGGATCATCGGCAGGTTGACGGGGTCCTTGCCGGTGGCGGATACAGCGGCGGGGTGCCCTTCGTAGGACTTCAGGCGGGTCAGCAGGTCGGGCTGCGAGGCGTCCGGATCGCCGGCCTCGGGCCGGCTCCGCGGTGTGTCCGGATCGTCGGCCATGACGACAACCTCCTTGTCCGCAAGATTTCCTGACTGTCCGTCAGATCGGGAGAGGTGTCAAGGCCGCCGCCGCACCCGCACACACACCTGCGCGGCGGCGCCGAAGCACCGCCGCGCGGACGTGTCCCACCCCATGAAATCCCCCCGGTCGAGGGCCGTTCAGCCCTCGCGGATCACCACCACAAGGGGGTGAAGTTGACGGACGTGTTGTTGTTCCCCTGGTTGACGGCCGTGAACGCGGAGCCGTTGACCTGTGCCGTGTTGCTCTGGTTCGACGCCCCGGAGCCGACGGCGTTCTGCTGTGTCGTGGACGAGTTGCCGCGGTTGTCGTGCCCGACACCGCTCCCCACGATGCTCGCGACACCCGCGTTCGATCCGTTGTCCGCGAAGCCGCCGTTGTCCGCCGCCGCGACGCCGGTGAAGAGTGCGGCGGCGAGCGGGAGGGCGGAGACGGCGGCGATGACGCGAGCGGTACGGATGCTTGCCATGGTGTTTCCTCCAGAACCCGGCCTGTGCCGGCAGTACGTCAAGTAGGGCTGTTTCCCGGGCAGTTGGCCGACCGCCCCGGTGCTGTGCACGACGTCGCGAATCCAGAGTTGCCCACCGAATCCCCGGCGAACCAGAGCGGAAGCGGTTATTCCCCCTGAAGCGTGAGGACAAGTCGATAAACCCCTTTCGCGACTTCAGGCACCAGGATCGGGTGTTTCGGGCTCTTGATCGTCAAGCGGGACAACAGAGGAAGCGTTCCGGCAGCTTTTCGGCCAATCCCTCCACTTCGGCGCGTCGCACCCGCCGACCCTTCCCTTTTTCGAACACGCGTACGAATATGGAGGCATGGCCACCACCGACCGGCAGGCCACGACCCTGGCCCTCGCACACGCCCTGTCAGCCGCCGAGCGCGGGCTGGCCGTCATCCCCCTGTCCCGCACCAAACTCCCGGCCCTGCGCTCCCCCCACCACGACGACCACACCCCGAACGGCCGCTGCCACGGCGAGTGCGGCGCGTTCGGCCACGGTGTCTACGACGCCTCGACCGACCCCGTCCGCATCCGCGAGCTCTTCGCGGCCGCCCCCTGGGCCACGGGCTACGGCATCGCGTGCGGTCTGCCGCCCCACCACCTGATCGGCGTCGACCTGGACACCAAGTCGGGCACCGACTCCTCGGCGGCCCTGCGCGAACTGGCCCTGCGCCATCTCTTCACGATCCCCGACACGGTCGTCGTCCTCACCCCGAGCGGAGGCCGCCACCTCTGGCTCACCGGCCCGCCCGACGCCGCCGTCCCCAACTCGGCCGGCCGCCTCGCCCCCGGCATCGACATCCGCGGTGCCGGCGGCTACCTCGTCGGCCCCGGCTCCCGCACCGACCACGGCACCTACACGACAGCCCCGGGCACCGCCCACCTCGCCCCGGCGGCCTGCCCGCCGGCCC
>NZ_RSAJ01000965.1 GCF_003933965.1 Streptomyces sp. RP5T
GGCGTGGGGGCTGGGGTTGTGCGCAGTTCCCCGCGTCCCTGAGCGCCCGCGGCGGCCCGTGCGGCACCGGTGGGGGCCGACGCGGCGTCGGTAAAGGGGCCCGTAGGGCGGGCGTAGCTTAGGTGTATGACGATGTACGGATCCTTTCCCGGCGCGCGGCCCCGGCGGCTGCGGACCAACCCCGTCATGCGCCGCATGGTGGCCGAGACGCGGCTGCACCCCGCTGACCTGATCCTTCCGGCGTTCGTGCTGGAGGGGGCGAGTGAGCCGGTGCCGATCTCGGCGATGCCCGGGGTCGTGCAGCACACGCGGGACAGTCTGAAGAAGGCGGCCGTGGAGGCCGTGGCGGCCGGGGTCTCCGGGATCATGCTCTTCGGGGTGCCGGAGGAGTCGAAGAAGGACGCCGTCGGGACGCCGGGGACCGACCCGGACGGGATTCTGCAGGTCGCCATCCGGGACGTGCGGGCCGAGGTCGGGGACGAGCTGCTCGTGATGTCCGACCTGTGCCTCGACGAGACGACGGATCACGGGCACTGCGGGGTGCTGGACGCCGAGGGGCGCGTCGACAACGACGCCACCCTTGAGCGGTACGCCGAGATGGCCCAGGTGCAGGCCGACGCGGGCGCCCATGTCGTGGGGCCCAGCGGGATGATGGACGGCCAGGTAGGGGTCGTCCGGGACGCGCTCGACCAGATCGGGCGCGAGGACGTGGCCATCCTGGCCTACACGGCCAAGTACGCCTCCGCGTTCTACGGGCCGTTCCGCGAGGCCGTCGCCTCTTCCTTGCAGGGTGACCGCAAGACGTACCAGCAGGACCCGGCGAACGTGCGGGAGTCGCTGCGGGAGCTCGCCCTCGACCTGGAGGAGGGCGCCGACATGGTGATGGTCAAGCCGGCCGGGCCCTACCTCGACGTGCTCGCGCGGGTCGCCGACGCGGTGGATGTGCCGGTCGCGGCCTATCAGATCTCCGGTGAGTACTCGATGATCGAGGCCGCCGCAGAGAAGGGCTGGATCGACCGGGACCGGGCGATCCTGGAGACCCTGACCGGAATCAAGCGGGCCGGGGCGCAGAACATCCTCACCTACTGGGCCACCGAGGTGGCGCAGAAGCTCGGCTGACGCGGCCGCCTGGCGGCGTGTCACGGCAACGGTTCGAGCTCGGTCCGGATACGGGCCGGGATCGTTCCGGCCAACGTCCGGACAACGGGACCCACTTGGTGCGGTGATCTTCTGCCGGTCTGTCCGGAATCCGCCCTCGATGGTGGTGGATTTGTCGCGGTCTGACAGGCGCGCGCCTTGATGAAGCGCTTACATCCGCCGAATTGACGAGTTCTCGACATCCTCCATATCTTCTGCGCCTGGCCTGATCCATTCGGAACGGTTCCGAGCGGCGATCTATGGGGGGACACCACCATGAGCTGGTTCATCGAGGTTCTCAAGAAGTACGCGGTCTTCAGCGGGCGTGCGCGCCGCAAGGAATACTGGATGTTCGCGCTGTTCGCCGGAATCATCTACGTCGTGTTCGCCATCCTCGGCGCCGTCACCAAGCAGACGTGGCTCGTGGCGATCCCCTACCTCGCCTTCCTGCTGCCGGGTCTGGCCGTCACCGCGCGCCGCCTGCACGACACGGGCCGCAGCGGCTGGTGGATCCTGTTCGGCCTCGTGCCGCTCGTCGGCGGCATCACCCTGTTCGTCTTCTCGGTGCTGGACAGCGAGCCGGGCGACAACAAGTACGGCCCCAACCCGAAGCTGGCGCCGGCGCACGTGTGACGCCGTAACTCCGCTTGAAGGCCGCCCGGTCAGTGCCGGGCGGCCTTCTGGTTCTCCAGGTTCGCCACGGGGGTGAGGGCCGCCGCCCTGTCCTTGGCCGGGCCCTCGTCGCGTACGCCCTGGCCGTCCTTGCACCCCGTGAGTGTGGTGAGGGCCAGGAGGGCGACGGTGAGCGCGGTGAGCATGCGGGGGGTGTGGGGT
>NZ_RSAJ01000966.1 GCF_003933965.1 Streptomyces sp. RP5T
TCCGGTCTCGGTCGAGTGGGAGGACGCCGGCATGGACCGCCTCCAGGGCGCCCCGGAGGCGCTCAGGAGCCTGAAGAAGTACGACTTCGAGCCGCCGTCGGCCTCCTTCGACGCCGCGTTCGGAGGCAACGAGTAAGCCACACAAGTCAGTTCCGGGATGACGGCGCATCCCGGCGTACCGCACCCACCCGTACGTCCGGCCCCACTCCGGAGGCATCCGTGCACGGGAAGTTCGACGTGGACGACTTCACCTTCACCACCGGCTGAGAGGAGGGATCACATGAACACAACCAAGCGATGGTCCACGGTAGTTGTAGGAGCTGCCCTGCTCGTCGGCTGCGTCTCCGAGCCCGCCGTGTCGCACTCCGCCGACACCGAACGGGTGCTGGTCTTCTCCAAGACGGCCGGCTTCCGGCACGACTCGATCCCCGACGGCGTGGCCGCCGTAAGGGAACTGGGGCAGAGCGCCGGCTTCACGGTCGACGCGACGGAGGACGCGGCCGCGTTCACGGCACGCAACCTGCGCCGCTACGACGCCGTCGTCTTCCTCTCCACCACCGGAGACGTCCTCGACCCCGCCCAGCAGCGGGCGTTCGAGGGCTACATCCGGGGTGGCGGCGGATACGTCGGCGTCCACGCGGCCGCCGACACCGAGTACGACTGGGCGTTCTACGGCGGCCTCGCCGGCGCCTACTTCCAGTCGCACCCCGCGATCCAGCCGGCCACGGTGGTGGTCGAGGACCGCGCCCACCCCTCCACGTCGGCCCTGTCCCCGACGTGGAACCGCACCGACGAGTGGTACAACTACCGCTCCAACCCCCGCGAACGGGTCCACGTCCTGGCCTCCCTCGACGAGTCGTCGTACACCGGCGGCACCATGAACGGCGACCATCCGATCGCCTGGTGCCAGGACTACCAGGGCGGCCGGGCCTTCTACACCGGCCTCGGCCACACCAAGGAGTCCTACGCCGACCCCGCCTTCCGCGGCCACCTGCTCGGCGGCCTCCGGTACGCGACCGGCGACACACAGGCCGACTGCCGGCCGGAGAACGGCTACCGTCCCCTCTTCGACGGCACCGCCGCCTCACTGACCGACTGGAAGCAGGCCGGACCGGGCTCCTTCACCCTGTCCGACGACGGCACGCTCACCTCGTCCGGCGGCATGGGCATGCTCTGGTACGCCGGCTCCGGCGAGGGCCTCGGCTCGTACTCGCTGAAGCTCGACTGGAAGATGGCCGGCTCCTCCGGGGACGACAACTCCGGTGTGTTCGTGGGCTTCCCGCCCTCGGACGACCCCTGGTCCGCCGTGGACAACGGCTACGAGATCCAGATCGACGCCACCGACGTACCCGAGAAGACGACGGGGTCCGTCTACGGCTTCCGCTCCGCCGACCTCAAGAAACGCGACCGTGCGCTGAACCCGCCGGGGGAGTGGAACACGTACGAGATCCGCGTGGAGGGCGAACGCCTCCGCGTCTGGCTCAACGGCGTGAAGATCAACGATTTCACCAACACCGACCCGGCCCGGAGCCTGCGTGACGGGCACATCGGCATCCAGAACCACGGAGCCGACGACCACGTGTCCTTCCGCGACATCCGGCTCAGGGAACTGCCCGCGAAGGCCTCTTCGAGCCTGGCTCCGGCGGGCGACTGAACGGCGGCGGGCGGGGGACGCCGGACTCCCGCCCGCCGTCCTCCCCGACTCTCGTGACGCCGGTCGTCGCGGGCCGGGCAGCCGTGACCGCGGGTCTGCGTCCGCCGACGGGCCCGGTCACCGAGACCCCGCCCTTCACCGGAAGCGGCCTGTCGGTCCTGTCCTCCCTTCGGCAGCGGCGGCGGCAGCGGTGGTAAGGGGCACGGTCACAGCCATGGTCACGGCTACGGCGAGATCGACTTCCCCCGGTCCTCGCCACCCTCGCCGACACCGGCCACCGGCCACTGACCGTCACCGAGCCGTCCTGCCACAC
>NZ_RSAJ01000967.1 GCF_003933965.1 Streptomyces sp. RP5T
AGATCCAGGGCGGGAGCGTGCCCGGTCAGGACCTGGGCGATCAACTGGCCCGTGCCGGTGGACAGTCCGATGCCCGCGCCCTCGTGCCCGCACGCGTGGACAAGGCCGGGCACCCGCGGATCGGGCCCGATCGCCGGCAGGTGGTCGGGCATGTACGGCCGGAATCCGAGGTAGGTCCGCATCGCGCGCACCCGCTCCAGGAACGGGAACAGCCGGGTCGCGCCCGCCGCCAGCGCCCGCAGGGCGGGAAGCGACAAGGAGCGGTCGAAGCCCACCCGTTCACGGGTCGCGCCGATCAGGACGGGCCCCGCGGCCGTCCCCTCGACCACCGGCGAGGTCTGCAGGGCCGCCGAGTCGCTGGCCACGTCGGCCACGTAGTCGGCGGCGTACACCTTGTGGCGGACCAGGCGGGGGAGCGGCTCGGTGACCAGGACGAAGCCGCGCCGGGGGAGCACCGGCAGATCCGCACCCGCCAGCGCGGCCAGCTCGCCGCCCCAGGTCCCGGCGGCGTTGACGACGTGCGGCGCGTGGATCTCACCCCAGCCGGTCCGCACCCCGCGGACAGCGCCGTCGGCTCCGAGCAGCACCCCGGTCACCGCCGCGCCGGTGAGCAGCCGGGCACCCGAGACCCGCAGCAGATGAGCGGCCGCCAGGGTCGGCATGACCTGCGCGTCCTGGGGATACAGCACGCCGCCCGCGAGGCCGGGGGCCAAGTGGGGCTCCAGCTCCCGGAGTCGGTCCGCGTCCACCCGTACCGCCTCGACCCCCGCGGTCCGCTGCCCGGCCGCGAAGCTCTCCAGTGCTTCGAGACCGTCCCGGCCCGCGGCGACGACCACGCCACCCTTGGGCTCGTACTCGATCGCGCCGCCGACCTCCTGTGCCAGGTCCGCCCACAACCGGCCGGACAGCAGGGCGAGTTCGAGCTCGGGGCCGGGCTCCTTGTCGGAGACCAGGAGATTGCCCTCACCGGCGCCGGTGGTGCCGCCGGCCACCGGGCCGCGGTCGACGACGATCACGTCGAGACCCGCCCGGGCGGCGTACAGGGCACAGGCCGCGCCCACCATCCCGGCTCCGACGACCACGACATCGCAGGTCAGTCGCTTGCTCACGTCAGTACTATGTCACATGCCGCTGTGGGCGGGAACACCCCGACGGACGGGGCTCGCCGCCGCAGCCCGCCCCGCCACCACCGGCCCCGGCTCGTCAGTCGACCTCGCCCGGATCGGCCGACGGGGTCCGTCCCGCCTGGACGTCCTCCAGCCGTGGCGTGCCCAGCTTCACCGCCTGCTTGGTGGTGTCGCCGTCCACTCCGTCGAGACCGCCGTTGGTGAGGGAGATCGCGTCCGTGCCGACCCGCACGGCCGCGACGTCGAGGGTGAGCGTGGTGGGCACACCGCCCGAGGTGCCCTGGACCGTGACCCGCAGCCCCTGACGGGCGTCGCCCTCCTTCGGCAGGGACTGCTCGATCACCTGGACCGTGCGCTTGGCGCCGGAGCCGTCCGTCACCGTGAACTGGTCGCACTTGACCGGCAGGCTCTTCAGCCAGCTGAAGGAGGATGTCAGCGCCGACTTGTCGTAGGCGGCCACCTGGTACAGCAGCCGGGACGAGCCCTGCTGGAAGCCGGTGAGCGCGGACGCCCCGGACGGCTTGCCCAGGAGATCGTCGTCGTAGAGCCGGTCGAGAAGCTTCTGGCAGTCGGCGGCGGCCGCCTTGCCGGTGATGAAGTCGGCCACGTCCACCTTGCCGACGAGCAGGCTGTCGTGCCAGGAGGCCGCGTTCTTGACCTGGGTCCAGTCGTCCTCCAGGTCCGCCTCGGTCACCAGCGCGGCCCGCGCCCCGGCCGGGGTGAGCGCGGCCGGGGACGTCTGCGCCAGCGGCGAGGAGGAGATCTCCGTGGTGTCCGCGCGGTCCGGCCCGCCGTCGTCACCGTCCGCACACGCGGCGGTCGTCAGCAA
>NZ_RSAJ01000968.1 GCF_003933965.1 Streptomyces sp. RP5T
CCCGGACAGCACCCCCCTGCCCCACTTCTCGACCGGACTGCCCCTCGGCGTCTTCCTCGACACCTCCTATCCCACCACCAGCCTCGACCTCCCGGCCGGCAGCAAGCTGCTGCTTTACACCGACGGGTTCACCGACACCCCCGACACCGATCCCGAGCAGGCCCGCGAGCAGCTGCGCCGCGTGCTGGCCGCCGCGGGATCCGACGCGGCCGCTCACGACCTCCATGACGTCGCCACCGCCCGCCTCACGCCGCTGCCGCCTCACGACGACTCCGCACTCCTGCTCGCCCACGTCACCGGGGCTGAGTCCGGCAACGGTGCCGGAGAACCGCAGTAGGGCTGCGGTCTGCACGCGCGGAACGTCCTCCACGTCGCCGTCGCCACCCCGCCGCGTCGTCATCGCGCCTTCCATGACGGCATTCATGCCACTAGATTTGGTGTCATGACCGCCATCACCCTTCGGATTCCGGACGCCATGGACAAGCCGCTGCGCGACGCGGCCGCCGACGCCCCCTCGCTGAACGACTACATCGTGCGTGCCGTGCGTCGGCAGATGACGCTCGACGCGGCCCGCAAGCTCGCCTCGATCGCACCCCTCGACCTCGCGGGCGAGGGCGACGCCCTGTGACCATCCGCAAGGGCGACGTCTGGGACGTCGACACCGGCAAGGGCACCCGCACAGTCCTGGTCGTCAGCCTCGACGGCCTCGCCGAGGCCTACCAGGCGGTCGTCGTCCTGGTTCTGCACGCCCCAGCCCAGCATCCCGACACGGCGATGAGCGTGCATCTGACCACTCCGGTCGACGCCTCCCTCGTCGCCGTCAACCTCCTTCAGCTCTCCGCCATCCGCTTCGAAACCGGCACGCTGCACGGAAACATCGGTCCCGAACAGCAGGAGCTCGTCGACAACGCGATCCGCGCGGTCCTCGACCTGTAGCCGGGGGCGGCGCAGTACCGGACGGGTCGCAGTGCCTGCGCGCTGGAACCTGCCTTCACTGCTCTCCTTCGAGACAATTGCTACGCCGATGACGGCGTCGGCTGACCGGGAAGGACCATAAGTGCGGGATTGGACTGGCCCTTCCCGGCCGCCGCCCCATGATCGGTCGTAAGGCACCCCGCCCGGATAGGGCCCAACGGTCCCTTCATGGACCACCGATAGGGCCCAACGGCCCCATCCCTCTTGCCCCTTGGCGCTCCACACGCATCACTCGCCTGCCCGATTCTCGATTTTGCGAAGTCGTTGCGATCCCAAAAGGTTTCGGTGGGGCCCGAGTTCGTATGTCCGTAAGTGCGGGATCCGAATGCCGGATCAGGAGACACGGTGCATTTTTCACGGACCGCGGTGGGATCGCTCTTTCTTGGTGGTGCACTCGCTGCCACCCTGGGGTCCCTCCTCTACCCCGCCATGCTCGGAGTCCAGAAGGCCAGTGGCGCGCCCGATCGGATCATCGCCGCACCAGAGTCCGGACAACTGTCGGAAGCCGATCGGGATTTCGTGGTCAAGGTACGCGCGGCCGGACTGTGGGAGTACTCCGTCGGCCTGATGGCCCAACAGAAGAGCACGACCAAGGCCATCAGGACCGCCGGTCAGCAACTGGTCGCCGGCGACGCATCCTTGGACGCCGCGTGCCGCAGGACCGCCGCCCAGTTGGGCATCACGCTGCCCGAGCAGCCGTCCCCGCAGCAACAGGGCTTCGTGGCCCGGTTGAACACAGACAGCCCCGAACAGTTCGGCACCGACATGGCGACCACCGTGCGCGCGGTGGACGGCCAGTTGCTCATGATGATCGCGAGTGTCCGCAGCACCACGAAGAACTCACTGATCCGCGCCCTGGCCGCCGAGGCCAACGACACGGTCCTGGACCACATCGCGGTCGTGGAGAAGACCGGCCTCGTCGACTTCGACCAAGCCGTCCTTCAGGAGACCTCGCCGCCCTCGCTCCCCGCCCATGACC
>NZ_RSAJ01000969.1 GCF_003933965.1 Streptomyces sp. RP5T
CGGCTCCCGCGCCCGGGGTTGGTGGTCTTGAGGCCGATCACCCCGCACCACGCCGCCGGGATCCGTACCGACCCCGCCCCGTCGCTCCCCGTCGCCATCGGGACGAGCCCCGCGGCCACCGCGGCCGCGGAGCCCGCAGAGGAACCGCCCGGGGTGCGGTCGGCGCGCCAGGGGTTCACGGTACGGCCGTGGGCGCCGAGTCCCCAGGTCTGCCAGGGAGTTCCGGGGCCGGGCACGGAGGTCGCGCCGACGGGCACGCACCCGGCCGCGAGGAGCGCCGCCGCACCCCGCAGCCCGTGCCGCCCCTTCACCCCGATCGGCACCCCGGCGAGCGGCGGCCGCTCACCCGCGTCGACGCGGAGGTCGATCCCACGGGCCCGCCGCAGCGCCTCCTCCTGCCACACCTCGGCGAAGGCGCACAGTTCTGGGTCCACGCGCCGGATCCGTTCCAGGGAGTCGGCGACGACGTCGACGGCCCGCAGTGAGCGTGAACGCACCGCCGCGGCCAGGTCCCGGGCGGACAGGGAGCCGGTGGCCGTCACGGGGCGGCGGCCCGGGTGAGCCGGACCAGTGCCTCGGTGGCGCGCGGGGGAGTCCCGTCCAGGTCGCCGAGGCGCCACGCGGGGACCCAGGGCACGCGGTACACGTCGACCGCGGACTCGATCTCCTTGACCTGCTGGGCGAGCGGACGCGGGAGCCGGCCCGGAGCGTCCGCGACGAGGACGACCGCGTCGAGGTCGAGACCCGGCGGGTGCTCCCCGCGCCGGAAGAGCTCCAGGGTGCGGCGGGCGGCGAGCAGGCCCGCGGCGTGCGTACGGGCGACGAGCAGCACGGAGGAGGGGGCGCCGGGGCCCGGCCAGTCGCGTCCGCTGTCGTGACCGCCGTAGACGGCGGCCAGGGTGGAGACGCCGGCGCCGCCGTGCGTGCCGACCCACGAGAACCGCCTCCCGGTCGGGGTCACCGGCCCGCGGATCCAGATCTCCGGCCCCTGCTGCACGCTTTCCGCCTTTCGCCGCACGTCAGTTCGCCTGCCCGTGCTCCGACCCTGTCATCCCACCCGCCTCCCTTCTCCTGGAACAGGCCTGTGACATCACGGTGACGTGAGAACCGGGGGCGAGCGGAGAGACTCGACAGTACGTGCACGATCGTGAGGGATGAGATGTCTCGACTCAGCCGCGACAAGAAGCGGGACCGCCAGCGGGGGGCGACCCCGATCGACGTCCGCGTCCCCCTGACGGGTGAGTCCGCGACGGTGGCCGGAACGCGGCTCACCGCGTCGCCCGGCGAGGAACTCCAGCAGACCGTCCTGACCCACCTCCACCACCTCGCCCTCAGCAGCGGCCACCCGGTCCACGCCACGATCCACGACGCCCGCATCGGCTACGTGGTCGCCCTCGAAGTCGCCACGGACGGCGCCAGCCGCTTCACCGCGGAGCCGGTACGGATGGCTCCGCCGGAGACCCCCGCGCGAGGGGACCGCCCGGTGCCGTCCGGCGCGGGCGAGGTGCCGGCGGCGAAGCCCTGGCCGCCCGCCGCCTCCGACACCCCGGACCGTGCGGGTTACGTGGTCCCGCTGGAGGTGACGCCCGACGCCGGCCGCTTCACCGGGACGCCGACGGCCGGGCCCGGGACCGCCGCGCGGGGAGACCGTCCGGTGCCGTCCGGCGGCCAGGTCCCGGCGGCGAAGCCCTGGCCGCCCGCGGCCTCCGACACCCCGGACGAGCGGCCCACGCATCTCCTGCGGCAACTCGACGACCCCGCGCATACCCCCGACTCCGCCGACCGTTCGGGGAGCCGGCCCGGACCGCCCTCGACCCAGGTCCTGCGGCGGCTGCCGGACCCGCAGGCCACCGGCACGGCCCCGACCTCCGACCCGGGGACGGCTCCGGCTCCGGCGCCCGGGACGGTCGTACCGCCGACCGGCGAGTTCGGACCGCCGCCCGTGATGGAC
>NZ_RSAJ01000096.1 GCF_003933965.1 Streptomyces sp. RP5T
CCCCCCAGCTGCGGTCCCGGGTCCCGTTCAAGCCCCGCACGCCCCGCTCGCGCCCGCCCGGACCCAGCCCTCGCACTGTCCGGCCTGCACGAAACGCCTGCCCTCCAGGGTGAGCCGGCCGCCCCGCCGCTGGATGTGATGGGGCTCCCACAGGGCCGGGAAGCCGGCGGTCCAGTTGATCTCGTACGACAGCCCGTCAGGGTCGCCCGGGGCCGCCTCGCAGCTCAGCACGAAGTCCCGCAGCGGGCGTTCGACGTGGATGCGCAGGGGACCGACAGCCAGGTTCGTGCGGGAGTCGTCGCGCAGGGCGTCGGAGGCGCGGACCGCGTGGAGGGTGTCGCCGAGGCGCAGGGTCGCGAAGGCGTCGATCACCCCGAGGTTGGGGTACACGCCGAGACCGAGGATCAGCAGGGCGCGGCCCTCGTGGTCGAGGACGTGGAAGATGCAGCGGTCGTAGGCGTTGCGGTCCCCCGTCGCCACGTACTTCATGGACAGGGGCACCTGGTGCACGGGGTACTCGTCGAGCGGTACGGGACGGTCGTCGGTCATGGCCAACCTCCCTGCCGGCGGTTGGCTGACGGTACGTCAGACCGGTGCGGGTGACCAGAGGTCCGGCCGGACGCCCGCGAACGCACGCCCGATTGCGGACACCGTGACCCGGCCGCCGACTCCCGCGTTGCCCCGGTATGACCCGTACGTATGCACCGGTCGCCGAATCGGTTCCAGCGAACCCGTCACTCTTCCGTCCGGCTCCGCCGCCGCCCCAGGACCCGCCCATCTACCGGGACCTGATGCGCACCTGGGCGAGCGGCGGGCGCACTCTGCCCGGGCGCCACGACCCGGAGTGGGTACGGCTCGCGGCGCCGCAGGTCAGGCCCGGTCAGTTCAGCGCGTCTCCGGACCTGCCAGGTGACGGGCGATGACCATCCGCTGAATCTGGTTGGTGCCCTCGACGATCTGGAGCACCTTGGCCTCACGCATGTACCGCTCGGCCGGGAAGTCCGCGGTGTAGCCGTAGCCGCCGAGGACCTGGACGGCGTCGGTGGTGACCCTCATCGCCGTGTCGGTGCAGTGCAGCTTGGCCATGGCCGCCTGTTTGGCGAAGGGCCGTCCGGCGTCGCGCAGCCGCGCCGCCGCGAGGTACAGCGCCCGGCCCGCCTCGATCTGGGTCGCCATGTCGGCGAGCATGAAGCGCAGCCCCTGGAAGTCGGCGATCGGCCGCCCGAACTGCTGTCGCCCGGTCGCATAGCCGACCGCCTCGTCGAGGGCCGCCTGGGCGACCCCGATGGCGCAGGCCGCGATACCGAGCCGCCCCGAGTCGAGTGCGGACAGGGCGATCGCGAAGCCCTGCCCCTCGTCGCCGATGCGCCGCGCGTCCGGGACGCGCACCCCGTCGAAGTGGACCTGGGCGGTGGGCGAGCCCTTCATGCCCATCTTCTTCTCCGGCGCGGCGGCGCTCACGCCCTCCGAGTCGGCGGGCACCAGGAACGCGGTGATCCCGCGCGGGCCCTCCTCGCCGGTGCGCGCCATGACGGTGTAGAAGTCGGCGACCCCGCCGTGGGTGATCCAGGCCTTGGTGCCGGTGATCACCCAGTCGTCGCCGTCCCGGACCGCTCGGGTGCGCAGCGAGGCCGCGTCCGAGCCGGACGAGGGCTCGGAGAGGCAGTACGCGCCGAGCAGGCCGCCGCCGAGCATCGCGGGCAGGTGCTCGACCTGCTGTTCCTTGGTGCCGTAGGTGGCGAGCGCGTAGGAGGCGAGGGTGTGCACGCTGACGCCGAGGCCGACGGTGAGGCGGGCCGCGGCGAGCTCTTCGAGGACCTGGAGGTAGACCTCGTACGGCTGGTCGGCGCCGCCGTGCTCGGAGTCGTAGGGCAGGCCGAGCAGTCCGGTCCGGGAGAGCAGGGTGAAGACCTCGCGCGGGAAGTGCCCGGCGTCCTCCTCCTCGGCCGCCTTCGGGGCGATCTCTCGCTGCGCGATGTCGCGGACGAGCGAGATCAGATCCCGGGCCTCGTCCGTGGGCAGTTGCCGGTCCACCGGCTGCGGGGCGCGGTCGGGCATGGCGACGCTCTCCTCCCTGTAGGGCGCTGGCGGGCGCACGCCGTGGGGTGGGGCGGCTCCGCAGGTCTCACTGGGCGCCGGTCGCTGCTCGCGTCTCCCGGGTCTCGGAAGCTGCTGACCAGCGGCTGCGCCCTGTGAGTATGCCCGAAAGGAGACACCCGGTCACTGGTTAACGACCGCTTACTTCAAGATATCTCAGGCCACCGACAACCGGCCTCGCATCGACCCGGGGTCGGTCCGGGATCAGGCCGGAATCGATCCGGGATTGACCCGGGATTGGTCCGAACCATTGACGAGGTGGTCTAGTCCTCCTACTGTTCCGGCAGCGCTTCATCGCGTTCATGCCAATCCGCTGGCGTTCCCCTCTCCCCCACGAGGAGACACCGATGCACTTTCCCCAGCGCGCCCGCTTCCGGGCGCTGATCTCCGCCGCGTGCTGCGCGGTCCTCGGCGCGGGCCTGCTGGCCGGCGCGAGCAGCGCCAGTGCGACCGCACCGGAGGCCCCGCGCGTGAAGGCGGCCGGCTCCAAGGTCGTCGGCTACTTCACCGAATGGGGCACCTACGACCGCAAGTACTACGTCAGGAACATCGAGACCTCCGGCTCGGCGGCGAGGCTGACCCACATCAACTACGCGTTCGGCAACGTCACCGGCGGCAAGTGCGCGATGGGTGACGCCTACGCGGCGACCGACCGGACCTACACCGCGGCCGAGTCCGTGGACGGCGTCGCCGACACCTGGGACCAGCCGCTGCGGGGCAACTTCAACCAGCTGCGGGAGCTGAAGAAGAAGCACCCGGGCCTCAAGGTCCTCTGGTCCTTCGGCGGCTGGACCTGGTCGAGCGGCTTCGGCGAGGCCGCCCGCAACCCCGCGGCCTTCGCGCAGTCCTGCTACGACCTGGTCGAGAACTCCAGGTGGGCCGACGTCTTCGACGGCATCGACATCGACTGGGAGTACCCGAACGCCTGCGGCAACACCTGCGACACCAGCGGCAGGGAGGCGTTCAAGAACCTGATGGCGGCGCTGCGTTCGAAGTTCGGCAGCGGCGCGCTGGTCACCGCCGCGATCACCGCGGACGCCACGGCGGGCGGCAAGATCGACGCGGCGGACTACGCGGGCGCGGCCCCGTACGTCGACTGGTACAACCCGATGACGTACGACTACTTCGGCGCCTGGGACGCCGCCGGACCGACGGCCCCGCACTCGCCGCTGAACTCCTACTCCGGCATCCCGCGGGCGGGTTACCACACCTCGGCCACCATCACGAAGCTCAGGGGTCTCGGCATCCCGGCCTCGAAGCTGCTGCTCGGCATCGGCTTCTACGGCCGCGGCTGGACCGGTGTCACCCAGTCCGCGCCCGGCGGCACCGCGACGGGACCGGCGGCGGGCACCTACGAGCAGGGCATCGACGACTACAAGGTGCTCAAGTCGAAGTGCCCGGCCACAGGGACCGTGGGCGGCACGGCGTACGCCAAGTGCGGCACCAACTGGTGGAGTTACGACACCCCCGCCACCATCGCGACGAAGATGACGTACAAGAACCAGCAGGGCCTGGGCGGCACCTTCTTCTGGGAGCTGAGCGGGGACACCGCCGGAGGTGAGCTGATCAAGGCGATCAACTGAGCCGCCCGAACAGGGACTTGGGGCGGGGGACCACGAGCCTCCGCCCCAACTCGTGGCCTTCAGCCGTCGCGGCGGGCCGGTTCCGGCGCGGGATAGGCGGGGTCCAGCTCCTCGATGGCACGCATCGAGGCGCCGAGCGTCTTGACCAGGAGGTCGCGCATGGTGTCGCGGGAGAGCTGGGGCGGGCCGTCGATCCAGTCGAGGGTGGCGCCCTCGACGCTGCACACCCAGGCGAGCAGGCCCATGCGGGCCAGCGGGGAGATGTCGGTACGGCCGTACGCGCCTTGCGCGATGGTCGCGACGATGGCCTCGCGCACCCCGTCGCGGATGGCGTGCACCTCGGCGTCGAACCCGACCCCGCCGCTGACGACGGTGCGGTAGGCCGCCTGGTTGTGCTCGGCGTAGCGCAGATAGCTGTCCAGGGTGCGGTGGACGCGGTCCACCTGCTCCATCTCCAGGCCGCTGGCCGCGTAGGTGACCAGGTCGGCGACGGAGTCCTGGATGATCGCCAGGTAGTAGCCGCGCTTGGACTGGAAGTAGTAGTAGATCAGCCCCTTGGCGACATGCGCCTGCTTGGCGATGTCGTCCATGGAGAGCGCGTCGTAAGAGGTGTCCGCGAACAACTTCCGCCCAATGGCGATGAGTTCGGCACGGCGAGCAACCGAGCGCTCGGTGCCGCGAGCCCGCGGCCGGGCGGCTTCACGCTGATCACTGATATTCAAGTTTCGACCCTGGTCTCGGGCTGGCGGCGGGACATCCGCAGTATGTCAGGTCACTTGTGGATCAGGTCACAGGAGACCGAGCTGCGTGACGAGCATCGCGATCACCACGACGAGCGTCCATCCCGCTACATGTTCGAGGATCTTCGGACCGTGGTCCTCGGGGCCGCCGGTACGGGCGCGGGAGGTGGTGGCAGGGTGTGCGGTCATGGCGTCTCGCAGGTCTCGGTGCTGGTCGGACTCCCCCGCCGATCCGTCCACCCTGCCATTCGCGGCGCCTCGTGCGGCCGAGACCTTGGTCACAGCGCACGGCCCCCGACGGATGCCGGGGGCCGTGCGAGGACGGGCTCAGCGCACGCCCACCGCCGCGAGCGCCTTGCGCTGGCGCGGGGTCGGGCAGGCGGGGAAGTACAGGTAGCAGACGCCTCCGGTGCCGGAGACGACCTTGCCACTGGCGTTGTACCGCTTGGTGCGCAGCCAGATGTTCTCCCACTCGCGCCGCTTGTAGACGCGCCGCACCGCCTCGTCGCTCGGCGAGGCCGGGTCGTTGGCGATCACATCACCCTCGGCGGTGAAGCCGATCACCGTCATGAGGTGGCCCGAGGTGCCGTAACCGGCCCCGGTGAGCTCCTCCTTGAGGAACGACTGTGACGTTATGGCCGGGATGCCGGCCGCGATCAGGGTCTCCAGGTCGGTGAGCGAACCGAGCCGGGTCACCACGCCCTGGAGGTCCTTGAAGGTGGCCGCGTAGGCCGCGTTGAACGGCCAGTTGCCGCAGCCCGCGTACTGGTAGTCGTAGGTGTACCGGGCCGCGTGGCAGACCTGCGGGTCGGCGTACGACGGGTCGACCCAGGCCAGTTGCTCCTTGGTGAGCCGGCCGCCCCAGTACTCGACGATCATCTGCGAGGAGGTGGGGCTGCACCAGGCCTCGCCGCCGTTGTCGTACTCCGGGTACTGGCCCTTGTGGATCTCCTGCGAGTAGCGCGGGACGATCAGTTCGCGGGCCAGAGCGGGCGTGGAGGCCGGCACGGTGAAGCGGTCCGGGACGTCCGAGCCCATCGCGCCGAGCCGCCACACGGTCGGCGTGTTCTTCGCGCCGGGCTTGCGGTACAGGGTCAGGCGCAGGCGGTACGAGGCCAGGCGCAGCCCGGTCGACGGATCGTCGATCGCGAACGTGTCCGTCCAGATGCTGCTCTTGTCGTCGGTCTGGTCGTCGACCGAGGTCCGCTTGATGTCGCCGTCGCCGGCCGCCCAGCGGCCCATCACGTACCAGGGGGTGACCGTGCCGTCGGAGTACGTCCCCTTGAGCTCGATCTGGATCCAGGTGCCGGCCGGGGTGTGCGCGTTCCAGGAGGCGATCACCTCGGTCGCGGGCACGGTGAGGGTGTGGACCGGGGAGGTCCAGGTCGCGAACTCCCAGGTGGCGGTGGTCCCGGTGTGCGGGTCGGTGTACTCGGTGGTGCCCGCGGGGGCGCCGATCACGACGCCGGGACGCCGGCCGGCGACGGCACGGGTGCCGTCGGCGGTGCCGGAGCGCCAGTCGCTGTAGGTGATCCAGGCGCGGTTGTCGACGGGGCGGCCGGAGGTCTCGTCGGATTCCGCGCCGGCGGTGGTGTCCGCGGCGGTCGCGGTGCCCGTGCCGCCTGCCACCGCGGCGGCGACCGCGACGGCCAGAACGGTTCGGCGGGACGGCTGTTCGGCTCTGCTCATGGGCGGGAAGACCCCCAGGTGTCCGATTCGGGCGGGCCAATGCTCGGTTGTGCGCCAACTATGAACGAGGCGGCATGCTCCTGCCAGCACTTCGGCCCGTGCCACGCCCACCAATATTGGTCTGGTCCACTGGCATGACCTGGGAATCCGTGATTCCGCCGACCGGTCGACGGCGGCCCGTCACTAGACTGGCCGCGCCCTTCCCGTCCGGCCCTCAGGAACACCGTGCACGACCTCGCCTCCCGGCTCCGCCGGCTCCCGCCCTCCTGCGGCCCGGTCCGTCTGATCGGCGTCGACGGGCACGCCGGGTCCGGAAAGTCCACGTTCTGCGGGCAGTTGGCCGACGCGCTCGGCGGCGCACCGGTTCTGCACCTCGACGACATCGCCAGCCACGACGAGCTGTTCGGCTGGACCGGGCGACTGCTCAGCGAGGTGATCACCCCGCTCGGCCGCGGCGAGACCGCGCACTACGCCGTCTACGACTGGCACGCCCGCCGCTTCGCGGCGCCGCGCCCCCTGCCGCCCGCGCCGGTGATCCTGCTGGAGGGCGTCGGCGCGGGCCGCCGCGCCCTGCGGCCCCACCTGGCGCGGCTGCTGTGGATGGATCTGCCCCGTGAGGAGTCCTGGGCGCGCGGACGCTCCCGGGACGGGGCGGGACTGCGGGAGTTCTGGGACGGATGGGTCGAGGCGGAACAGCGGCATTTCGCCGAAGACCCCTCCCGGCCCTTCGCCGAGCTCCTGGTACGGCAGGGTCAGGAGGGTTACACGATCACCAAAGGGCCTGCGGTGACCCTTGGACCGGACCACGATGTCACCCACGGTGACGGCCCGACATCGATGTGTTGAACCTGTGAAGACTCACCGGTAGGAACTTGCCTCAGTCGCCCAACTCCGCTTGACCGAGGGGCCGTACAGGTCTTACGTTCTCAATGTGCGGCCGATGGAGGTCGCCCGCAGTCGCGAAGCCCCCGGTTGTTCCCCCGTGATCGGGGGCTTCGTTCTGCCCTGGTACGGCTTTCCGGACGCCGTGAGCCGCGATTCGCTCACCCTCGGTCACCACCCGCGGTGCGCCCCATCTGCTCCCACCTCGCCAAACGGCCTGTGCGGCACCCTACGGCGAGCGACACCACCGCAGGTACGATGCCCTCGGTGCGACCTACGGACAACTGCTCTGCGCACCGTTGCAACTCCGGTCCGCGGCACAGCGGTTGAACGAAGGCGGCCACCGGGCGTCGGCCCGGTGGTGAAACCACGGGGGCACGGTTTGTGGGGGACGTGATGGATTTCGGCACGCAGGGCCCCGAGGCCCCGGCCGACCTCGCCTGGCTGCGAGGCGTGGACGCGTACACGATGGGCGCCTATCCGCAGGCGGAGGAGGAGTTCCGGGCCGCGGTACGGATCGACCCCGGGATGGCCGACGGCTGGCTCGGACTGCACGCGCTGCGCGTCGACACGACGACCGCGCTGCTCAGGATGTTCCGGCACCGCGAGCGCTTCGGCGAACAGCGCACCCGGCACCGGCGCACCCTCAACTCCTGGTACTGGCTGGGCTGGTGGGTGCAACCGGTGCTGGAGAGCCCGCGCGACCTGCTGCTCGCGCACGCCTCGCACTGGCTGGACGGCCGCCACGTCCCGGAGCTCGACCGGGCCCTCGCGGGTCTGCCCCCGGTGGACACCGACCACCAGGTCCGCTTCCTGCACGCCTGCCGCGCCTATCTGGTCAAGGACTGGGAGCAGCTGGTCCGGCACACCGACCCGCTGATCGACGACCCCATGCTCGGCATCGAGGCCGGCCTGTTCGGCGGCATGGCCCGGGTCCGCCTGGAGATGTACGGCCAGGCCGAACCCCTGCTCTCGGCGTCCCTGATGCGCTGCCGCAGCGAACAGCCCCAGCGCAAGGAGCTGCGGTACTGGCTGGCCCGGGCCCACGAGGGGACGGGCCGCTCCGCCGCCGCGCTCCCCCTCTACCGGGCCGTGCACCGGGTCGACCCCGCCTTCATGGACACCTCCGCACGGCTCGCCGCCATCGCCGAGGGCGACGGGTACGACGACCCGGCCGACCTCGCGGCGATCACGCTCACCGGGTTCGGCCAGGACGTGCTGGAGGGGCCCGACGGGATCGACCCGCTCTTCGGCGTCGAGGGGCGGGAGCTGAAGCTCTCCGACCCGGAACCGCCGCCCACCGGGCCGCTGCCGTCGATGACCGACCCGGCGGGACGGGAGCGGTCCGGCGCCCCGGCGGTGCCCCTTCCGGCGGGACCCACCGACCCCGTCTTACTGGAGGAGGCACTCGCCGAGCTGGAGCGCATGGTGGGCCTGGAGCCGGTGAAGCGCCAGGTCAAGGCGCTCTCCGCCCAGTTGAACATGGCCCGGCTGCGCGCCGGGCAGGGCCTGCCGGTCCAGCCGCCCAAACGTCACTTCGTCTTCTCCGGGCCCTCCGGCACCGGCAAGACCACGGTGGCCCGCATCCTGGGCCGCGTCTTCTACGCCCTCGGGCTGCTCGGCGGCGACCACCTCGTGGAGGCGCAGCGGGCCGACCTGGTCGGGGAGTACCTCGGCCAGACGGCGGTCAAGGCCAACGAACTGATCGACTCGGCCCTCGGCGGGGTGCTCTTCGTCGACGAGGCGTACTCGCTCTCCAACTCCGGTTACGGCAAGGGCGACGCGTACGGCGACGAGGCGCTCCAGGTGCTGCTGAAGCGGGCCGAGGACAACCGGGACCACCTGGTCGTGATCCTGGCCGGCTACCCGGAGGGCATGGACCGCCTCCTCGCCGCGAACCCGGGACTGTCGTCCCGCTTCACGACCCGGGTGGACTTCCCGTCGTACCGTCCCCTCGAACTCACCTCCATCGGCGAGGTGCTGGCGGCGGAGAACGGCGACGTCTGGGACGAGGAGGCCCTGGACGAGCTGCGCTCCATCGCCGGGCACGTGGTGGACCAGGGCTGGATCGACGAGCTCGGCAACGGGCGGTTCCTGCGGACGCTGTACGAGAAGAGCTGCGCGTACCGGGATCTGCGGTTGTCCACGTATCCGGGGATGCCGAGTCGGGACGACCTGTCGACGCTCCGGCTTCCGGATCTGATGCAGGCGTACGGGGAGGTTCTCTCAGGGCGGGGGCCCCAGGATCCGTCGGCGCGGTAGTTCGTCGGCTGCGGCCGAGTGGGGGCTGACCGCGCAGTTCCCCGCGCCCCTGGGTGCGTGCAGTCAAGGCGTGCCCAGCCGCACCCACCTTTTTGGGGGCGCGGGGAACTGCGCGACAAGCCCCCACCGGCCCGCAGCCGACGCACTACGACGCCAAAGCCTCCTCGCTGCTCCGGGGCTCCGTGACCCGGACCTCCGGCAGATCCCGGTGCGCCGGGTCCCGGACCTCACCGACCAGCAGCTCCAGTACGTCCTCCAGGGCCACCAGGCCCAGCACCTTCCCGGACCCGTCCGCCACCTGGGCCAGGTGCGTGGCCGCGCGCCGCATCACCGTGAGCGCGTCGTCCAGCGGCAGATCGGACCGCAGCTTCGTCATCGGCCGCCAGATCTGCTGCGGCACCGCCCGCTGCGAGTCCTCCAGGTCCAGTACGTCCTTGACGTGCAGGTACCCCATGAAGGCGCCGTTCTCCGCGGCGATCGGGAAGCGCGAGTACCCGGTACGGCCGGTGAGCTCGATGATCTGGCCCGGGGTGACCGAGGGGCGCACCGTCACGAGGGACTCGCGCTTGAGCAGCACGTCCGTCACCGGGCGCGAGCCCAGTTCCAGCGCGTCCTCCAGGCGTTCCTGTTCCTCGGGATCCAGCAGGCCCGCTTGGCCGGAGTCCTCCACGAGCCGGTTCAGCTGCTCGCTGGTGAAGACGGCCTCCACCTCGTCCTTGGGCTCGACGCGGAACAGCCGCAGGATGGCCCGCGCGCAGGCGCCGAGGGCGAGGGTGATCGGCCGGCACAGCCGCGCGAAGGCCACAAGGCCGGGGCTGAGCCACAGCGCGACCTTCTCCGGGGCCGCCATCGCGAGGTTCTTCGGGACCATCTCGCCGATGACGAGGTGGAAGAAGACGACGGCGGCGAGGGCGATGACGTAGCCGAGCGGATGGATCATGCCGTGCGGCAGGTGGATCCACTCGAAGACCGGCTCCAGCAGGTGCGCGACCGTCGGTTCGGCGACCGCGCCGAGCGTCAGCGAGCACACCGTGATGCCGAACTGGGCCGCCGCCATCATCTGGGGCAGCCGCTCCAGGCCGTACAGCACCTGGCGGGCCCGTGCCGTGCCGAGCGGTTCGATCTGGCTGCGGCGCACGGAGACCAGCGCGAACTCGGCGCCGACGAAGAAGCCGTTGGCGAGCACGAGCAGGGCCGCGAAGAGGAGTTGGAGCACGCTCATCGGGCGGCCTCCATGACGTTGACCGCGGGGACCGTGCGGACCAGGCGGACCCGCTCGGCGCGGTAGTGCCCGACCTGGCGCACGGTGAGCCGCCAGCCGGGCAGCTCGGCCCGGTCGCCGACGGCGGGGATACGGCCGAGCAGGTCGGCGACCAGCCCGGCGACGGTCTCGTACGGCCCCTCGGGGACGTCGAGGCCTATGCGCTGGAGGATGTCGACCCGGCAGCTGCCGTCGGCGTCCCAGGCGAGGCGGCCGTCCTCGGGCGGGGCGGCGGCCAGTTCGGGGGTTTCCTTGGACACGTCGTCGTGCTCGTCGCGGACCTCGCCGACGATCTCCTCGACGATGTCCTCCAGGGTGACCACGCCGGCCGTGCCGCCGTACTCGTCGACGACGACGGCGATGGGCTGCTCGCTGCGCAGCCGGGCCAGCAGGGGCTGGACCGGGAGGGTCTCGGGCACCAGCAGCGCCGGGCGGGCGATCCGGCCGACGGGGGTGCGCAGACGGTCCTGGACCGGTACGGCCAGGGCGTCCTTGAGGTGGACCATGCCGACGATCTCGTCGATCTTCTCCCGGTACACGGGGAAGCGGGACAGGCCGGTGGCGCGGGTGAGGTTGACGACGTCCTCGGCGGTGGCCGAGGCCTGGAGCGAGCTGACCTTCACGCGCGGGGTCATGACGTGCTGCGCGGTGAGCTCGGCGAGGGACAGGGTGCGCACGAAGAGGTCCGCGGTGTCCTGTTCCAGGGTGCCGGCCTGGGCCGAGTGGCGGGCCAGGGAGACCAGCTCGCCGGGGGTGCGGGCGGAGGCCAGCTCCTCGGCGGGCTCGATGCCGAGGGCACGGACCAGGCGGTTGGCGACCGCGTTCAGCGCGGCGATCACCGGCCGGAACAGCCGGGCGAAGGCGTGCTGGGGGCCCGCGACGAAGCGGGCGACCTGCATCGGCTTGGACACCGCCCAGTTCTTGGGCACGAGCTCGCCGATCACCATCTGCACGGCCGAGGCCAGCAGCATGCCGACGACGACGGCCACACCGGAGACCGCGCCCTCGGGCACGCCGACGGCCGTGAACGGGCCGTGCAGCAGTTCCGCGAGGGCCGGTTCGGCGAGCATGCCGACGACCAGGGAGGTGATGGTGATGCCGAGCTGGGTGCCGGAGAGCTGGAACGACAGCTCCTTGAGCGACTCGGCGACCCTGCGGGCACGTCGGTCGCCTTCCGCGGCCGCCTTCTCGGCGTCCGTGGCTTCCACGGTCACGAGGCCGAACTCGGCCGCGACGAAGAAGCCGTTGGCGAGAATCAGCAGGAACGCCGCTCCGAGGAGCAGCAGGGGGATGGTCATGCCGCCGCCTCGATATGCCGGGAGGGGGCGGCGCAGGTACTACAGGACGATCCGTCCATCGCTGGAGGGAGTCACTCCTCGGGTAGCAGGAACAACGTGAGGCGGAGGCGCGATGAAAACGCCTCCGCCAACAGATTAATCAAGACAGGGCCGACTGCGGCAGGGTCGAAGCCCCCGAGTCAGCCCTGATCTTCGTCGGAACGGGCTGTGGAGCGGGCCTCGGCGAGCGCCCGCAGGGCCTTCGCGTCGGCGATGGCCTGCTGCTTCGCGATGCCCGGCTGGATGCCGAGGGCGGGCAGGCTGGTGCCGTCGCTGAGGTTGAGGAAGACCCACGGATCGCCCGGGCGGAGGTTCACCTGGATGATCTCGGCCCATTCCAGATGCCGCCGGCCGGCGATGTTCTGGACGGTGACACCGGACTCGTCGGCGACGACCTTGACCCTGGCCAGCAGGAACAGCACGCCGGCGAGCAGGGCCGCCGTGAAGATGAAGCTCAGGCGCTCGCCGGGGCCCAGTTGCTCCAGGAGCAGCGCGATCACCGTGATCGTCACGAAGATCGCGACACCCGCGCTGATCAGCACGGCACGGGTGCGGCCCGGCCGGAAGGTGACGGGAAGGGTGGGCAGTTCGGAGGACATGTGCGGCTCGCCCCTCACAGCCGGCAGGCGTGGATGGCCGTCGTCAGGATGGCCCGCGCGCCGATGTCGTACAGGTCGTCCATGATCCGCTGCGCCTCCTTGGCGGGGACCATCGCGCGGACGGCGACCCAGCCCTCGTTGTGCAGCGGGGACACGGTCGGGGACTCCAGGCCCGGCGTGAGCGCGACGGCCTTCTCCAGCTGCTCGACGCGGCAGTCGTAGTCCATCATCACGTACGTGCGGGCCACCAGGACGCCCTGGAGGCGGCGCAGGAACTGCTGGACCTTCGACTCCGCGGCGTCGTCCGCCTCGGCGCCGGTGCGGCGGATGACGACGGCCTCGGACTTCATGATGGGCTCGCCGAAGACCTCCAGGCCCGCGTTGCGCAGGCTGGTTCCGGTCTCGACGACGTCCGCGATGACCTCGGCGACCCCGAGCTCGATGGCGGTCTCCACGGCGCCGTCGAGGTGGACGACGGCGGCGTCGATGCCGTGGTCGGCGAGGTGACCGGCGACGATCCCCTCGTAGGAGGTGGCGACCGTCTTGCCCTTGAGGTCCTCGACGCCGTTCGCGGTGCCCGGCTTGGCGGCGAAGCGGAAGGTGGAGCGGGCGAAGCCGAGCGGGAGGATCACCTCGGCGTCGGCGCCGGAGTCGATCAGCAGGTCACGGCCGGTGATGCCGATGTCGAGCCGGCCGGAGGAGACGTAGATCGCGATGTCCCGGGGGCGGAGGTAGAAGAACTCCACGTCGTTGACCGGGTCGACGATCCGCAGTTCCTTGGACTCGCGGCGCTGCTGGTAGCCGGCCTCATGCAGCATGTCCGCCGCAGGTCCTGACAGGGAACCCTTGTTGGGGACGGCGATGCGCAGCATGAGGTCGGCTTCCTTTGCTCTGAGGGGTTGTTGCGGCGAGTGGCTTACAGGTGGGCGTAGACGTCGTCGAGGGAGATCCCGCGCGCGACCATCATCACCTGGACGTGGTAGAGCAGCTGCGAGATCTCCTCGGCGGCCGCCTCCTTGCCCTCGTACTCGGCGGCCATCCAGACCTCGGCGGCCTCTTCGACGACCTTCTTGCCGATGGCATGGACGCCCTTGCCGACCAGCTCTGCGGTGCGGGACGTGGCGGGATCGCCGTTGGCGGCCTTGTGCTGGAGCTCGGTGAAGAGCTCCTCGAACGTCTTATTGGACATGGTGGCGCCCACTTTACGCGTAAGCCCGCACCACCTAGTGCCACGGTTCAGATACTGAGCGGAGGGTGGCCGCCGTGGCCACCGCCGCCGTCACCGCCTCGTGCCCCTTGTCCTCGTGGGAGCCCTCGATGCCGGCCCGGTCCAGGGCCTGTTCCTCGGTGTCGCAGGTGAGCACACCGAAGCCGACCGGGACGCCCGTCTCCACCGATACCTGGGTGAGGCCCTGGGTGACGCCCTGGCACACGTACTCGAAGTGCGGGGTGCCGCCGCGGATGACGACACCGAGGGCGACGATCGCGTCGTAGCCGCGGCCCGCGAGGACCTTGGCGACGACCGGGAGCTCCCAGCTGCCGGGGACCCGGAGCAGGGTCGGCTCGTCGATGCCCAGGTCGTGCAGGGCCCGCAGGGCGCCGTCGACCAGTCCGTCCATCACCTTCTCGTGCCACTGCGCCGCGATGACGGCGACCCTGAGGTCACCCACGTTGCGTACGGACAGCTCCGGTGCACCCTTGCCGCTCACGTTCTCGAACTCTCCTCGAAATGCTTACTGGTTGCTGCAGGTGGACACCGGGTTGGCGTCCAGCCAGGGAAGGTCGTGGCCCATCCGGTCCCGCTTGGTGCGCAGGTAGCGGAGGTTGTGCTCACCCGCCTGCACGGGCATCGGCTCGCGTCCGGTGACCTTGAGGCCGTGCCGCAGGAGGGCGTCGGACTTGTCGGGGTTGTTGGTCATCAGGCGCAGGCTGCGCACCCCGAGGTCCTCCAGGATCTGCGCGCCGGCGCCGTAGTCCCGGGCGTCGGCGGGCAGGCCGAGCTCCAGGTTGGCGTCGAGGGTGTCGTGGCCCTGCTCCTGGAGTTCGTAGGCCCGCAGCTTGGACAGCAGGCCGATGCCGCGCCCCTCGTGGCCGCGCAGGTAGACGACCACTCCCCTGCCCTCGGCCTGGATGCGTTCCAGGGAGGCGTCCAGCTGGGGGCCGCAGTCGCAGCGCAGGGAGCCGAAGACATCGCCGGTCAGGCACTCGGAGTGGACGCGGACCAGGACGTCCTCGCCGTCGCCGATCTCGCCGTGGACGAGGGCGACGTGCTCGACGCCGTCGACGGTGGAGCGGTAGCCGTACGCCCTGAAGGTGCCGTGGGCGGTGGGCAGCCGGGTCTCGGCCTCGCGGCGGACCGTGGGCTCGCTGCCGCGGCGGTAGGCGATCAGGTCCTCGATGGAGATGATCGTCAGGCCGTGCTTGCGGGCGAAGGGGATCAGCTCGGGCAGCCGCAGCATACGGCCGTCCTCGCCGGCGATCTCGACGATGGCGCCGGCCGGGCGCAGGCCCGCGAGCCGGGCGAGGTCGACGGCTGCCTCGGTGTGGCCGTTGCGGGTGAGGACGCCGCCGTCCTTGGCGCGCAGCGGGAAGATGTGGCCGGGGCGGACGAAGTCGGTGGGCTCGGCGGCGCCGCTCGCGAGGAGCTGGAGCGTGGTCGCGCGGTCGGACGCCGAGATCCCGGTGGTCACCCCGTGAGCGCCGGAGGCGTCCACGGAGACGGTGAACGCGGTCTTCATCGACTCGGTGTTGTCGTCGACCATCTGCGGGAGCTTGAGCCGGTCCAGTTCGTCGCCCTCCATGGGGGCGCAGATCAGGCCGCGGCACTCGCTCATCATGAAGGCGACGATCTCGGGGGTGACCTTCTCGGCGGCGACGACCAGGTCGCCCTCGTTCTCGCGGTCCTCGTCGTCGACGACCACGATGGGGCGGCCGGCCGCGATGTCGGCGATGGCCTGCTCGACCGGGTCCAGCGCGAAGTCCTCGAACCCGTCGGTGCTGTACAGAATGGGTGCGGCGGTCATGCCGGCGCTCCTTCCATGACGGGCCGCGCGGATTCCCGCGAGCGCAGCCACCAGTCGCGCATGCCCCACAGGACGAGCGCGCCGTAGATGACGTAGACGAAGCCGGAGAAGGCGTAGCCGTTGGCGAAGTTCAGCGGGACGCCGACGAGGTCGACCAGGAGCCAGGCGAACCAGAACTCGACCATGCCCCGGGCCTGGGCGTACATGGCGACGACGGTGCCGACGAAGATGTAGGCGTCCGGCCAGGGGTCCCAGGACAGGCTCGGGTAGGCCTTGAAGAGCAGGGCGACGGCCACGGTGCCGACGGCGGCGGCCGCGACGAGCGCACCGCGCTCACGCCAGGTGGCGAAGCGGGGCGCGATGTGCCCGTCACCGGACTGGCCCTTGTTGCGGTTCCACTGCCACCAGCCGAAGAGCGCCACGGCCATGACGACGGCCTGCTTGCCGGCGCTGCCGGTGAGGTGCCCGTAGAAGGCGCCGAACAGGATGAGGCCGGAGGCGAACTGCACCGGCCAGCTCCACAGGTTGCGCCGCCAGCCGAGGGCGAGGGCTATGAGGCCGAGGATGTTGCCGATCATGTCCGACCAGAGGATGTGCTGGCCGAACAGGGTGAAGGCCTCGGTGTTGAGGGAGTTCACTTCCCCGCCCCCTGACCGCTCGCGAGCAGGCGCTCGACGTACTTGGCGACGACGTCCACCTCGAGGTTGACCGGGGCGCCGGGCTGCTTGAGGCCGAGCGTGGTCAGGGCGAGGGTGGTGGGGATCAGGCTGACGGTGAAGTAGTCGGGGCCGGCGTCCACGACGGTGAGGCTGATGCCGTCGACCGTGATGGAGCCCTTCTCCACGACATAGCGGGAGAGGTCCGCGGGCAGCGAGATCTTGATGATCTCCCAGTTCTCGGAGGGCTTGCGCTCCAGGACCTCGCCGGTGCCGTCCACGTGCCCCTGCACGATGTGCCCGCCGAGGCGCGCGCCGACGGCGGTGGGGCGCTCCAGGTTGACGCGGGAGCCGACGCCCAGGGCGCCGAGGCTGGAGCGGTCGAGGGTCTCGGCCATGACGTCGGCCGTGAACTCGTCGCCCTCGTGGTCGACGACGGTGAGGCAGACGCCGTTGACGGCGATGGAGTCCCCGTGTTTCGCGTCCTCGGTGACGACGGGGCCGCGCAGTCGGAAGCGACAGGCGTCGCCGAGGTTCTCGACGGCGGTGATCTCGCCCAGCTCTTCGACGATTCCGGTGAACACTTCCCGGGTCCTCCCTGCCTCTTCGGGCACGGACTCCGGGGCTGTCGATGACGACAGAAAGGACGAGCGACGACACCGGGGGCGACGCCGGACGCACTCGTCCCGCAGGACGAACGGATACGACGGCGCGCACGAATGCCCGCCCGCCGCGCACTGCCTCCCATCCGGACTTTAACCGTCGGTCCAGGAATTTCACCTGGTCAACCGGCCGCTGGAAGCGGTCGGGTCGCGGACTGTAACCGCCGGTTCGGACTTTCACCGACCCCGGAGTGCGCTGCTTCTGGTACAGAGCCAGTCTGCCACGCCTGATCGGCGTCCATACAGGCGGAGGGTGTGGGGTGGCTCACAGACAGTACCGATGGACTTGTGCGGCACTCCGGACCCCCAACGGACCGATGGCGCATATCCATTGACGAAATGGTCTAGTCCTTTTTAGGGTCGCGGTGCGTGGACACCCGTAGAGACGGGCCCGGCGGCGGTGACGACGGCCCTTGCCCGCCGCCGGGTCTCCTTCCCCGGCGCACCCCCGCCCTCAGCGAGGCGCGAACAGGTCGTCCTGGGCCCTGTCTCTCGCGGTCAGCAGGGCGCCGCGCAGCACCGCTCCGCCCCCCAGGGCGCCGGCCCGGACCTCGGTGGGCAGCGGTGACATCCGGCGCACCCGGTGTTCGACCCTGGCCGCGAGGTCGGCGCCGCCCGCCTCGCCCACCTCACCGCCCAGCACCACGCAACCGGGGTCCAGGATCGCGGCCACGGAGGCGACTCCCACGGCGAGGCGGTCCGCGAGGCCGTCCAGAAAGGCCGTCGCCGCGTTGGCCACCGCCCACCCGACCAGCCCCGCGGCGACCGGCCCGTCCGCCTCGCCCTCGGCCGCGATGCCGTGTTCCGCCGCCAGTACCGCGATCGCCGCGGAGCCCGCGAGGGAGTGGAAGCCTCCTTCGCAGTCGGTCGCCGACGGCAGGACGACCGTGCCGGGAACCGGCAGGAAGCCGATCTCCCCCGTGCCGCCCGACGCGCCCCGGCGCAGGCTGCCGTCCAGGACGACCGCCGCGCCCGTGCCGTGGCCGAGCCACAGCAGGACGAAGGTGTCCCGGTCCCGGGCGACCCCCTCGCGCTGTTCCGCCAGCGCCGCGAGGTTGGTCTCGTTCTCGACGTGGACACGCGTCTCGGGGAGCCGCTCCTGCAGCGCCAGCACCAGTCGCCGGTGCCAGGCGGGCAGGCCGCCGGAGTCGCGGAGTTCGCCGGTGGCCGGGTCGATCAGGCCGGGGGCGCCGATGCCGACGGTGTGCAGTTCGGACACCCCGGCCTCCTTGGCCGCCCGCTCGACCAGCATCACCGCCTGCTCGACCGCGGGTCCGGTCCCGGTGTCCCCGCCGATGGGCACCGACGCCCGGGTAAGCACCCTCCCCAGCAGGTCGGAGACGACGACGGAGACGCCCTCGGTGCGGACGTCGAGGGCCGCGAGGTGGGCCCGGTCGGCGACGATGCCGTAGAGCTTGGCGTTCGGGCCGCGGCGCTGCTCCCCCGACTCCCCCACCACGCCGATGAGTCCGGCGGCGGCGAGGCGCTCGACGAGGTCGGCGACGGAGGGCCGGGACAGTCCGGTGAGCTGCTTCAACTGCCCTGCCGTCAGCGGGCCTTCCTGCTGGAGCAGGCGCAGGGCGAGCCGGTCGTTGATGACCCGGGCGGTGCTCGGGGATGCGGGCATGCCGGGCATCCTCTCAGATCCGATGTGCCGAATAGGCGCTATCTATCAGGCAGGGTTCCTGATAGTTTACGGCGGCGACAGGACGAAGAGGATCCGGGAGGGGCCCGAAGATGAGCGATGTGGTGCACGCGCCCGCAGAGGTGCGGCGGGCTCGGTACGCCGTGGCCGCCGTGTTCGCCGTGCACGGGGCCGTGACCGGCTCGTTCGCCACCCGGGTGCCGTGGATCCAGGACCACTCCTCGGTGAGCGCCGGGCAGTTGGGTCTCGCGCTCGCCTTCCCCGCGCTCGGCGCGTCCGTGGCCATGCCGCTTGCGGGCAGTGTCAGCCACCGCTTCGGCGCCCGGAACGCCCTGCGCGGTCTGATCACCCTGTGGACGCTGGCCCTGGTGCTGCCCTCCCTAGCCCCGAACCTCCTCACGCTCTGTGTGGCCCTCTTCGTCTACGGCGCCACGGCCGGCATGGCGGACGTGGCGATGAACGCCCTCGGCGTGGAGGTCGAGAACCGTCTGGGCCGCTCGATCATGTCCGGGCTGCACGGCATGTGGAGCGCGGGTGCCCTGATCGGCTCGGCCGCAGGCACGCTCGCCGCGCACCTGGGTTCGGACGCCCGCCTGCACCACGCGCTCGCGTCGGCCGCGCTCACCCTGCTCGGCCTGCTGTTCTGCCGGTGGGTGCTGGACCTGCAGCCCACCGAGGACCAGGAGCCGCCGCCCCGGTTCGCGCTGCCCCCGAAGTCGGCGCTGCTGATCGGCGCGGTGGGGTTCTGCGCGGTGTTCGCGGAGGGCGCGAGCCTGGACTGGTCGGCGGTCTACCTGCGGGACCGGCTGGAGACCTCGGCCGGACTCGCGGCCGCGTGCACCACCGGCTTCACGTTCACCATGGCCGTCGCACGTCTCGTCGGCGACCGGGTGGTGGACCGGTTCGGTTCGGTGCGCACGGTACGGGCGAGCGGGGCCCTGGCCGTGCTCGGCGGCCTGCTCATCGTCGTCGCGGACCGTCCGGCCGTGGCGATGGGCGGGTTCGCGCTGATGGGCCTCGGCATCGCGGTGGTCGTGCCGCTGTGCTTCGCCGCGGCGGGCCGCAGCGGGTCCAACCCCAGTCTGGCGATCGCCGGGGTCGCCACCATCACCTACACCTCGGGGCTCATCGCCCCGAGCGCGATCGGCACGCTGGCCCAGGCGACCAGCCTCATGGTGTCGTTCACCCTAGTGACCGTGCTGGCCTGCGGGATCATGGCCTTCGCGGGCGTGCTGCGGGCCGGCGACCGCGACCGTCCGAAGATCAGCGCTCCGGCCGCAGCAGTTCCCGACCGGCGGCCCTGAAGCCCTCGCTCCAGGGCGTGGGGCGCAGCGTCCCGGCGTCCAGCCGGACCAGCACCCGGGTGCCGCGCGCGTACGTGGTGCTCCCGTCCTCGGAGCAGAACCGGAAGCCGTAGGTCAGGCCGGTGGTGCCGAGGCGCTCCAGCCACAGGTGGACGGCGTAGGTGCCGGTCCGGGTGACGGGGGCCTCGTAGCCGATGAGCAGCTCCTTGACGACGTTGCAGGCGTCGCCGGCGTCCGCCCAGTCACCGTCGAAGCGGACGCCGCGCTCCTGCCAGAACTCGGTCCAGGCCCGCTCGACGAGCAGCGGGTAGCGGGCGTTGTGGAGCATGCCCAGGGCGTCCAGGTCGTCGAAGTGGACGGTGACCGGGATGAGGCGGCCGTAGGACTGGGCGGGGGCGAGGACGGCTTCGGCGGTCACGGGTGCGGAACTCCTGGGTGCATGGGACGACGACCCCTATCCTAAGCGGTCGCTCACCCTCACTCCCCTAGGGTGCGGCCAGGTCATAGGCGTACGACGGGCTGAACGTGCCCGGCGCGCCCTTGCAGCCGTCCGACTCCCCCGGCAGCTTCACCCACAGGTAGGCGTCGATCTCCGGCTCGCCGGTGTCCAGGGTCGGGGGCCGGCCGATCTTCCGGCCGGCCGGGTCGCACCACTGGCCGTCGGGCGGGGCGCCGTTGCCGTTGCGGCTGGTGTCGATGACGGCGCCCAGGCCGGGCGGCCCGTCCAGAGCGGCGAGGACCTGACGGTCGTAGGCGATCTCGGCGGGCGTGGTGTGGAAGTTGGAGACGTTGCTGAAGATCCCGTCGGAGGAGGCGGCCGAGGCGGCGCCCGCCTGTTTCAGCAGGGCCGCCTGCTCGGCCGCCGGCCGCCAGCCCGAGTGACCGGCGTCGTAGTAGACACGGGCCCTGGGGTTCGCGGCCTTCAGGACGCGGCCGGCGCGGGCCAGCGAGGCGAAGCGGTCGGCGCGGCCCGCGGCCGTGAGGCAGTCGGACTGGGCGATCGAGTCGGGTTCCAGGACGACGACGACCTCGCCGGAGCCGAGCCCCGCGGCGAACCGTTCGATCCAGGCGTCGTACGCGCCGAGATCCGGTGCCCCGCCCTGGGAGGCGCCCCCGCAGTCGCGGTCCGGGATCGCGTAGGCCACGACCACCGGGACCCGGCCCCGCGCGGCGCCGCCCGAGGTGACCGCGCGGACCCGGGAGGTGAGGGTCGCCGGGGTGTAGTCGGCGAACCAGACCGCGGCCGGCCGGTCGGCGATGCGGTCCGCTATGACCTCGGCACGCGGGTCGCGCGGATGGTCCCGCACCCAGTCGAGCACCTGGGAGGCGGGGTGGCGGTAGAGG
>NZ_RSAJ01000970.1 GCF_003933965.1 Streptomyces sp. RP5T
CCACCAGACCACCCAGCAGGCCCAGCGCCAGGATGTACGGCCACCAGCCCAGCCCTTCGCCCGCCTCGCCCGTGGCGTGCGGTGCCGCGGCCTGCGGCTTCGGGGCCGCGGCGGAAGAAGTGCTGGGGGACGCGCTCGCCGAGGCTGCGGTCAGGACGACGTCGTTGCCGTCGCCGCCGCGGTAGGTGATCCGGTAGGTGGTGTCGGCGAGTTCGAGCCGCGTGCCCTCCTTCAGTCCCTCGAAGGCACCCGTGATCCTCGAAGCACCCCTGTTGTCCAGCACGGTGATCTCACGGGCCGGGTCGGTGCCGGCGGCGGCGAGGTCGAGCAGGCCGGACAGCCGTACGGGACCGTTCACCTTCAACGGTCCTTTCCCCAGTACCAGTTCACCCTTCGCGTTCTGCGTGTATGCGCCGGAGACGGTGAGCCCGCCCCCGACCACGCCGTCATTGGTGACCGGTCCCCGCACAGTGCCCTTGCCGGACAGTGAGGAGGTCACCCGCAGGCCGGCCGCACCCGCGTCCAGCCGTGCGCCGGTCGAGGTGAGGCGGATTCCCTTGCTGTGGGCGAGCGTTGCCCCGCCCCGCAGGGCGAGCGTGCCCCTGCGGACCGTCGTCGTCCCCGTGTACGTCACCGCGCTTCCGGTCAGTGTCGTGGTCGCGGTACCCGCCTGGACGAGGGACCCGCTGCCGCTGATCCGTGACAGGACCAGGGACTTGACCCTGTTGCCGAGCACCAGCGAGCCGTCGTTCACGAGCCGGAAGAGGCCGCCCCCGGTGTAGAGCCCGCCATCACCGCCCGGCCTGCCGCTGCCCAGGCGGAGTACGGCGCCCTTCTCCACGGTCGTGGAGCCGTCGTAGTACTGGACGGCCGCGAAGGTGACGTCGTTGCCCTTCGTGCCCTTGATGACGACGTCACCCGCGCCGGGCGCGGACAGGGTGTCGTGGAAGCGGCCGCCGCCGATGGGGGCGCCCAGGGTGACCGGCCCGTTGTAGTCGAAGGTCAGCCGTGAACGGGAGCGCGCGGCAAGGAGGTTGATGTACACCGTCCGGGCGGTGCCCGGCATGAAGATCCTGCTGGTCGTCCCGTCGCCCCACTGGACGTCGGCCCCCTTGATGTTGGTGCCGCGCTTGTTGACGTTCTTGGGGGCCGGCGTCCAGTTCAGGGCGGGGTCGCTGAGCGAGGGGTCGGTGTCGCCGCCTTGGTCCGACCAGCTGTACTGGCCCGTGAGGACCACCTTGCCGCCCGGCCGGGACTGCACGTTGATGTCGCTGCCGTACTCGCGCTGGTAGAAGTCCATCCGCTGGGTGACGGTCTGTCCCAGCGGGGTGTCGACGGTCCAGGTGCCCTGGTTCAGCACCTTGCGGACGTTCGGCAGCGCGGTCGCGTACTCGGGCCGCCCCGCCTCGGTCTGCGTGCCGTTGTCGACGACCCCGGAGAACGGACCGGATGTCAGGTCCCAGGTGCCCCACAGGAAGCGCGGCTGGGTGATCAGGCCGGAGCCGCTGACCGTGCCCAGGTTGTAGGCGCTCCGCAGGGCCAGCCGCAGGGTGCCGTCGACCCGGATGTTGTCCTGGTTCAGCCGGAACGCCGGTGTGCCGTACGGGAAGTGGCCGATCAGGCCCGTCGTGCCGCCGTCGCCGTACTGCAGGGTGGCCCCGCGCGCGACCGTGACCGCGGGCGGGTCCGGGCGGGTCGTGGTGACGTACGGGTGATTGCCGCCCAGGGTCCGCACGGACTGCCGCCGACGGGACGTGGGCAGCGTGAAGTCGCTGTCCTTGGTGAGGATGAGCGTGCCGGTGCCGCGCACGGTGAGCGTGCCCTCGCCGCGGAAGACCCCGCCGTACCGCGTCGTCCCCGGGGGCACGGTGACGACGGTGTCGCCGCTCAGGGTGACGTCCCGGCCCGCGAGGACATCGGCGGTGACGTCCCGGACGCCGGTGG
>NZ_RSAJ01000971.1 GCF_003933965.1 Streptomyces sp. RP5T
CCGCCCCACGTACGCGCGTCTGCGGTCTCGGCCGTGCCAGCCGTACGGGGGCGGGGCCGGCGCCCCGGTGCGTTCCGCCACGGGCGGGATGCTCAGGGGCTCGGCGCGGTGAGGTACCGCTGCACCGTGGGTGCCAGCCACGCCACGATCTCCTCGCGTGTCAGCGCCACGGTGGGCGGGAGCCGCAGGACGTACCGGGTCAGCGCGAGCCCCAGCAGTTGCGTGGCGGCCAGCGCGGCCCGCGCGGGCGCCTGCTCCGGGTCCGGGCACACCCGCTGGGCCACCGGCATCACCTGCTCCCTGAAGATGCCCTGCATCCGCTCGGCGCCCGCCTGATTGGTCGCGCCGACCCGCAGCAGCGCGGTGAGCACCTCGTTCTCCTCCCACAGGTCCAGGAAGCGCGACACGAGCGCGCGGCCGATGTCGTGCCGGGGCAGTGAGCCGGGCTCGGGCAGCGCCAGGTCGACGGAGACGGCCGCCGCGAACAGACCCTCCTTGTTGCCGTAGTAGCGCATCACCATGGACGGATCGATGCGCGCGTCCTTGGCGATGGCGCGGATGGTGGCCCGCTCGTAGCCGTCGGCGGCGAAGCGCTCGCGGGCCGCGGCGAGGATCGCCTCGCGGGTGTCGTCGGAGCGGCGGCGGGGGGTGTCGTTCGTACCGTCGTTCATGCCGGGATCGTATGCCAACAGCTGTAGGCCAACAAGTGTTGACCGAGTGGTGGGGTGGCGGCTACCTTCGTCAACAAGCGTTGGCCAACAAGTGTTGGCGTAATGAGTGACAGGAGGTCCTCATGAACCGCACCCCCGTGATCGTCGTCGGCTCCGGCCCCACCGGTCTGCTCCTGGCCGGTGATCTGGCCACCGCGGGCGTCCCCGTCACCGTCGTCGAGCGGCGCCCGCACCGGATCAGCAACCTCTCCCGCGCCTTCGTCCTGCACGCCCGCACCCTGGAACAGCTGGACGCACGGGGTCTCGCCGACGGTCTGGAGGCGGTGGGGCAACGCCTGGACAGGCTGCGCCTGTTCGGCAGCCTCACCATCGGCCTGGACACCCTCCCCTCCCGCTTCAACCACCTGCTGGTCCTGCCCCAGTACGAGGTCGAGAAGGCCCTGGAGCGGCGGGCCGTGGAGGCGGGCGTCGACTTCCGGTACGAGACCGGGGTGACCGGCCTGTCCCAGGACGAGAACGGCGTGACCGTGCGGGTCGAGGGGCCGGACGGGGTCACGGAGTCCCTGCGCGCCGAGTACGTCGTGGGCGCCGACGGGATGCGCAGCGTCGTACGGGAGGCGATCGGGCTGCCCTTCCCCGGCCGTTCGGTGATCCGCTCGGTGGTCCTCGCGGACGTCCGCCTCGCCGAGCCGCCCGAGACCCTGCTCACCGTCAACGCCGTGGGCGACGCCTTCGCCTTCATCGCCCCCTTCGGCGACGGCTACCACCGGGTCATCGCCTGGAACCGGGCCCGCGACGTCCCCGACGGCGAGCCCCTCGACCTCGACGAGATCAAGGAGGTCACCCGTCTTGCCCTGGGCCGCGACTTCGGGATGCACGACGCCCGCTGGATGTCCCGCTTCCACAGCGACGAACGCCAGGCGCCGGCCTACCGGGTGGGCCGGGTCTTCCTGGCCGGCGACGCAGCCCACGTGCACACCCCGGCCGGCGGCCAGGGCATGAACACCGGCCTCCAGGACGCGGCCAACCTGAGCTGGAAACTGGCCCAGGTGACGGGCGGCCACGCGGACCCCGCCCTCCTGGACACCTACCAGACCGAACGCCACCCCGTCGGGCGGGCGGTCCTCCGCAGCAGCGGCGGCATCGTCCGCCTCGCGATGGCCCGGCGCCCCTGGGAACTGGCCCTGCGCGCCGCGCTCACCACCGTCCTCGACCACGTCGGCCCGGCCCGCCGCAGGATGCTCGGTCGCCTCACCGGAATCGGCTACAAG
>NZ_RSAJ01000972.1 GCF_003933965.1 Streptomyces sp. RP5T
CCTCCCAGCCGATCGCCGCCCACTGCTCGTCACTGAGCGGCTCGGTGGCGATCATCGAGGAGTTCATCGGCAACCAGGTCCGCCTCTGGCCCTTCAGCCCGGCCGTGAAACCCTCCGTGCAGCGCAGCACATAAGGCGCGCGGACCGTGCCGTACGGCGTCACCGCATGCTTGGGCCGGATCTCCGTCACCGGCGTCTGCTCATGGACGACCACGCCCAACGCCTCGACGGCCGCCGCCAGCCCCTTCAGCAGCCGCACCGGATGCACCCGCGCCCCGTGCGGCGTCCACGACGACCCGACCGCGTCCGCGACCCGGATCCGCCCCGCCGTCTCCCGGGCGCCGTACAGCTCACGGTCCTTCTCGCCGTACGACAACTCGTGCTCGTGGAAAGCCCGCAACCGCGCCAACTGCGCGGGCGTACGCGCGACTTCGAGCACGCCCCCCTTGTGGATCCCCGCGTCGAAACCCTCCTCCGCGGCCACCCGGACGACCTCGTCCACAGTGCCGTTCATGGCCTTCTGGAGGCGTACGGCGGCCTCGTGACCGTGCAGCCGCGCGTACCGGTCGCGGCCCGCGATGCCGTTGTAGAGCCAGCCGCCGTTGCGCCCGGAGGCGCCGTAGCCGCAGAACCTCCGCTCCAGAACAGTGATCCGCAGGAACGGCACGGCCTTCTTCAGGTAGTACGCCGTCCACAACCCCGTGTACCCGCCGCCGACGATCACCACGTCCGCCGACGCGTCACCACCGAGCGGCTCGCGCGCCCCGGGGTAACCGTCGTCCGCGTACCAGAAGGAGATGCCGCCGTTCACGACCCCACTGCTCATGACCTGGGACGTTAACCCGCCGACACACCCGCTGTCTCCTTCGGATTCCGTGCTCTTTCCCGCCCGCGCACCAGCGGCCGGCACCCGAAACCGATCAGCGCCGACGTGAAATGCCCGAGGTCCGTGAAGGTCCGCCCCGTCACCAGGGGCACCGCGTACACGACGAGCACCACGAACCCGTAGACGTACCGCCACGGCTGCGGAATCCGGTACACCAGCACCGCGACCACCCCGGCCAGCGCGTAACTCACCCCGATGTCCAGCGAGTCCACCGCGGACGCCGGCGCCATCCCGTGCCGGATCCCCCACAACAGCGCCCCCTCGCTGATCAACGTGGCCAGCACATGCGCCGCCACACACACCGCCAGCCAGCGCGCGGTACCCAGCCAGCGCTCGGCCGGCGCGTGAAAGACGGAGAAGAGGACGACGTACGGCAGCCAGTGCCCCCCGTCGATCCACATCGCACTCGACACCAGCACCCGCACCGGATTGCTCGACAGCTCGTGAATGTTGGTCGAACGCTGCCGCAGGAACTGCTCCTCGAACTCCGGCGACATGTGATGCATCGCCACCGTCGTCACGAACAGGACCGCCAGCCACACATAGGTGCCGGGGGCGCTGCGGATGTACGCCCACACCCTGTGGACACCCCGGTTAATTCGCATGAGTCGATTCACGCACGCCGGTAGGGTCCCGCACGTGATCGACATCCCGGAGGAACTGGCGACGACACAGGAGCTTTTCAACGGCGACCGGGGCCGGGAGTTCATCGCCGCACTGCCGACCCTGATCGAGGACTTCCTGGAGCGCTGGGACCTGAGACCGGACGGCTCCCCCATGCACGGCGTCACCGCCCTGGTCCTGCCCGTCCTTCGCCGCGCCGACGACGCCCCGGCCGTCCTCAAGCTCCAGCTCCTCGACGAGGAGAGCGCCGGCGAACCCCTCGCCCTGCGCCTGTGGGACGGCGACGGGGCGGTCCGCCTCCTGGACCACGACCCGGTCACCCACACCATGCTCCTGGAGCGCCTCGACTCCACCCGCATGCTCGCCACCCTGCCCAGCACCCGGGACGCGGTCCTCGTCATCGCCCATCTCCTGGCCCACCTGACCGC
>NZ_RSAJ01000973.1 GCF_003933965.1 Streptomyces sp. RP5T
CGCCAGGATCCGCCCCTCGACGGCCTCGTACTGCTTGCGCTGCTCCTCCGCCTTGTGGCGGCCCGAGAGCACCGTGCCCAGCCAGCCGAGCAGGAAGCCCGCCGGCACGGACACCAGGCCGGTCGTCGTGAACGGCAGCCAGTTGAAGTCGGCCTCGGGGAAGGCGGACACCGGTGACCCCGAGACGAGGTTCGTGCCCGGCATCAGCACCAGCACCGTGAGCGTGCCGCCGAGCAGTGTGCAGAGCAGTCCCGCGCGGGTGTAGCGCCGCCAGAAGAGGGTGTAGACGAGCGCCGGGGCCAGCGCGGACGCGCCGACGCAGAAGGAGAGGATCACCAGCGGCTGGAGGCTGCGGTGCTGGATCAGCGTGGCCAGCAGGATCGTGGGGACGCCGACCGCCAACGCGGACAGCCGGGCCAGCAGGATCTCGCGGTGCGGCGGCATCGACCGGGAGCGGGCCGCGAACACGTCGTGGGCGAGGGAGTTGGCGCAGGCGAGGATCATGCCGGCCACGGACGCGAGCAGGGTGAGGAAGAGCGCGGTGGTGACCGTGGTGAAGAGGAACGTCTCCCCGGTCGACACGTCGGGCCCGAACACCGCCCGGGAGCCCAGCAGATACGCGGTGTTGCCCTGCGGGTCCGCCTCCGCGATCACCGTCCGCCCGATCATGGCCGTCGCCCCGACTCCCACGACCGTGATGACCAGGACGAACACGGCCACCGCCGACACCGCCCAGGACATCGAGCGCCGTACCTGACGGGCGCTGGAGGCGGTGTACATGCGCATGGTGACGTGCGGCAGACAGGCCCCGCCGATGACGACCGCGAGCTGCGAGGTGATCATGTCCAGGCGCGGATACGGCCCGCCCGCGAACTCCAGCCCGGACCGCAGGAAGCCCTGTCCCACCCCGCTCTGCCGGGCCGCCGTGTCGAACAGGGCTGCCGGGTTCCAGTCGAAGCGGTGCATGACCAGTACGGCGACCACGGCGCCCGATCCGAGCAGCATGACGATCTTCAGGATCTGGATGAGGGCGGTGCCCTTCATGCCGCCGATGGCCGCGTAGCTGATCATCAGGATGCCCAGGCCGATGATGAAGCCCGTCTTCAGGGAGTCGCCGTCGAACCCCAGGATGAACGCCAGCAATTGGCCGGCGCCGGCGAGCTGCACCAGCATCAGCGGCAGCAGCGCGGCGAGGGTGACCAGGCACGCGGCGACACGTACGGCGCGTCCCGGCATCCGGCGCGCGAGCGCGTCGCCCATCGTGAACCGGCCCGCGTTGCGCAGGGGTTCGGCCAGCAGGAACATCAGCAGCATCAGCGACAGGGCCGTGCTGAGGGCGAGGACGATGCCGTCGTAGCCGCACAGGGCGATCACCCCGCCCGTGCCGAGCACGGTGGCGGCGGAGATGTAGTCGCCCGCGATGGCGAGGCCGTTGCGCATCGCGGACAGGGAGCTGTAACCGGTGTAGAACTCGTCGAGGTCGTCGCGGTCCGGGCCGGTCATCACGCACAGCAGGAGGGTGATGGTGGCGACGGCGGAGAACGCCACCAGGCTCATCGCCTGCGCGGAGTCGCTGAAGCCGGTCATCGCGCGGCCGCCTCTCGGCTGGCGTCCACCTCGGACTGCTTGCGGATGCGGTCCGCGAGCGGGTCGACGCGTCGGCGCGCGGTGCGCTCGTACACGGCGATCGCCAGCCAGGTGACGGGCAGTTGGAGCAGGGCGAGGACCAGTCCGGCGGGCAGTCCGTCGGTGAGGCCGCTCGCCATGAAGGACGGCGCCCAGGCGGACAGCACGAGGAAGAGGGTGAAGTAGCCGAGCGCGGTGAGCGTGGCGGTGCGCCGCTGCCTGCGGTAGGCGCTGCGCAGGACCCGCAGGTCGCTGTGGTGGCCGAGCGGGGAGCGGTGGCGCGGGGGACGCG
>NZ_RSAJ01000974.1 GCF_003933965.1 Streptomyces sp. RP5T
GCGTCACCCCCCGCCCCGGCGTGGCCGCCCTCTCTCTCCGCTATCAGGTCGGTGTCGTCCTGGCGCTCGCCGTCGTGGCCGTCGCCGTCTGTGTGCACATCGGGATGGTGTTCCTGCACGTCGCGCCCTCGAACACGGTGACCAAGCAGCACGGCAGGGCGGTCGACGACTGGGTCTACCCGGAGTTCGAGCAGAACTGGAAGCTCTTCGCGCCGAACCCCCTCCAGCAGGACATCGCGGTGCAGGTCAGGGCCCGGATACGGACCGCCGACGGCGGCAGCCGTACGACCGGCTGGTACGACCTGTCCGCCCAGGACGGCCGGGCCATCGACGGCGACCCGCTCCCCAGCCACACCCGGCAGAACGAACTGCGCCGCGCCTGGGACCTCTTCGTCGCCACCCACGGCACCGACAACCGCCCGATCGGCCTGCGCGGCAGCCTGTCCGAGACCTACCTCCGCCGCGTCGTCGTGCTGCGCCTGGAGCGCGACCACGTGACCGCGCGGGACGCCGTCCTCGTGAGCGTCCAGGTGCGCTCCCGGACCTCCAGCGTGCCCCCGCCGAAGTGGAGCGGGGAGAAGATCTCGGCGCAGCCCGTCTACCGCGAACTGCCCTGGTGGGCCGTGGCGTCCGACGACACTCAGGGGAGCGTCCGGTGAACCGATTCGCCCTGGCGGTGTCCACCGCCATCGCCCGCGTCACCGAGACCGCCCTCGGCCCCTACCAGAGCGCGACGATCCGTATCGGCTTCAGCGCGACCTGGCTGCTGTTCCTGCTGCGCGAGTTCCCGCACCGCCAGGAGCTGTACGGCCCGGACGGTCCGTGGAACTGGAACCTCGCCGACCAGCTGGTCTCGCTCAACGGGGCGTTCTCGGCCCTGATGTGGTCGGACGGCCAGTTCTGGTTCGGGACGGTCTACGTGCTCGCCGTTCTGTCGAGCTTGTTGCTGCTGCTCGGCTGGCACACCCGCGCGATGTCCGTGCTCTTCATGGTCGGCGTGCTCTCTCTCCAGAACCGCAGCATCTTCATGGGCGACGGCGGCGACAACGTCCTGCACCTGATGTGCATCTACCTCGTCTTCACGCGCTGCGGCCAGGTCTGGTCCCTGGACGAACGACGGGCCCGGCGCACGCGGGAGGCACGCGCGCGTGGAGAGCACGTCGTCGGCCGGGCCGGCCCGGCCCTGTGGGCCGCCCTGGGGCTCGTGCTGGTGTCGGCGGCCTTCCTGGACAAGCTGAACGGCGACTGGTTCGTCCCGGCACTGCTGTGGACCCTGTGGCTGGCGCAGGCCCTGTGGTGGGCGGCCGGACGGTTCGCCCGGTCCGGGCAGTCGCGGATCATGCTCGACGTCGTCGCCAACATCGTCCACAACGGCGCCCTGCTCGTGATCATGGCCGAGGCCTGCCTCATCTACGCGACAGCCGGCTGGTACAAGATCCAGGGCTCTCGCTGGCAGGACGGCACCGCGGTCTACTACCCCCTCCACCTGGAGTCCTTCTCCCCGTGGCCCGCCCTCGCCGACCTGCTCTCGGCGAACGGCGTCATGGTGATGCTGGTGACGTACGGGACCGTCGCCGTGCAGGTCGCCTTTCCGTTCACCCTGTTCAACCGGCGGGTCAAGAACGTCCTGCTGGCCGCGATGATCACCGAGCACGCGGTGATCGCGGTCGTCCTCGGTCTGCCGTTCTTCTCGCTGGCGATGATCGCGGCCGACTCGGTCTTCCTGCCGACGTCCTTCCTGCGCCGCCTCGGCGGCACGGCGGCACGCACGCGTGCGCGGCTGTGGGCGCGCTCGGCGCCCCGGGGCGGCCCGAAACGACACGGCGATCCGAAGCGACACGGCAATCAACAGCGACCCCGGACTCCCGCTCGGCCCGCCCCACCGACGGATCCGGAATCCGTGAAGATCCCGGACC
>NZ_RSAJ01000975.1 GCF_003933965.1 Streptomyces sp. RP5T
GACGAGATCCGCCCCCTGCTCGCCGCCCTCGACACCCGTCTCGCCCTCGCCGAGGGCCCGGTGGGACTCGCCTTCACGGTGGACACCCCGCGGGGGCCGGTGACCTTCGGCTGACGTGTCCGATTCCTTCAAGACCGGGCGCCGGGACGCCCTCTACGGTGACGGCATGACTCCACGATTCGACGCCATCGGCCTGGTGGCCTCCGACATGGCCGCTTCCGTCGCCTTCTACCGGCGGCTCGGGTTCCCCTTCCCCGAGGGGTCCGAGTCGCAGCCGCACGCGGAGGCCGAACTCCCGGGCGCGATGCGGCTGATGCTGGACACCGAGGACACGGTCCGTTCCTTCCACCCCGGGTGGCGGCCGCCGTCCGGAGGCAGCCGCACCGGGCTCGCGCTGCGGTGCGCCGGCCCGGCCGAGGTCGACGCGGTGTACGAGGAGCTGGTGGGCGAGGGGTTCCACGGCGAGCTCAAGCCGTGGAACGCCGACTGGGGCCAGCGGTACGCCTGCCTGCACGATCCCGACGGCAACGGTGTCGACCTGTACGCCCCGCTAGCCGACGGCGAGTAGGCGCCCGAGCGGCACACCCGCCAACTCCCGTACGTCCCGGGCGAGATGGGCCTGGTCGGCGAACCCGCACCGGGCCGCCGTCGCCGCGAACGGCACCCCGGCCCCGGCCAGCGCGAGGGCCCGACGCAGCCGCAGGATCCGGGCCAGGGTCTTGGGCCCGTACCCGAACGCCACCAGCGACCTGCGGTGCAACTGCCGTGCCCCGAGGCCGATCTCGTCGGCGGTGACGGCGACGGGGCGGCCCGCGTCGAGCGCGGCGACCAGGGCCCGCAGGACGGGGTCGGTAGGGGCCGCGCGCTCCAGGGCGAGGTCCTCCAGTGCCGTGGCGGGGTCGGCGGCCCGGGCGATGCGGCCGCGCAGCCGCCGTACCTCCGGCAGCGGCCACAGATCGGCCAACTGCACTCGCCGGTCCCGCAGTTCATGCGCGGGCACGCCCAGGAAGGCGGGCGCGGAGCCGGGGGCGAAGCGCAGGCCGGTCCAGGTGCCGGGGGTGCTCGCGGGGACGTGGGCGCGGGTGTCGGGTCCGGCGACGAGCAGGCGCTCCTCGTGCCAGAGCAGGTCCATGCACCCGTCGGGCAGGACACGCCCGGACCCGTCACCGGTCCAGAGGGCGGCGCCGGGGAGCCGGGACGGCCGTTCCGTGTACACGCCCCCAGGCTACGGCCGGCCGGCCCGCAGCCGGAACTCCTGCGGGCTGACCCCGTAGCCCCTCTTGAACGCGCTGGACAGGGCGAACGCGCTCCCGTAGCCCACCTGGCGGGCGATCGCGTCCAGGGTGGCGGAGCCCTCCCGCAGCCGGTCCGCAGCCAGCGCCAGCCGCCACCCGGTCAGGTACGTCATCACCGGCTCCCCCACCCGTTCGGTGAACCGCCGGGCGAGCGCCGCGCGGGAGACCCCCGCCTTGGCGGCCAGGGCGGCCACCGTCCACGGATGCGCGGGATCGTCCTGCATCAGCCTCAGCACCCGCCCCACCACCGGGTCCGCCAGGGCCGCGTACCAGGCGGGCGCCGCCGCCTCGGGCCGGGAGAACCAGGCCCGCAGCGCCGCGATGACCAGCAGGTCCAGCATCCGGTCCAGGACGACCTCCTGGCCCGGCTCGTCGCGCACGATCTCCTCCATGAGCAGCGGCGTCAGCTGGCACTCCCACACGTCGGTGGTGAGCGACAGCAGGGGCGGGAGCGCGTCCAGGAGCCGGTTGCTGATCTCGCCGTCCATGAGATAGGTCCCGATGAGGAGCACCGTGCCGCCGTCGAGCCGGTCGCCCCAGGCGCGTACGCCGAGGTCCATGGAGCCGTTCAGGGACCGTCCGTCGGGGTGGCTGCACTCCGCGCCGGGCAGGATC
>NZ_RSAJ01000976.1 GCF_003933965.1 Streptomyces sp. RP5T
GTACGGCGGTCGGGGCGCCCGGTTCTTGTCCGGGGCGCCCCGACCGCCGTTTCCCTCGTGCTGCTCGAAGCGCCGCCCTCTTGCACGTGCTGCTCGAAGCGCCGCCGTGTCCCTCGTGCTGCTCAGAGCTGGGTGACGTCCAGCTCGCCCTCCGCGTAGCGCTTGCGGAGCACCTTCTTGTCGAACTTGCCGACGCTCGTCTTCGGGACCGCCTCGATGATCGACCAGCGCTCCGGGAGCTGCCACTTGGCGATCCGGCAGACGTCACTGGCGAGGAACGCGCGCAGGGACTCGAAGTCGGCGGTGGAACCCTCCTTGAGGACGACCGTGGCGAGGGGGCGCTCGCCCCACTTGTCGTCGGGGACGGCGACGACGGCGGCCTCGGTGACGTCCGGGTGGGACATCAGGGCGTTCTCCAGCTCGACCGAGGAGATCCACTCGCCACCGGACTTGATGACGTCCTTGGCCCGGTCGGTGAGGGTGAGGAAGCCGTCGGCGGAGATCGTGCCGACGTCACCCGTCTTCAGCCAGCCGTCCTCGCTGAACTTGTCGGCGGGACGCAGTGGTTCGGCGTCGGGGCCGTTGTAGTAGGCGCCGGCGATCCAGGGGCCGCGGACCTCCAGCTCGCCCGCGGACTCGCCGTCCCAGGGCAGGCGCTCGCCGCCGGGGCCGGTGAGGCGGGCCTCGACGCCGGTCGGGAAACGGCCCTGGGTGAGGCGGTACGCGAACTCCTCGGGCGTGCCGACCACGTGGGCCGGCGGGCGGGCGATGGTGCCGAGCGGGGAGGTCTCCGTCATGCCCCAGGCGTGGCAGACCCGCATGCCCAGATTGTCGAAGGCCTCCATCAGGGACGGCGGGCAGGCCGAGCCGCCGATGGTGACCTGGGTGAGGGAGGAGACGTCCCGCGGCTTGGCGGTGAGCTCGGCGAGCAGGCCCTGCCAGATGGTGGGGACGGCGGCCGCGTGGGTCGGCCGCTCGCGCTCGATCATCTCGGCGAGGGGCGCGGGCTGCAGGAAGCGGTCCGGCATCAGCATGTTGACGCCGGTCATGAAGGTGGCGTGCGGCAGGCCCCAGGCGTTGACGTGGAACTGCGGGACGACCACCAGCGAGGTGTCCTGGTCGGTCAGGCCCATCGACTGGGCCATGTTGACCTGCATGGAGTGCAGGTAGATCGACCGGTGGCTGTAGACCACGCCCTTGGGGTCGCCCGTGGTGCCGGAGGTGTAGCACATGGAGGCGGCCCGGCGCTCGTCCAGCTCGGGCCAGTCGTAGGTGGTGGGCTTGCCGGCGATCAGGTCCTCGTACTCGTGCACGCGCGCGTGGGAGCCTTCGAGGGCCGAACGGTCGCCGGGGCCCGAGACCACCACGTGCTCGACCGTCTTGAGGTGCGGGAGCAGGGGGGCGAGCAGGGGGAGCAGCGAACCGTTCGCGATGACGACCCGGTCGGCGGCGTGGCCCACGATGAAGGTCAGCTGGTCGGCCGGGAGGCGGAGGTTCAGGGTGTGCAGGACCGCGCCCATGGAGGGGATCGCGAAGTAGGCCTCGACGTGCTCGGCGTTGTTCCACATGAGGGTCGCCACGCGCTCGTCCTCGACGACCCCGAGGTCCTCGCGCAGGGCGTGCGCCAGCTGGGCGGCGCGGGCGCCGACCTCGGCGAAGGAGCGGCGGTGCGGCTCCGGCTCGCCGGTCCAGGTGGTCACCTGTGAGGTGCCGTGGATCGACGACCCGTGGGTCAGGATCCTGGAGATCAGCAGCGGTACGTCCTGCATCGTGCTCAGCACGGCGTCCTCCCGGGGCGACATTGCCTACGCGGTAGTAAGGGATGGGCCGATTCTGCGCACATACCGCGCGGTATGTCACTAGAGCCGGGCGATCGATCACGTCACGATGCCCTCACAACGGCCGGGGAC
>NZ_RSAJ01000977.1 GCF_003933965.1 Streptomyces sp. RP5T
TGGTGGACCCGGTCGCCGCCGGGCAGCGGGACGGAGTGCAGGGTGTGCCAGCCCGCGCCGTCCAGGCGGTCCAGCGCCTCGCCCACGGTCTGCTCGGCCTCCAGCGCGCGTCGCCGGGGATCGCGGCGGAGCCGGTGCGCGGGCCCGGGGTCCCGGTCCAGGGCGATCTGGAGGGCCTCACCGGGCCGGTTGGGCGCGAGGTCGTCGTCCGGGTGGAGGGAGAGCCGGGCCAGTTCGGCGGGCGTCGGCACCGGGGGCGGGCCCACGGCCACCCGGCCGGTCAGGAAGGGCCCGAGGGCGTCGAGCACGTCCTCTCTGCGGTCCTCGCTCAGCAGATTGATCCGGGCCGCCTCACGGTCGTACCAGGCGATGTTCCTGCCGTCCGTGAGGCAGACGTAGAGCCGCTCCTGACCGTGCCGCCAGGTCGGTACGACGCGCAGTCCGCTCATGCACCATCACCCCAGGACCATGGGAACAGGCGGGGTGCTGCGCAGGCAAGAAGCCGGTTACCTTTGGGGTGAGTTGCCATGAGTTGCAGGGCTTGGCGCAGGGGCTTGGGGAGGCGCTGTTGCGGACCCGCAGGAAGCAACCCGACGTACCGGCTCCGGACAGGGCGTGGGACGAGATCGTGCCCGGTCTGTGGATGGGCGGGCACGAGTTCCGGGGCCTGTCCGGGCAACGGGAGTTCGCCGTCGTACGGGACGAGTTCGAGCTCGTGCAGACGCTGCTGCGGCTGCCGGGCCACGGCCCCGATCCCGGGGTCGAGCACCATGTGTGGCCGATTCCGGACGGCCCGCTGGACGGGACCCAGCTCGCGGGCGTGATGCGCCTGGCGCAGGCCGCGAGCGACGCGCTGGACGAGGGCCGCAAGGTCCTCGTCCGCTGCTACCACGGCTACAACCGCTCCGGCCTGGTCGTCGCGCACGCCCTGGTCCGCAGGGGACACACGGCCGACGCGGCGATCCGGCTGATCCGGGGCCGGCGCTCGCCGTGGGCGCTGCACAACGAGCTGTTCGTCGAGTACCTCCGGGCCGGCCTGTCGACGGCCCGGCTGCTGGAGGAGCTGACCGAGTAGGCGCGGGCGACCGAGGAGGCGCGGGCGGTACCGCGGGCCGGTACGGCCGGACGGCAAAAAGGACTTCCGTACGAATAGTGTGTACGGGGCCGACACCCCCGACCGGCCCCGATCCCAGGAGCACAGTGCCACCCGCCCGCCGCGCCCGCCGTACGACCCGCGCCGCAGCCGCCGCAGCCGCCGTCACCCTGTTGCTCGCGGCCGCGGCGGGCTGTGGCGACGCGGGCGGCCTGGTGGGCGCGGGCTCCACGCCGACCGCGATCAGCCCCGACCGGCTGTGGCCGCAGCTGACGCCCGCCTCCAGCCCGGCCTTCGAGATCGGCGAGGTGGACTCGGAGCCCGTGGCGGGCGTCTCCGTGCCCGGCGACGACATCCGCCGGGTGGATCCGGTCGCCCTCGTGCGCGCCGAGATCAAGAAGGATCCCGGCAGCTACGCCAAGGGTGGGTACGTCGAGACGGCCCACCGGATGGCGGACTGCGGGAAGGCGGGGGCGGCCGGGAAGAGGTGCCCGGTCCTGCGGCCGTACTACCGCGATCTGACCGGGGACGGGCACGAGGACCTGACGCTGGGCTTCCGGCAGCTGCCCGGCAATGTCACCGCCGTACGCGTCTACACCGTCGTCAGGCACCGGCTCGTGCGGGTCATGCGCTGGGAGGATGCGATCAGCGGGGTGGAGCTGGCCGGACACTCGGTGATCATCCGTTCGCCCTCCGAGGTGGCCGGGTACGAGTACCGGCTCCAGTGGACCTGGGACCCGCAGCAGAAGTCGATGCTGCTCACCCATGACGAGATGCTGCGCACCGGCAGCCGTGGTCTCGGCAACGC
>NZ_RSAJ01000978.1 GCF_003933965.1 Streptomyces sp. RP5T
GCCTTCGCCCGGCTCAAGTCCTGGCGCATCATGCGCAGAGCACGTTCCTCCACCCGCCGCATCAGCCGCACCGTCCAAGCCATCCACACACTCATGACCTGCGACTATTCAGGATGAAAGAGGCTCACTGACCTTTAAAGTGCGGTGTCGGCGGGGTGGGCCGTGATCCGGCAGCTGTTGCCGGTGCCGGCCTGGATGCGGTGCTGGGGAGGGCAGCCCGAGGTGTATTGCCACCGGGCGATACTCGATGCGATCCGCTGCCTGGTCGACAAGGGGAACCTTCAGGAAGGCGGTTGGAGGAGATGTTTTACAGGGAGATAGAGGATCACATACTCGCGGTCTATCACTGTGGGTAATTGCTTCCGGGGTCTTCCCGGCTGCCTTGCTCGCGTGCCTGGTGGCCGGACCTGATCACCCGAGCCGAACACCGAAGCTGCGAGCTCCAGCGTCCAGGACCGAGACGCCCGTCCTGGTGCTACGGCACCCCCGGCATCGCCCGCGCTCAGCAACTCGCCGGCGTCGCCCTCGGCGACCGTGACCGGCAACGGCAAGCCGAGCAGGCCCTGGCTGGATGTCTGGCCGACGACCAGCAGCTCGCCCAGCTCACCGACGCATCGCTCTGCCACGGTTGGACGGGGCTCATACAGACCGTCTCCCGTACCGCCGCCGACGCCCTCGACGACGAACTCGCGTCGCATCTACGCCGACTGAACGTCCGGCTCAACAAGCACCTGGACCACCACGGACTGCCGGTCGGTGCCGGCCTGATGGACGGCACGGCAGGTATCCACCTGGTCCGTCTCACCGACCCCGTCAACACGGCGATCACCGCCCCCTGGGACCGCTGCCTGCTCCTGACAGGGTGACGCCGCGAACCGCATCCGCACACCAGAACAAACGAGAACGACCTGCCCCTGCCGTACGCACAGCCGGGCACCTTCCGAAAGGACGCGATGAACACCCCCACTGGCGCCTGCCCCGAGGACCTGCGCAACCGCCTGGTCGACGCCATCCTGAAAGAGGACCTCTCCGGCCTCCGCGACTCACGCGCCGAGACCGCCATGCGGACCGTAGCCCGCCACGCCTTCCTCCCCGACGCACCCATCGAGGCGGCGTACGCCAACAAGAGCGTGACGATCAAGGACAACCCGGACGAGGACGCACTCCCGCTGAGCTGCGCCTCCCAGCCCGACGTCGTGCACTTCATGCTGGTCCAGCTCGCCGTCCGCGAAGGCGACAACGTCTTCGAAATCGGGGCCGGCACCGGCTACAACGCCGCCCTGCTCAAGCACCTCACCGGGAAGTCCGGCCGGGTCACCACATGCGACATCGACCCCGACGTGACCGCCTACGCCCGCCGGACGCTGGACGCCAACGGATACGACGACGTTCGCGTCGTCACGAGAGACGGCGCCCTCGGCGCCCCGGAATTCAGCCCGTACAACCGAATGATCGCCACGGTCGGCATGTGGGACCTCCCCGGCGCCTGGTGGGACCAGCTCGCCGTCGGCGGACGCCTCGTGGTCCCACTGCGGTGGCGCGGGCTCTCCAGGGCCGTGGCCTTCCAACGCGAAGAGGGGCGGATGCGGTCCGACTCCGTCAAGATGTGCGGCTTCCTCCCGGTGATCGGCCAGGACGGAGAGCGGAACGACTACATCGACGACGACCGGCTCGTCCGGCTCTACTGGGACGAGGACCAGTCCATCGCCCCGGAACTCCTTCGCGACGCGCTCACCCGACCGAAGTCGGTCGTCTGGACCGATGTGACGGTCGGCCCCGTCGAGTCGTTCGACGGCGTCTGGCTGCGGCTGAGCGCCACCGAGCGAGCGACCTGCCGCATCACTGCGAAGCCCACAGCGGGTGAGGCCGGCCTCCACCGCCCCGCCTCACCC
>NZ_RSAJ01000979.1 GCF_003933965.1 Streptomyces sp. RP5T
CACCGCCGGGCACCCCCATAGCCGCCCGGCCCTCGAACATTCGCGCCCCACGAGTTAGCCTCCGCCCATGGCAAACGGGCAGTGGTACCCAGCGGAATGGCCGGACCGTATCCGCGCGCTCGCGGACGGCACGCTCCGGCCGGCCGAGCCGAGACGCGCTGCCACTGTGATGCTGCTCAAGGACTCGGCGGCCGGAACCGTCGTGCACATGGTGCGCAGGCGGGCCTCCATGGCGTTCGCCGGCGGTGCCTACGCCTACCCCGGCGGTGGCGTCGACCCCCGTGACGACGACCACCAGATCCACTGGGCGGGCCCCACGCGCGCGTGGTGGGCGGCTCGGCTCGGGGTGGACCAGACCACGGCCCAGGCGATCGTCTGCGCGGCCGTGCGGGAGACGTTCGAGGAGGCCGGGGTCCTGCTCGCCGGGCCGACGGCCGAGACGGTGGTCGGCGACACCACGGGCGCGCAGTGGGAGGCGGACCGGGCCGCACTGGTGGACCGGGAGCTGTCCTTCGCGGAGTTCCTGGAGCGCCGGGGACTCGTGCTCAGGTCGGATCTGCTCGGGGCCTGGACGCGCTGGATCACGCCCGAGTTCGAACCCCGCCGCTACGACACCTGGTTCTTCGTCGCCGCCCTGCCGCGGGGGCAGCGCACCCGCAACGCCTCCACCGAGGCCGACCGCACGGTGTGGATCCGGCCCCAGGACGCCGCGGACGGCTACGACAAGGGCGAACTGCTCATGATGCCGCCCACCATCGCCACGCTCCGGCAGCTCGTCCCCCACGCCACCGCCGCCGACGCCCTCGCCGCCGCGTCCGACCGCGACCTGACCCCCGTGCTCGCGCGGGCCCGGCTGGTGGACGGCGAGATCGTGCTGTCCTGGCCGGGGCACGACGAGTTCACCAAGCACATCCCGACCGGTGGAGCCTCCGCATGACCGACGCCGCAGCCCTGCCCGGCCAGCCGAGGGGCGGGGTCCTCTCGGGCCCCGCCACGGCGCGAGCCGTCAACGTCCTGGCGCCCAACGCGTCCGCGATGACCCTGGACGGGACCAATACCTGGATCCTGTCGGAACCGGACTCCGAACTGGCGGTCGTGGTCGACCCCGGTCCGCTCGACGAGGGACATCTGCGGGCCGTCGTCGACACCGCCGGGGCCGTCGGCAAGCGCGTCGCGCTCACCCTGCTCACCCACGGTCATCCCGACCACGCCGAGGGCGCCGCCCGGTTCGCCGCGCTGACCGGCACCAAGGTGCGGGCACTCGACCCCGCGCTGCGGCTGGGGGAGGAGGGGCTCGGCGCCGGGGCCGTGGTGCGCGTGGGCGGGCTGGAGCTGCGGGTGGTCCCGACGCCCGGGCACACCGCCGACTCGCTGTGCTTCCATCTCCCGGCCGACCAGGCCGTCGTGACCGGTGACACCATCCTCGGGCGCGGCACGACCGTCGTGGCCCATCCCGACGGCCGCCTGGGCGACTACCTGGACTCCCTGAGGCGGCTGAGGTCCCTGACCGTCGACGACGGCGTCCACACCGTCCTGCCGGGCCACGGGCCCGTCCTGGAGGACGCCCAGGGGGCCGTGGAGTTCTACCTCGCCCACCGGGCGCATCGGCTCGCCCAGATCGAGACGGCCGTGGAGAACGGACACCGGACGCCCGGCGCCGTCGTGGAGCACGTGTACGCGGATGTGGACCGCTCGCTGTGGCCCGCCGCCGAACTGTCGGTGCGGGCCCAGCTGGAGTACCTGGAGGAGCACGGGCTCATCTAGTAGTGCTTCGTTAGGTTCTGGTTCTGCTTGCGGTGAGAGGGCGGCCGCAGGTGCTGCAGGTGCCGGTCCAGCACCTCAGCAGGCCTTGGAGGGCGTCGAGGGTCTGGTAGAGGCTCGGGCCGG
>NZ_RSAJ01000097.1 GCF_003933965.1 Streptomyces sp. RP5T
GCCCGGGCCCTGCCTCCAGCGGCTCCTCGACAAGCTGGCCGCCCGTACGGTCGTCCTGCCACCCCTGCGGGAACGCACCGAGGACATCAGGGAGTTGCTCACGGCCCTCGCGCCGCGCCCCGCACCGGGGAGCCCTCCGCTGACCTGGACCCTCGACGCTCTGCGCGCGCTCGAACAGCATCCGTGGCCCGGCAACGTCACCGAACTCGCCCATGTCGTCCACGCCCTGGCGGAGCACCGACGGGCCTCGGGGCCGGTCCGGCGGGCCGAACTCCCGGACCCCGTGCGGGAGGGCCCCGCCTCGCGCCCGCTCAGCCCGATGGAGCACGCCGAGCGCGCCACCATCCTGGAGACCCTGCACCGCCACGGCGGCAACAAGTCCCGCGCGGCGGCGGCCCTGGGCATCGGGCGGGCGACGCTGTACCGCAAACTGCGGGAGTACGAGGGCTGAGGAGGACCTCGCCGGTCGGGAGACCTCGGAAGGACGCCGCGGCGCCTGCTGGTACCACGCACGACGGGCTCGGGGCCATGGCGGCCTCAGACGGCGTCCGCCGGCCGCTTCCCCGGCTGCGGTTCCTCCCGCCGCTCGGCGTCGAGGTGCGTCGGCCGCGACGCGGCGGCCGTGCGGCGCCCCGAGGGGGACACGGGGCCGCGAGCGCACGCGCTGGTACCGCACGACGAGACCGGATCCAGGGCGGCCTCACACGGCGTCCGCCGGCCGCCGGACCTTCCCCGGCTACGGTTCCTCCCGCCGCTCGGCGTCGAGGTGCGTCGGCCGCGACGCGGCGGCCGTGCGGCGCCCCGAGGGGGACACGGGGCCGCGAGCGCACGCGCTGGTACCGCACGACGAGACCGGATCCAGGGCGGCCTCACACGGCGTCCGCCGGCCGCCGGACCTTCCCCGGCTACGGTTCCTCCCGCCGCTCGGCGTCGAGGTGCGTCGGCCGCGACGCGGCGGCCGTGCGGCGCCCCGAGGGGGACACGGGGCCGCGAGCGCACGCGCTGGTACCGCACGACGAGACCGGATCCAGGGCGGCCTCACACGGCGTCCGCCGGCCGCCGGACCTTCCCCGACTGCGGTTCCTCCCGCCGCTCGGCGTCGAGGTGCGTCCGCTGCGACGCGGCGGCCGTGCGGCGCCCCGAGGGGGACACGGGTGCCGCGAGCGCGCGTGATCATGGGCACTCGGGTCGGTCCCCTTGCGCCGACCGGGTGCACCGGAGTGGCGACCGGGCCGGGGACCGGCTCGACGGTTCGTTGCTGCCGTCGGTGGTGCCCGACCGGCGGGGCGGCACCCTGGGCCGGGGCGGGCCTGCATACCGTAGAGGCAGATCACCCTCTGCCCGGGAGCACGCATGACCGGTAGCCGCCGCAGGAGACCCGGCGACACCTTCGACGCCATCGAGCCGCCGGGCGACGCCCAGCTGATCACCTCGGTGGTGCTCGTGACGGCGCTGGTCGAGTTCCTCGGCGCGCTGTCCGGGTCCGAGGTGTGGCTTCTCGGGCTCCTGGTGTTCCTCCCGGGTGCCGCCTCGGCGCTGGGCACGGTCCGCCAGACGGCGTTCGTCGCCGTGTGGACCACGCTCGTCGTCACCGCCAGCGTGCTGCTGCGGGACCGCGACGCGGGCCACTGGTTCGACCGGCTCCTGCTGATCCTGTTCACCGTGGCCCTGGCCGCGACCTCCGTCTACGGCTGCCACCGGCGCATCAGACGCGAGGACGCGATGCTGCGTCTGCGGTCCACCGCCGCGGCCATGCAGCGGCACATCCTGCACCCCCTGCCCCTGGTGACCGACGACGTCCTGGTCAACGGCGTGTACGAGCCGCTCCAGGAGGAGCGGCTCGTCGGCGGGGACATCTACGACGTCGTCGACTCGCCCTTCGGGACCCGGGTGCTGATCGGGGACGTGCAGGGCAAGGGGCTGGCCGCCGTGGGCTCCGCGTTCGCCGTCATCGGCGCCTTCCGGGAGGCGGCCTACCGCGAGCCCACCCTGACCGCGCTCGTGGACGCCCTGGACGCCGCCGTGGTGCGGCACAACTCCTACGCCCTGCACACCGGCGACGACGAGCGGTTCGTCACCGCGCTCATCATCGGCATCGGCACGGACACGGAAGTACAGGCCGTCAACTGCGGGCACGTGCTGCCGCATGTGCTGCACGAGGGGACGGTCAGCACGCTCGAACTCGAACCCGGCGTCCCGCTGGGCCTGGCCGAACTCGCCCACGAGCCCACGACGGTGGGCTGGTTCGACTTCCCCGAGGGCGCGACGCTGCTGCTGAGCACCGACGGCCTGACGGAGACCCGCTCCGCCGACGGGGCGTTCTACCCGCTCGACGAGCGCCTGTCGACGTACGCCGACCTGTCCCCCACCGAGCTGCCGCACGCCCTTCAGGACGACGCCCGCACGTTCGCCGGGAACGGCGGCCCGCACGACGACGTGGCCGTCCTGACCGTGCGCCGCTCCCTGCGCCTCTGAGAACGCTCGGCCGGCACCCGGCCCATCACCGCCTCCGGGAACAACACATTCCCCGACAGGACGGCGTGGCGCCCCCTACCGTGACGGCCGGGCGGCAACCTGCTTCGACGCGGCGGAAGCCGTCGGTCCGATCTGAACAACCACCCCCGTGCGCCGCGTTCTTAGAAGTGCAGGACGCGAGGCGAACGAGAACCGTGAGGCCAACTTGTCGAACGCACCGACCGCCACCCACCGGGGCTGGGGCACCCGCAACTGGGGCGTGGCCAGAAAACTCCAGGCCATCCTCCTGATCCCGGTGATCGTGGCCCTCGTCCTCGGCGGCATACGCGTCAAGCGTTCCGTGGACACCTGGCAGGACGCCGACGACGCGGTCCGTGTGGCGGAACTCGTCCAGGCGGCCAACAAGTACGCTAGCGACGCCATCAACGAGCGGGACGTCTCGGTCATCCCCCTGGTCAAGGGCGACCGCACGTCGAGCACGGTCGCGAAGGCCCGTGCCGTCACCGACGCCGACGCGAAGACGTTCGACGAGGCGGTGGGACGGATGCCGCAGACCCCCGGACTGCTGCGCCGGGTCGAACTCGTCCGCATCGGCGAGAAGCAGCTCGCCACCGTGCGCGCGAACGCCTTCACCGCCCGGCTGACCGGCGTGCAGACCGAGGAGAGCTACCACGCCGTCCAGCATCCCCTGATGGAGATCTCCAACGAACTCGGCTTCGGCAGCAGCAACCAGGCCAGCTTCGGCCGCACCCTCTACGCCGCCTCCCTCACCCAGGCCGCCGAGTCCCTGATCCGGGCGATCGGCACCCACCTCCTCGTCGAGGACCGGGACAAGCTCGCCCCGGGTGAACTCCAGGCCCAGCTCGGCTCGTTCAACTCGTACGTCTACCTCGAACGGGTCGCGCTCCAGGAGTACGCCGGCGCCGGCACCGCCGCGGACATGGCCCGGCTGCGCAAGGCGCTGGCCGACGCGGAGAAGCAGGGCCGGGAGCAGGCCGCCACGGCCCGGAAGCAGGCCGAGGCCGCGGGCAGGACGTTCGTGGCCCCGCCGGGCCTGGAGCAGATGGCCGCCGAGATCGCCTCGGGCAAGTCGGCCGCGCAGCTCGCGGCGCAGGGCATCACGCCCGAGACGTTCTTCGCCGCCTCCACCCTCAGCTTCGACGCGTACCGCAGTGTCGAGGTGTACCTGACCGACTCCGCGCTCTCGGACGCCCACAGCATCGCCGACGACGCCCGCAACGACGCCGTCATCAACGCCGCGCTGGTGCTCGCCGCGGTCCTCGCCGCCTTCCTGCTCGCCGCCTGGGTGGCCCGGACGATGAGCAGCAGCATGCGCCGGCTGAGCGCCTCGGCCCACGAGATCGCCGGGCAGCGCCTCCCCGCCCTGCTCACCCAGCTGACCCGGGCCATCCCGGGGCGGGTCGACGCCCAGGTGACGCCGATCCCGATCACCACCACGGACGAGATCGGTGAGGTCGCCCGCGCGTTCGACCACGTGCACCGGGAGGCCGTCCGGCTCGCCGCCGAACAGGCTCTGCTGCGCGCCAACATCAACACGATCTTCGGCAACCTGGCCCGCCGCAGCCAGTCGCTGATCGAGCGTCAACTCGCCCTGATCACCGATCTGGAGGGCAAGGAGGCCGACCCCGACCAGCTGGAGAACCTCTTCAAGCTGGACCACCTCGCCACCCGCGTGCGGCGCAACGGCGAGAACCTCCTCGTGCTCGGGGGTGAGACCCCCGCCCAGCAGTGGGACCAGCCGCTGCCCCTGGTCGACGTGATCCGGGCGGCGGCCTCGGAGGTCGAGCAGTACGAGCGGGTCGAGCTGTCGGGGGTCCCGGAGGCCGAGATCCACGGGCGCGCCGTGACCGACCTCGTGCACCTGCTGGCCGAACTCCTGGAGAACGCGACGACGTTCTCACCGCCGCAGTCCCGGGTCCTGGTCACGGCGGCGCGGTTGCCGGACGGCCGGATCATGGTCGAGATCCACGACAGGGGCATCGGGCTGCCGCCGGAGGAACTGGCCGACATCAACCACCGCCTGGCCGACCCGCCCACCGTGGACGTGGCGATCTCCCAGCGCATGGGCCTGTACGTGGTGAGCCGGCTCGCGGACCGGCACGGCGTCCGCGTCCAGCTCCGCCCCTCCGGGGAGGGACAGGGCACCACAGCCCTGGCGATGCTCCCGGACACCATCACCCATCGCGGCACCGCTGCGGAGTCCGACGTCGACACCATGGCCCTGGCGGCCTTCCCGGACCCCGGCGGCCCCGGGGTCACCGCCCGCGGTTACGAGTCCTGGAACGACAGGTAAGGGCGCCCGCCGGTGAAACCCCCTTGGCCCGGACGCCCCCGCCACGGCAGGATGATCGTTCGATGTCGGCCACAGGAGGGGAACCGCGGATGCGGCGGAACCGGCTCGGGAAGACCGAGGTGCACGTCACGGAGCTGGGCTTCGGCGGAGGTCCGCTCGGCGGACTCTTCGCACCGTTGGACGACGAGACGGCCGCGGGCGCCCTTGAGGCGGCCTGGGACAGCGGGATCCGCTACTTCGACACGTCTCCGCACTACGGCATCGGCCACTCCGAGCGCCGCACCGGCGACCTGCTCCGGGGCAGGCCGCGCGAGGAGTTCACCCTGTCGACGAAGGTCGGCCGGCTGCTGGTCCCGCAGGACCCGGCGGGCCGCATGGACGAGAGTTTCGCGGTGCCGGCCACCCACCGCAGGGTGTGGGACTTCACGCGCGACGGCGTGCGGCGCAGCGTGGCGGACTCGCTGGAGCGGATGGGCCTGGACCGGATCGACGTGCTGTTCCTGCACGACGCGGAGGAACACTTCGAGGACGCGTTGCGCGAGGGGTACCCGGCCCTCGCCGAACTGCGCGCCGAGGGTGTGGTGGGGGCCGTCGGCGCCGGCATGTACGACCCCGGCAAACTGACCCGGCTGGTCAGGGAGGCGGACGTCGACGTCGTGATGCTGTCCGGCCGCTACACGCTCCTGGACCACAGCGCCCTGGACGAACTCCTGCCCGCCTGCGAGGACCGCGGGGTCTCGGTCCTCGCGGCGTCGGTCTTCAACTCCGGCCTGCTGGCCACGGCCCGGCCCCCACAGGGCGCCACCTTCGACTACGCCCCCGCCGCCCCGCAACTGCTGGACCGGGCGCACCGCATCGCCGACGTGTGCGAGGCCCACGGCGTGACCCTCCCGGAGCTGGCGATGGCGTTCCCGCTCCGGCACCCGGCGGTCGCGGGCATCGTCGTCGGCATGCGCACGGCGGAGGAGGTGCGCCGCAACACGGCGGCGTTCGGCGCGGAGATCCCGGCACGGCTGTGGGACGACCTGCGCGGTGAGGGGCTCCTGGACGAGCGGGCCCCTGTGACGTAGGACGCACGACCAATGACCCCCTCAAATACATATCCAGCATGCGCATTTGTTAGTGTCCTCGCGTGAGGTTGACCAAGTTCACCGACCTGTCGCTCCGTGCCGTGATGCGTCTGGCGGTCTCGCGGCAGGACGAACCCCTGACCACCCGCGAGGTGGCCGAGGCCATGGACGTGCCGACCGCCCACATGGCGAAGGCGATCAGCCGGCTGCAGCATCTCGGGGTCCTGGAGACCCGCCGGGGCCGCGGCGGCGGGCTGGGGCTGACCGAGCTCGGCCGACACGCCTCGGTCGGCTGGCTGGTGCGGGAACTCGAAGGCGAGGACGAGGTCGTCGCCTGCGAGGGCGATCCCCCCTGCCCGCTGCGCGCGGCATGCCGGCTGCGCCGGGCGCTGCGGGACGCACAGGAAGCCTTCTACGCCACGCTCGACCCGCTGACGGTGACCGACCTCGTGCAGTCCCCCACCGGTCCGGTCCTCGTCGGACTCGGCGTCCGCCGCTCCGACTGACCCGACCCCTCCCCCGAAGCCCCACATCACCACACCCTTTAATACGAAGATCACTTACCAATTCAGGAGGTACCGTGCTGTCCGAGCGTTCCATCCCCGTCGTCCGAGCCACCCTGCCGGTCGTCGGCGCGGCCATCGGCGAGATCACCGAGGTGTTCTACACCCGGCTCTTCGACGATCGCCCCGAGCTCCTGCGCGACCTGTTCAACCGCGGGAACCAGGCCAACGGGGACCAGCAGAAGGCCCTGGCGGGCTCCATCGCCGCCTTCGCGACCCTGCTGGTCGATCACCCCGAGTCCCGGCCGGACGCGATGCTGGCCCGGATCGCCCACAAGCACGCCTCGCTCGGCATCAGCTCGGACCAGTACAAACTCGTCCACCAGCACCTCTTCGGCGCGATCGTGGAGGTGCTCGGCGACGCGGTCACACCCGAGGTGGCCGCCGCCTGGGACGAGGTGTACTGGCTGATGGCCAACGCCCTGATCGCCCTGGAGGCCCGTCTCTACCAGGAATCCGGCACCCCGGAGGGCGGGACCCGGCGGCGGATGGAGATCGTCGGGCGGCACGAGGAGACGCCCGACACCGTCTCCTTCCTCCTGCGCCCCACCGACGGCACTCCCGCAGGGACCTTCCGCCCCGGGCAGTACGTCAGCGTCCAGGCCGAACTCCCCGACGGCGCACGCCAGATACGCCAGTACAGCCTCAGCGGCGCCCCGGCCGATCCAGCCTGGCGCATCACCGTCAAGCGCGTCCGGGCGGGCGCGGACCCGGCCGGCGAGGTGTCCTCCTGGCTGCACGAGCACGCCCACCCCGGCGACACCCTGAGCGTCTCCGCCCCCTTCGGCGACCTCGTGCTGCCCGAGCAGGAGGGGCCGCTGCTGCTGGCGTCCGCCGGGATCGGCATCACCCCGATGCTGTCCATGCTCCACCACCTGGCCGCCACCGACCCGGCCCGCCCGGTGACCGTGCTGCACGCCGAGCGCACCCCGGCCGACCACGCCCACCACGAGGAGCAGCGCCGACTCGTCGAGGCGCTCCCGAACGCCCGACTGCACCTTTGGTACGAGGAGTTGACCGAGACCGGCCGGGAGGCCACCGCGGGCCGCACCGACGTCACCGCGCTCGACCTGCCCGAGGGAGTGACCGCGTATCTGTGCGGCCCGCTCCCCTTCATGCGCGCGGTGCGCGGAGACCTCCTCCGCCTCGGCCTGCCCGCGCACGCCGTCCACTACGAGGTCTTCGGCCCCGACCTCTGGCTGGGCACCGAATGACCGGCGGGGCCCGCGGAGGACATGGTCGCCGACGGCGAGAACGTCGTCGTCGCACGATCAGTCCGCCCCGTACGACGAAGTGATGGGCGACACGGACGTCGATCGGCTCGCCTCGGCGGCCCGGCCGAACCGACCGGCACCCTCCGTATCCGTCCGCTGCCCCTCAGCCCGTCATGGCCTCCCGGACGAGAACGGTGTCGACGAACTGCTCGAAGCGACCGGTCACCCTCCCCGCCCGGTCGACCGGGCCGCTCACTCCTCGCCGTCCGGGAACTCACCCGCGAACGCGCCGGCCATCCGGAGCCAGGGCTCCGCTTCCTCCTGGCGGCCCTGTCGCTGGAGGGTGCGGCCCAGCATCAGGTGGGCGTAGTGCTCCACCGGATCGCGCTCGACGATCACGCGCAACTGGTCCTCGGCACGCTTGAGTTGGGCGGAGTGGTAGTAGGCGCGGGCCAACAGCAGCCGGGGGCCGGTCTGTTCCGGGGCCTCCTCGACCACGACGGCCAGGAGCTTCGCGGCGGCGGTGTAGTCCCGCGCCTCGAAGAGCAGTCCGGCCCGCTCCCAGCGCTCGGCGGTGGTCTCCTCGTGCGGCACCCCGGCGCCGTTGTCGAACAGGTGCAGCGCGCTGGCCCAGCGGGCGGGCGCCACCCCGCCGGTGGCCGGGTACGTGTTGAAGTCGTCGGTCATGATTCCTCCGTCTCCTGCTCGCGGGCGGCGAGCAGGGAGGCATGGGTGGGGGCGTCGGGTACGTCGGCCGGACGGTTCCTCGCGAACTCCTCGCGCAGCACCGGTACGACCTCCGCGCCCAGCATGTCGATCTGCTCCAGCGCGGTCTTCAGCGGGATGCCCCCGCCGTCCACCATGAACAGCTGGCGCTGGTAGTCACCGGCGTACTCGCGGAAGCTCAGCGTCTTCTCGACGACCTGCTCCGGGGTGCCGACGGTCAGCGGGGTCTGCTCCATGTACTCCTCCATCGACACTCCGCCTCCCATCACCGGCGAGTGGTCGAAGACCGGGCGGAACTCCCGGATCGCGTCCTGGGAGTTGCGGCGCATGTAGACCTGGCCGCCGAGTCCCACGATCGCCTGCTCGGGCGTGCCGTGGCCGTAGTGCGCGTACCGCTGCCGGTACAGGTCGATCAGCTTCCCGGTGTGCTCCCTGGGCCAGAAGATGTTGTTGTGGAAGAAGCCGTCACCGTAGTAGGCGGCCTGCTCGGCGATCTCCGGCGAGCGGATGGAGCCGTGCCAGACGAACGGCGGTATGCCGTCCAGCGGGCGGGGCGTGGAGGTGAAGCCCTGGAGCGGCGTGCGGAACTTGCCCTCCCAGTTCACGACGTCCTCGCGCCACAGCCGGCGCAGCAGGGCGTAGTTCTCCACGGCGAGGCTGATGCCGTCACGGATGTCCTTGCCGAACCAGGGGTAGACCGGGCCGGTGTTGCCGCGGCCCGTCATCAGGTCCACGCGGCCGTCGGCCAGGTGCTGGAGCATCGCGAAGTCCTCGGCGATCTTCACCGGGTCGTTCGTGGTGATCAGCGTGGTCGAGGTGGAGAGGATGATGTGCTCGGTGCGCGCGGCGACGTATCCGAGGAGGGTCGTGGGCGAGGAGGGCACGAACGGCCGGTTGTGGTGCTCGCCGGTCGCGAATACGTCGAGTCCGACCTCCTCGGCTTTCTGCGCTATCGCGACCATGGCCTCGATCCGCTCGTGCTCGGTGGGGGTACGACCCGTGTGCGGGTCGGTGGACACGTCACCGACGGTGAAGATGCCGAACTGCATCGCCCTCACCCTTCCTGGTGGTTGATGCATCAACTATTGCCCTGCAACACGACCCCACCTCCGGCTATTCCGCTCCCCCGATGGGCCCCTGACCAGCCGCAACGACCGGCCCGGCCGAAGGTCTGCTCAGCCGGCCGGGCTCTTGTCCGGCGTGCCGACGACCACTCGGAGATCTCGGCCAGGTCCCGCGGACCGACCGGTGAGACTCGGCCCAGGAAGTTCTTCACGCACGGCCACGGCCGGACGCGGTACCGCCGCCTCGACGGCCGCCCGACGGCGTGCGCGATGACCACGAAGGCATCGCGCGCGCCATCGGCGCACTCCTCCCGCACCACCGCGCCCTGGGGTGCCACGGGCGGCACCCGGCCGGAACGGCTGCGGCGCCCCGGAGCCGGTGCCGGGCGACGCGACGGGGCTCTACGACACCACGCTCACCGCGTACCGGGCGGCGACCTCCGCCAAAGCCGAGGGGAGGTCCGACGCTTCGACGCACCGGTGGTGCCGACCGGCGGCATCAACCAGGACCCCGGCAGCACCTCGCGCGGGAAGCTGGTCTCAGAACCGCAGAAGCTCTCCGGTCCCGCCGTTGGACCCGGTCGGCCGCGGCCCCGCCGACGTCCGCGCCGGGCTACTCCGGGTTTCCGGGCGGCGGGATGCTGCCCGTCGTGGTCAGCTTCCGGTACCACAGGGCGCTGTCCTTCAGGGTGCGGCGCTGGGTCCCGTAGTCGATGTGGACGAGGCCGAAGCGCTTCGAATAGCCGTAGCCCCACTCGAAGTTGTCCATCAGCGACCACACGAAGTACCCGCGCAGGTCGACACCGGCGGCCAGTGCCCGGTGGGCGGCGAGGAAGTGGCGGTGGAGGTAGTCGACGCGCTCCGGGTCGTGGACGGCGTGGCTGCCGTCGGGGCGGGTGGTGACGTGGTCCTCGAAGGCCGCCCCGTTCTCGGTGACGACCAGCGGCTGGTCCGGGAAGCGGGTGTGCAGGTCCAGCAGGAGCTCTTCGAGACCGTCGGGGTCGATGTTCCAGCCCATGGCGGTCTGCGGGCCCTCCTGCGCGACGAACTCGACCTGGGGCGAGCCGGGCCAGGGCGAGCCGCCCATGTCCTTGTGCCCGTCGTTGTTCTGCCGCGCGGCGGTGCCGTCCCACAGCCGGACCCTGGTGGTGGCGTAGTAGTTGACGCCGAGCAGGTCCAGGGGCTGGTGGATCCGGGCGAGGTCGCCGTCCTCGACGAACGACCAGTCGGTGATGCCCGCAGTGTCCTCGATGAGGTCCTGCGGGTAGTGGCCGCGCAACAGGGGTTCGGTGAAGGCCCGGTTGGCCAGCGCGTCGATGCGGCGTACGGCCTCCTCGGCACCGTCGCCCTCACCGCGCAGGACGTGGAAGTTGAGGGTGACCGAGTACTGCGGGTCGTTGGTGGTGACCTCCCGGAGCTGCTGGACCGCCAGCCCGTGGGCGAGGTTGAGATGGTGGACCGCGGTCAGCGCCGCGGCGCCGTCGCTGCGGCCCGGGGCGTGGGCTCCGGCGCCGTAGCCGAGGTAGGCGGAGCACCAGGGCTCGTTCAGCGTGGTCCAGATCGCGACACGGTCGCCGAGGGCCTCGCCGACGACACGGGCGTAGTCGGCGAAGGCGAAGGCGGTCGCGCGGTTGGTCCAGCCGCCCTCGTCCTCCAGGGCCTGCGGCAGGTCCCAGTGGTACAGGGTCGCGACGGGGGCGATGTCCCTCCGGAGCAGTCCGTCGACCAGGCGGCTGTAGAAGTCCAGCCCCTTCGGGTTGACCGGCCCCCGCCCGGTGGGCTGGATGCGCGGCCAGGCGATGGAGAACCGGTAGGCCTTCAGGCCCAGGGAGGCCATGAGGTCGAGGTCCTCGTCGAGGCGGTGGTAGTGGTCGGCGGCCACGTCACCGGTGTCGCCGTTCCACGTCTTGCCCGGCGTGTGGGAGTAGGTGTCCCAGATGGAGGGGCCGCGGCCGTCCTCGTCGGCGGCGCCCTCGATCTGGTAGGCGGCGGTCGCGGAGCCGAGGAGGAAGTGCGCGGGGAAGGACGGGGGCTGGGCTGTCGACATGCGGGTCGCTTTCCGGTGATGGCCAGGAGATGAGGACGGTGTCCTGAACCACGGTGATGTTAACGTTAACAAGCTGTCAAGGGCTGCGCCGCGATCGGCCGTGGATGCGGGAGCCGGGCAGCCGGGGAGACTCCCGAACGGCGGTCGCGCCTCAGGAGTGCGCGCGCGGTGCGGCCGTGCTGTGCCGGACGACGAGCTGTGGGGTGAGCTTGTGCCGCTGTGCCGGTTCGCCGGCCATCCTGCGCACCAGCAGTTCGATGGCGCTCCTGCCGAGGTGGGCGAAGTCCTGGCGGACCGTGGTCAGGGCGGGCACCAGGTATCCGGCGCCCTTCATGTCGTCGAAGCCGACGATCGACACGTCGTGCGGCACCTTCACACCCCGTTCGACGAAGGCGGCCAGCACGCCCATGGCCATCTGGTCGTTCCCCGCGAAGACGGCGGTGGGCAGGCGGTCGGCGTCGCAGAGTTCGTGGGCCAGACGGAACCCGCTCTCCGCGTCGAAGTCGCCCTCCAGCAGGGCTCCTCGCGCTCCTGCGGCGGTGAGTTCGCCCTGCCAGCCGTCGACGCGGGCCCGGGCGTCGAAGGTGCGCAGCGCACCCGTGAGGTGGGCGATGTCCCGGTGCCCGAGGTCTAGGAGGTGCCCGACCGCGAGCCGGGCGCCGAGCTCCTGGTCGACCTCGACGAAGCTGAGCTCGGGGTCGGGCGCGTTGCCGGACATCACGACCGCCACTGGAACCCCGAGGGAGAGCCCGGACAGCGCCTCCACGGTGTCGGACCGGTCGGCGACGACCGCGATCGCCTCCACCGACTGGTCGGTCAGCCGTTGCAGCGTCTCCAGGAGGTCGGCGGTGGTGCTCTCGCCCTGCCGGCTGGCCAGGCTCACCCAGTAACCGGCCTGCTTGGCGGCCGTCTCCACGCCGAGGAGGATGCGCGGGAGCTCGAACAGCTCGGACCCGACGATCACCACGCCGATCGTCGAGGAGTGCCGGCTCTTGAGGGCTCGGGCGACGCTGTTGCGGCGGTATCCCAGCTTCTGGATCGCCGTCTCGACCCGGGCCCTGGTCTCCGGCCGGACCGACGGATGGCCGTTGATCACGCGGGAGACGGTGATGTGCGAGACGCCGGCCTCGCGGGCCACGTCCATCATGCCCGGCGGCCGGTCCATGTCCGTCGTCCTCTGCCCTCGACCCGAGCGGGCGGCCTCACGCCCACCGCCGATACTGTCACAGGCGCCGGGCCGCCTCCTCGCCTCCGGTGGTGTGCGACGCCGTCAGGCCGTCCAGCCGCGGGACGAAGCGTTCACGGATTACGCGCGGTGGAGTGTCGCGGGCGGTCCCCGCCGTGGCGGCGGCGCCCGCCTGGTGGGGGCGCCCGCCTGGTGGGGGCGCCCGCCTGGTGGGGGCGCCGGGCCGCCGGGGTGACCGGCCCGCTCGCCGGTGCCGGGCCGCCGGTCACGCGGCCCCCCAATGCGGCGTCAGGACGTGTACCGCGGGGTCCACTGGGCCTCGGTGACCGCCTCGCGCAGCTCGGCCTCCGTGGCCTCGGGCGCGACGCCGTCCTCGACGGCCGCCCGGGCCACCGCGAGCGCGATCTCGCGGGCCGCGTCCCGCATGCTCGCCAGCGGCGGCAGCAGCGGGGTGGCCTCGCCGGTGCCCGCCCGTACCGCGCACTCCCCCACGGCCCGGGCCGCAGCCACCATCATGCGGTCGGTCACCCGGGTGGCCCGGCAGGCCGTGACCGCCAGGCCGACGGCGGGGAAGACGTAGACGTTGTTGGCCTGCGCGACCGGGACCTCGCGACCGTCCACCGTCAGCGGCGGGAAGGGCGAACCGGTGGCGATCAGGGCCCGGCCGTCGGTCCAGCGGGCGAGGTCGGCGGGCTCGGCCTCGGCGTTCGAGGTCGGGTTGGACAGCGGCAGGATCACCGGCCGGTCGCAGGAGCCGGCCATGGTCCGCACGATCTCCTCGGTGAACGCTCCGTGTGCCGTGGACAGCCCGATCAGCACCGTCGGCCTCACCTCGCCGACGACCCGGGCCAGATCGGGCGCCTCGCCCCACTGCCGTACGTCCTCGTCGTCGCGGGCGTAGACCCGCTGCTCGGGGGTGAGGCCGGTGCGGGAGTCCACCAGGAGGCCGTCGATGTCGACGAACCAGAACCGGTCCGCCGCCTGTTCCTCGGTGAGCCCCTCGTCGACGAGTGCGGTACGGATCATGTCGGCGACGCCGATCGCCGCCGAGCCCGCGCCCAGGACCACGATGCGGTGGTCGGTCAGGGCCGCTCCGGCGACCTTCGTGGCCGTGGTCAGCGCGCCGAGCGCCACGGCCGCGGTGCCCTGGATGTCGTCGTTGAAGGTGAGCAGCCGGTCCTGGTAGCGGCCGAGGATCGGCCGGGCGTGGGCGGTCGCGAAGTCCTCCCACTGGAGCAGCGTGCCGGGGAGTTCGGCCTCCACGGCGGAGACGAACGCCTCGATCATCTCGTCGTAGGCCTCCCCGGTCACCCGGTGCTGCCTGCGGCCGAGGTAGTGCTCGTTCGCCAGCAGGTCCTCGTTGTCGGTGCCGACGTCGAGGAGGACCGGCAGGGTGCGGGCGGGGTGGATGCCGCCGATGGCGGTGTAGAGGCTGAGCTTTCCGATCGGGATGCCCATGCCTCCCACCCCCTGGTCGCCGAGGCCCAGGATGCGCTGGCCGTCGGTGACGACGATGACGTCCACCTCGCCGCCCGGCCGGTTGCGCAGGATCTCCCGGAACCGGTGCCGGTCCTCGTACGTCAGGAACAGCCCGCGGGGCCTGCGGTAGATCTCGCTGAACCTGCGGCAGGCCTCGCCGACCGTGGGGGTGTAGACGACCGGCAGCATCTCCTCCAGGTGCCGGGTGAGCAGGCCGTGAAAGAGCACCTCGTTGGTGTCCTGGAGCTGGCGCAGGTAGATGTGCCGGTTCAGTTGCTTGTCGTAGCCGAGGAACGCCTCGTACGCCCGGCCGGCCTGTTCCTCGAGGGTCTCCGTCGCCGGTGGCAGCAACCCGTCCAGGCCGAACTCGGCGCGTTCCTCGGCGGTGAAGGCGGTGCCCTTGTTGAGGAGGGGATCGGCGAGCAGGGCCGCTCCGCGGACCTGGGCGGGGCTGTGTGGTGCCATGACGTTCCTCGGGTCGGCGGGTTTCAGACCAGCTAGTCCTGTGCCCCGTGGGCCGTCGTCCGAATCAGCCGCCCCGCGCGGCCGTCCGGCGGGCTCAGGCGTCGTCGGCCGTGTGCACCCGCCGTCCTTCGACGAAGGTCTGGAGGACCCGGGTGGCCGCGATCTCCTCGGGCGGGCCCGCGAACGGGTCGCGGTCGAGGACGACGAGATCGGCGGCCCTGCCCACGGCGATGCTGCCGGTGATGTCGTCGAGGTGGTTCACGTGGGCGCTGCCCGCCGTGTACGCGGCGATGGCGGTCCCCAGGTCGAGGCGCTGTCCCGGGAGGAACCGCGGGGTGCCCTCGGGGGCGCCGGGGGTGATCCGGTTGACGGCGACATGGATGGCCTGGAAGGGGTCGGGGCTGCTGACCGGCCAGTCGCTGCCGGCGGCCAGGGTGGCGCCGGCGCGCAGCAGGTCGCCGAAGGGGTACTGCCGGGCCCCGCGTTCGTCGCCGAGGAAGGGCAGGGTCAGTTCGTCCATCTGCGGTTCGTGGGCGGCCCACAGCATCTGCAGGTTGGCGCTCGCGCCCAAGGCGCGGAACCGGGGGACGTCGAGCGGGTGCACGACCTGGAGGTGCGCCAGGTGGTGCCGGGTGTCCCGCCACCCGTTGGCGGCGCGGGCGGACTCCACGGCGTCGAGGGCCTCGCGGACCGCGCGGTCGCCGAGTGCGTGGAAGTGGACCTGGAAGCCGCGGGCGTCCAGCTCGGTGACGTACTTCTTCAGGTCGTCCGGCTCGACGAAGCTGATGCCGCTGTTGTCGGAGGCGCAGCCGCAGCCGGTCAGATAGGGGTCGAGCATCGCGGCGGTGTGGTTCTCCGCGATGCCGTCCTGCATGACCTTCACTGTGCCGGCCCGGAACCGGCCCCGGTTCAACTCCTCGCGTCGGGCGACGAGTTCGGGGATCTGTTCGGCGCCCCGCTCACGGTCCCACCACAGCGCGCCGACGACCCGGGCGGTGAGCAGGCCGCGGTCGAGGGCCGCGAGGTAGGAGGGCGCCGGGTCGGTCAGGTTGGCGTAGGCGCCGACGATGGCGTCCTGCCAGGCGGTGACGCCGTACGAGTGCAGCACGGCCTGCGCCCGGAGCAGGGCCGTGAGTTGTTCCTCGGGTGTGGGGTCGGGAACGAGTCTGCCCACGAGGTGGACGGCGCCCTCCTGGAGCATGCCGGTGGGGTTGCCGTCCGCGTCCCGTTCGATCCGGCCGTCGGCGGGGTCGGGCGTACGGGCGTCGATGCCGGCCCGTTCCAGGGCGCGGCTGTTGACCCAGGCGCCGTGGTGGTCGCGGTTGGGCAGGAAGACGGGCCGGTCGGGGACGACGGCGTCGAGGGCGGCGGCGGTGGGCGCCCCGCCGGGGAACGCCTCCAGGGACCAGCCGCCGCCGGTGATCCACTCGGCGTCCGGGTTCCGGTCGGCGTACGCCCTGACGCGGCGCAGGTACTCGGCCGGGTCGACGGTGTCGGCGAGGTGGCACAGGCCCAGTTCGAGGCCCGCGCCCTGCGGGTGGACGTGCGCGTCCTGGAAGCCCGGGAGCAGCAGCTTCCCGGCCAGGTCGACGACTTCGGTGCGCGGGCCGATCAGCTCGTGCACCTCGTCGTGGCCCACGGCGACGATCCGCCCGTCGCGCACGGCCACGGCGGTGGCGCGGCTGCGGGCGGGATCGACGGTGTGCACGGGTCCGCCGGTGAGGACGAGGTCCGCGGTGTGTGACATGGGGGTGGGCTCCAGAGGGGGTCAGACCGCCGTACGGTCCATCGGGAGGGTCAGGGACTCGGCGTCGGTGCCGCGCCCCGTGCTGAAGTACGGCGAGTGCCGCACGTACTTGGCGACGGCGGCCATGCCGAGGCCGGCGAGGACGATCACGGCGGGCAGCGAGAACATGAACCAGCCGTTGTCCGGGCTGAGTGCGAAGTGGTCGCTCATGGTCAGGTACGAGTAACCGAGGTAGCCGCCTAGGCCGAGCAGGATCAGGCCGGACACGGCGGGCACACCGATGGCGAGCAGCGCCTCGCGGGGGCCTTCGTGACGCGCCGAGCGGAAGCGGACGGCGCAGGCGAGCGCGGTGAGGCCGTAGTAGAGGGCGACGATCAGGCCGATGGCGTTGACGGCGGCCAGCAGCATGTCGCTGAGCCTGGGGATGGCGACGGCGAGTACGGCGATCACGCCGGCGATGGCCATCACGACTACCGTGCCGGCGGCGGGGGTGCCCCAGCGCGGGTGGACGCGGGTCCACACCGGTCCCATCGTGCGGTCGCGGCTCATCGCGAACAGGCCGCGTGCCGTGGGGATCAGGGTGGCCTGTACGGAGGCGACCGCGGAGAACATCAGCGCGACCAGGGGGAGAGTGGCCAAGGGTTCGGCGGCCAGTTTCTCGCCGAGGTAGGGCAGGGCCTGGGGGCCGTTCCTGACGAGTTCGGCCAGGCTCATCTCCCGCTGGAAGGCGACCGAGGCGAAGAGGAACAGACCGAGCATCGCGAACAGGGCGATGAGGCCGCCGCGGGCCGCGTCGCCGGGGCTCTTCGTCTCCTCGTTGACGCTGAACGCCGCGTCCCAGCCCCAGAAGAAGAACACCGCGAGGACCATGCCCTGGGCGAAGCTGGTGCCGCTGGAGATCTCGAAGGGGTTGAACCAGGACAGCGAGAGGGCGTGGTCGCCGGTGATCAGGGCCCAGCCGCAGAAGGCCAGCAGGACCGTGTACTCGAAGACCAGGAGCGCGAACTGGAAGCGGGTGGCGGCCCGTACGCCGGTGACGGCCAGCGCGGTGAGGGCGAGGAGGATCACCAGTCCGACCGCGGTGGTGACGCCGGTGGACGTCGGGTCGAGGGCGATTCCGGCGACGCTGTGCAGGCCCGCCTTGTTGGCGAAGGCCAGGACGACCGAGCCCATGATCGCGCTGGTGTAGGCGCAGAAGATGACCGAGCCGACCAGGGTGACCCAGCCGGTCAGGAAGCCGGGCCAGGGGCCGAGGGACTTGCCGACCCAGACGTATCCGTTGCCGCAGTTCGGCTCCGAGCGGTTCAGGCGGGCGTAGGCGGTGGCGATGCCGAGGACCGGCAGGAAGGCCAGGAGCAGCAGGACCGGGGCCTGGAGGCCGACGATGGTCGCGATCGTGCCCATGCCGATGGCGATGCTGGTGGTGGCCGCGGTGCTGGAGGCGGCGATGGCGACGCCGTCGACGACGCCGAGCGAACGGCGCAGATCCGGACTCGGGGCGGCGGACAGGGGCGGTCTGGACGACATGGAGGGCTCCTCGGGGACGGAGGACGAGGAAGAGGAAGTGGGGGAAGAGCCGCGCGGTGAGGTGATGGAACAGCCGACGTCCACATTGGGTCAACCCTGTTGACGTAAGGCGGCCGGGGGCCGTTCACTGAGGGCCCCCGGCGAGAGGAGTCCGGCCGTGTCCAGTCGTGTCCCCGAGGAACGCCGACGTCGGCGGCCCACCCGCACCGGCGTCCTGCTGTCCGAGGGCCTGATCGTCGAGACGGCCCTGCGCCTGATCGGCGAGCACGGCTCCGACGCGCTGAGCGTGCGCCGGCTCGGCGCCGCGCTGGGCTGCGACCCGACAGCCCTGTACCGCTACTTCCACGACACGGACGACCTGGTGCTCGCCATCGCGGACCGGATCATCGGTGACGCGATGGCGGGGTTCGAGCCCGGGGACGACTGGGTGGCCTCACTGCGCGAGATGGCCCTGCGGGTGCGGGCCGGATACCTCGCCCATCCGCGGGCCGCCGCCCTGGCCGCGCACCGGGTGACCCGGCGCACCAGCGAGATCCGGGCGGTGGACACGGGGATCGGCCTGATGCTGTCCGCGGGCTTCGGGCCGGCCGACGCCGCCCGCCTGTACCTGGCCTTCATCGACACCGTGCTCAGCCACGCCGCCACGGACGCGGCGTTCCAGGCCCTCCCCCGCCGGCAGCGCGAGGCCGACCACCGGGCATGGCGGGAGGTCTACCAGGATCTGGACCCGGCGACGTATCCGGCGCTCACCGCGGTGCGCCGCGAGCTGCCGGGGATGGCGGACAGCTCGTTCGAGGCGGCGGTGGAGCTGCTGCTGGAGGCGCTGGCGGCACGCGCGCCGGCGCGACGGGCGGCGTCGACGGGGAGTGCGGAAAGCGGCTGAGTTCCTGGTCGCGCACCGGGGCCGGACGTCAACTCGCTTTGCCAGGGCCCGCGTTGAAGCCAGGGGTGCGTGAGGACGGGACAAGTGGCGTGAATGCGACGTACGCAACGCGTGCTCACGGCACTCCTGGGACATCTGCGCAGGAGCATCACACAGGCTGCACACCGCCTTTCGAAAGGATCGCTACTTTTGCCTCCGGCTCGATCCCCCGTGCGAACGAGACCGGCCACGGCCATCGGGCCGATGGTGCAGTCGACTCAGGAAGACCAGATGGACTACTGCTCCTCGTGCCGTCGGCATCTCAACGGCGCCCTGGCATGTCCCGGATGCGGCGCCTACGCCCCGGACATCGCTCCCCCCGCCCACCTCTACGCGACGACCGGCACGGCGGCCGCGGCGTGGGACGAAGCACCCGAGTGGCACGACACGGGCCGCCCCGCGGACCCGGCGCCTTCGGCGGCGGACCCCGGTGTGCCGTCCGAGGACGTGGTGGACGCGCCGGTGGTCGCGGAGGGCCGGGCGGCACGGCGGCGCCAGCGGGTCCGCTGGAAGAAGAACCAGCGCAAGGCCGTGGTCGCGACCGCGGTCGCCCTCGTGGGCGGCGGTCTGACCGTCACCGCGATGAACCAGCAGTCCGGCGCCCGGCCCCAGGCGGCCACGTCTCCGGACCCCCGGTCCATGGGGATGGCGGAGCTGCCCACCTCGGACGACGCCCTGCCGGAGGCCACGCCCGCCAAGGCGCAGCAGGCGTCCACGAGCACGCCCGGCACGAAGTCCGGCTCGCACCGGCGGACGGCCGGCTCGACCTCCACCACGACCCGGTCGTCGGTGCACCCGGACTCCGCCGCCTCCCCCACGCCCACGGCGACCACCGCCTCCGGGACGCAGTCCCAGGGGTCCCGCTCGACGTCCGTCGCGGCGGGCGCGGGAACCGGCGGCTCGAGCGGCACGACCACCACGACATCGGGTGCCGGCGGCACGACGACGGACACCTCGTCGTCCTCGTCGTCCTCGTCCTCCTCCACGGCCACCGGCGGCACGACGGACACGAGCACCGGCACGGGCGGCGACACCTCTCAGTCGTCGCAGACGGACACCTCGTCGTCCGCGACCGATCCGGCCGGGCTGTGCGTGCTCAACCTGCTCTGCATCAGCTGAGCACCGCATCGGGCGCCCGCTACCAGCGCAGCGGCAGCGAGGCGAGGTACTGGTCGAGCAGGCCGGAGATGACGCGGTGGTCGGCCGCGGAGGGGTGCCAGTCGCAGCCCAGGTGATCCAGGGCGGGGTCGTCGTAGTACCAGTGCGCGACCCGCTCGTCCCCCCGCGCGTTGCGGGTCCGGGCGATGCCTTCGACGGTCTCGGCGAAGGGGCCGGCGCCCAGGGCGGTGGCGCTGACGACGAGGAACGTCCTGGGGCCGTAGCGGGCGCGCAGCTTGTCGAGGAAGCCGTGGTAGGCGGACGTGTAGGCGGCGACCAGTTCGGCCTGCGTGCCCCAACGCTCGCCCGGATGCAGGGGTGTCGAGAAGTCGTTGAGGCCCAGCCCGATGACGACGACCTGCGGCCGCCAGTCGGCCGGCCGGTGCCAGACGTCCCCCTCCACGGCCAGCAGGGCGCGGTCGTAGTAGGTGCGGAAGTCGGTGCCGGGGCTGCTTCCGTCGTAGTTGCGGACCATGCCGCGGCCGGAGAAGGCGTTGACCTGGTAGTCGGCGTCCAGCCGTCGGGCGGTGAGAGCGCCGAAGGAGACGTCGGTGTCGGTGTTCCGGTCCACTCCCCCGTTGCCCGAGCAGTCGCGGGTGGTGGAGAGGTTGCCGTAGCCGGCGGTGTAGGAGTCCCCGACGAACTCGATCTGTCGGCGCCGGGCCGGGGGCCGGGCGAGGATCGCGCCGCCCGGGGCGGCGACGAAACCGCCGAACCGGCCCTCGCCGCCGGGGCTTTCGGTGCGTTTGACGAGCCGCACACGGTGCTCGGTGTCGGCGAGCCCCCCGATCCAGGCGGTGGTCCGGCCCGGCGTCACGAGGGTGGCGGCGGGTCGGCCGTCCACCTGGACGTCGTAGTCGTTGACGAGGTCGTCGAGGCGGATGCCGACGCCGGTGCCGCGGAACCGGGCCTCGAAGTAGATGCCGGGCCAGCTGTACCGCACGAACCCGTCGGCGGCGGCTTCGACCCGGCCCGCCGTGTGGAACCGGGTCGAGGCGGCATCGGCGGCCCGCGAGGGGGCGGCGACGGAGGCGACCAGGCCGGCGGCGGTGGCGGTCACCAGGGTTCTGCGGGATAAGCGACGGGGCGTGGGGG
>NZ_RSAJ01000980.1 GCF_003933965.1 Streptomyces sp. RP5T
CGCGTCCTGGGTCGAACGCCCCTCACCGTACGTCGTCATGGGTCCCCGGCGCGCTTCGAGGGCTCGTCGTGTGCCACTGGCCAGCAGGAACTGCGCGGCCACATAGGTGAGCATGATCCAGAAGTCGGGCCGGGGAGGCTGGGGCCAGTGGGCGACGCCGGTCGCGATGAGGGTGTCCGAGAGCAGGAAGAGCGCTCCGCCGAGCCCGGTGACGAGGCCGAACCGGACGCCCGCGGTGTACGCCATGGCGACGAGCAGGGCGCTGTAGCCGGCGACGGGGACGCGGAGGTCCGCCGGCAGGTCCGGCCACAGGAGGGCGACGGTGGTCACGAGGGTGAGGGCGTAGACGGGTGCCGGGACGAGAGCACGCGCGCGTGGCGTGCCGTGCCGCCCGAACAGCGCGAGGTAGCAGACGTGCCCGGCGGCGAAGGAGGCCATCCCCGCGAGGAAGGCCCGGTCGGAGTCCGACAGCAGGAGGACGTCGCCGCCCCAGCCGCACAGGAGGGCGGCGACGAGGAGACGCGGTGTGCCGCGGGCTGCCGCCCAGGCGGCGAGGAGCGGCATGAGCAGGGGCTTGGCGACGACGTGGCCGTCGTCGAAGCCGACGGCCAGGGAGACGAGGTCGGTGAGGGCGGCCGCGGCGAAGCAGGCGAGCAGCAGGGCGGCGAGGGAACGCGAGCGCGGGTCCGCCCCGGGACGGACCGTGGTCGATGTCTCCCGGTCGGGACGGCGGTCACGGTCACCGTCCCGCTCCCGTCCGGCGGCGCGAACCGGTCCCCGCTCGTGCCGCCCCCCGTGGGCACGCGCGCGTGTCCACCAGCCGGGCCCGCCTCTCACGCGGCCGCGCTTCCCTCGGCCGGAGCCGGTTCCGCCGCGGGGGCCGGTTCCGCCGGCGGCGACGGCTGCCATCCCGGTCCGCCGAACACCCGCCCGGCCCGCTCATGCCAACTGCGTGCCTGCTTGATGTCCTTGACGATCGCCACGTACTCGTGCGTGGCCACCTTGATGGGGTTGAACGTGTTGATGTTCTTGGTCAACCCGTAGACGGGCCGTTCGGTCTCGGCGACGAACGAGCCGAAGAGCCGGTCCCAGACGATGAGGATCCCGCCGAAGTTGCGGTCCAGGTAACCGCCCTGGGAGGCGTGGTGGACGCGGTGGTGGGAGGGGGTGTTGAGGACGAACTCGAACCAGCGGGGCATCTTGTCGATGCGTTCGGTGTGGATCCAGAACTGGTAGACGAGGTTCGCGGAGGAGCAGAAGGCGAGCGCGGCCGGGTGGACGCCGGCGGCGACGAGGGGGACGTAGAACGGCCAGACGGTCAGGCTCGTCCAGGGCTGGCGCAGCGCGGTGGTGAGGTTGAACTTCCGGCTGGAGTGGTGGACGACGTGGCAGGCCCACAGGATGCGGATGACGTGGTGCCCGCGGTGGGACCAGTAGTAGAAGAAGTCCTGCCCGAGCAGCATCAGGGGGACCGTCCACCACAGGACGGGCACGCGGAGCGGGGTGAGCTCGTAGAGGGCCGTGTAGAGGGCGACGATCGGGATCTTCCACAGGAAGTCGAAGAACAGACTGCCGAGCCCCATGCCCAGGCTGGTGGCGGCGTCCTTCGTCTCGTAGCCCGCCGCGTCCTCGTCGGGATGGATGCGGACGCTGATCATCTCGATGACGGTGAGCAGCACGAAGGCGGGGATGGACCAGACCACGACGTCGGGGAGGTTCGGCATGCGAGCACCGTAGAACCGCCGGTCGGGCGCGGCTAGACGTTGTTACCCACAAGTATTACCGGTGGTACGCGCTTGCTTCTTGGTGATCTCCGCCAAGGGGTGCGTCAACTGTCGCGTCAGCTGATCCCGGTCGCCCCCAGCAGGACCCCCACCC
>NZ_RSAJ01000981.1 GCF_003933965.1 Streptomyces sp. RP5T
ATCACGTCCAGAGGTGCCTCCAGCCCCTGCTCCGCGAAGACCTCGTGGGCGGCCTCGATCAGCAACTCCCGGTTGCGTCGCGCATCACGCCGCCGTGCCGGAGCCGTCGCTTCGTCGCTCATGATCGCCCTTTCGCACTACCGGGGAGCGCTCCCCGGTAGTGATGCTATCGTCGGGAGTGTAAGTGGGGAGCACTCCCCATTTCGATGGGAGGGGGGAGAGATGGGCAGTTCGGCGCTTGTCCTCGGCGGTGGCGGCCCCGTCGGGGGAGCCTGGATGACGGGAGTCCTCGCCGGCCTGTGCGACGCCGGTGCCGCCCCGACCCGCGCGGACGTCGTCATCGCCACCTCGGCCGGCGCGATCTTCGGCTCGCGCCTCCTGGCCGGCGAGTCCGCGCACCGGCTGTACGAAGGCCAACTGGCCGGTGCCGACCGGGTGGACCTCCGCGTCGGGCTCGGCCAGACCCTCCGCTTCCTGTGGGCCGCGCTCGGCTCCCGCGACCCGAGACGCTCCGTCCAGCGCCTCGGACGAGCGGCGCTGAAGGCCCGTACGGGACCCGAGTCCGACGTGTTCGACGCGCTGCGCCCCTTGCTGCACGGCGTGCGGGACTGGCCCGACCACGCGCTGCGGATCACGGCCGTCGACGCCCTCTCCGGGGAACTGGCGGCCTTCGACGCCGACTCGGACGTCACGCTCCTCGAAGCGGTCGCGGCGAGCTGCGCGGTTCCGGTGGTCTGGCCCCCCGTCACCGTGGCCGGGCGCCGCTGGATGGACGGAGGCAGCCGCGCCACGGCCAACCTCCACCTCGCGCGCGGTCATGACCACGTCCTGGCCATCGTCCCGATTTCCGCGGCGGTGGGCCCCCATCCCGGCGCCGAACGACAGGCGGCCGCGCTCGCCGACCTGGGCGCCCACGTCACCCTCGTGACGCCGGACCACGCCGCACGCCGTGCCATGGGCCGCGACCTGACGTCCGACGCGCGCCGCCCCGCGGCCGCCCGGGCCGGTCACGCCCAGGCGACGGCACTCGCGGCCTCGTTGCCCGCACTGTGGCGGGCCGACGGGTGAAGCGGCCGGAGCGGGACGCCGCAGGCCCGACAACCGTGAAAGGAAGTCCCGTCAACGGTGCCATGGCCCGCATCACTGCCTGGGCGCCCCGCCGGCCCGCGCCGAGGCGACCGTCGCCCTGCGTCTGCTGCTGCGTCACCGGCCCGTGTTCGCCTTCGCGGCCGACCCGGACACGTTGACCTGGCGCAGCAGCACGCTCCTGCGGGGACTGGCCGAACTACCGCTGGAGTTCGGCTGAGGTGAGCTCCACCGAGGCCAGCGCCGTCGCCGGATCGAGCGCCGCAGGGCCCGCGAGCGTCCAGTTCTCCCGCTCCTTCCGGTACGGCCACCACCGGCCGTCCCGACCCAGGCGTACCTGGGCGGGTGCGCCGACGACCGTCCACCGGTTGCCGTCCGCCGCGAGCGCGGGCCGTTCGTCCTCGTCCCAGGCGGAGTCCAGGGCGGCACGCGCGCGTGCGAGCGTGCCGCCCGAGGGCTGCCACGGCTCCTCCAGCACGGACAGCGCGTCCGTGCCACCGAGCCCCCACGCGTGCGTGGCGTCCGTCAGGGACCGCGGGTCGCGCCCGGATCCGAGGGCGAGCCGTTCCACCAGCGCCGGGTCGGGCGCGGCGACGGCGAGCCGTACGGCGTCCTGAGCAACCGTCAGCTCCTGCACGGGGGAGAGGCGCGCGGAGGGTGCCCGCAGCGCCTCCGCGAGCAGTCGATGAGCCTCCACGGCGGTCCGGGCGGCCAGGTGGCGGACGGCGACCGGGTCGACTCCCGGCCCCGGCGGCGTCTCCGTGTCCAGCGAGGGGGGCAGGCCGGGGTC
>NZ_RSAJ01000982.1 GCF_003933965.1 Streptomyces sp. RP5T
GGGGGCTGCCAGGGGTAGGTGGCGTACGGCTGGGACGGGTCGTAGGACATCCCGTGCTCCTTGCGTGGCTCGGGTCCGGCGCGGCGGACCGCAGGGAGATCTGGGGGGTGGCAGGGAGAGCGGAGCCCCGCACGTTACTCGTCGGTTCGGCATTGCACAGCCCTTTCGACAAACTGATCGGTCGGTATGCGCTTACTTCGCTGACCTGCGGTGTTACCCGCGTTAACTCAGACTTTTGGGCTCACCGGAGCGTGCTTGGGCCCTTACGCGGGGTGGTGCCCAGCGGGCGGCCGGTCGGCTCGATCACCGGTCCTCGATCACCGGGAAGCGGCGCGGTGCCAGCACCAGCAGCACCACGAACGCCAGGGCCGCCGCGCAGCCCGCGCCCACGTACACCGCGTGCACCGCGTCCGCGATGGCCGCGCGGGTCGTCTCCGGGGCCGTGCCGGCGTCCAGCGCGCGCGTGACGGAGTCGAGGTCGCTCGCGCCGCCCAGGCGACCGGCGAGGACACCGTTGGCCACCGCGCCGAAGACCGCCGCGCCCACCGTCTGGCCGGTCTGGCGGCAGAACAGCACGGAGGCCGTCGTCGTGCCCCGTTCCGCCCAGCCGACCGTCGACTGGACCCCGACGATCAGCGGGAGCTGGAACAGCCCCAGCGCGGCGCCCAGGAGCAGCATCAGCAGCGTGGGCTGCCAGGCCGCGCCCGGGTAGGGCAGGAACGGGAAGGCGAACAGGATCAGCGCCGCCGCCCCGCTGCCCATCATCGCCGTGTTGCGGAAGCCGACGCGCCGGTACACGTGCTGACTCAGCGCCGCTGACACCGGCCAGCTCAGCGTCCAGACGGACAGCACGAATCCGGCGGCGACCGGGGCGAGGCCGAGCACCGACTGGGCGTACGTCGGCAGGAAGACCGTGGGGGCGACCATGAGGAGTCCCAGGGCGCCCAGGGCCAGGTTCACCGCGGCGATCGTGCGGCGGCGCCAGACCCAGCCGGGGATGATCGGCTCGGCCGCCCGGCGTTCGATCAGCACCACGGCGGCCACCAGGGCCAGTCCCGCGCCGAACAGGCCCAGGGACGGCCACGACAGCCACGGCCACGCCACCCCGCCCTGCACGAGCGCGGTCAGCAATACGCCGCCGCACGCGAACACCGCGAGCGCGCCCGCCCAGTCGACACGCGCGCGCGTGGAGCGCGCTTCCCGGGCCGGCTCGTGCAGATGACGGGCGATCAGCCACAGCGCCACCGCGCCGATCGGCAGGTTGACCAGGAAGATCCACCGCCAGTCCGCGTACGCCGCGAGCACCCCGCCGATCCCCGGCCCCGCGACCGCCGCCACCGCCCACACCGTGGACAGCCTGGCCTGGATCCTCGGGCGCTCCTCCAGGGGGTACAGATCGGCGGCGAGTGTCTGGACCGTTCCCTGCAGGGCCCCGCCGCCGAGCCCCTGCACGATCCGGAACGCGATCAGCGCGCCCATGTTCCACGCCGCCGCGCACAGCAGCGAGCCGAGCAGGAACACCGCGGCGCCCGCGATCAGCACCGGCTTGCGCCCGAAGGTGTCGGAGAGCTTGCCGTAGACCGGCAGCGTCACCGTCACGGCCAGCAGGTACCCGGAGAACAGCCAGGAGAAGACCGAGAAGCCGCCCAGGTCGCCGACGATCTGCGGGACCGCCGTGGAGACGACCGTGGCGTCCAGGGCCGCGAGGGCCATCGCGAGCATGAGCGCCGCCACGACGGCCCCGCGCTTGTGCGGGGAGACGTGCCGCGCGGACTCGCGTATCGACGGCTTCGTGTCGTCCACGCGGATTCCTTTCCCCCTGCATCCATCTGCCGGCGACCACTGTCCCACTTGCCC
>NZ_RSAJ01000983.1 GCF_003933965.1 Streptomyces sp. RP5T
GGGCTGGGCCGCTCATGACACCGGCTCCGTCAGCACCCGGTCCACCGGGATGTCGGCCGTGACCGTCACCGCGGCCGGGTCCAGGTCGTCCGGCGCCGGCATCACACTGCCGGGCAGCTGGACGGCCGCCGCGCCGTGTGCGACCGCCGAGGCGAGGGCGGCCGGGCCGCTGCCGCCGGCGATCAGGAAGCCGGCGAGCGACGAGTCACCGGCGCCGACATTGCTGCGTACGACGTCCACGCGCGCGCTGCCGAACCAGGCACCGGAGCCGTCCACGAGCAGCTGCCCGTCGGCGCCCAGGCTCGCGAGGACCGCCCGCGCACCCATCTCCCGCAGCTCCTCGGCGGCCTTCACGGCGTCGCCCACCGTGGACAGGGGGCGTCCGACCGCTTCCGCCAGTTCCTCCGCGTTGGGCTTGACCACGTCGGGCTGTTCGCGCAGCGCCTCCAGGAGCGCGCGGCCCGAGGTGTCCAGCGCGATCCGCGCACCACCGGCGTGCGCCCGCGCGACCACCTCGGCGTACCAGGAGGGCGCGAGCCCCCGGGGCAGGCTCCCGCAGCAGGCGATCCAGGCGGCGTCGCGCGACTGCGAACGGACCGTCTCCAGCAGCAACTCCTGCTCGGCCGCGGACAGTTCGGGACCCGGTGCGTTGATCTTCGTGAGGACCCCGTCCGACTCGGCGAGCGCGATGTTGGAACGGGTGGCTCCGGCGACCGGCACCGGCGCGACCTCGATGCCCTGCGCGTCCAGCAGGTCCGCGACGAGCGCTCCCGGCGCCCCGCCCAGGGGCAGCACCGCGACCGTGCGCTGTCCGGCGGCCGCCACCGCACGCGAGACGTTGACGCCCTTGCCGCCGGGGTCCATGCGTTCCCCGGTGGCGCGGATGACCTCGCCGCGCTCCAGGGACGGGACCTCGTACGTACGGTCCAGGGACGGGTTCGGGGTGACGGTGAGGATCATGCGCGCACTACTTCCGTGCCGCCACGCTCGATCGTGACGGCGTCTTCGGGGCTCAGCCCGCTGTCGGTGATCAGCAGGTCCACGTCGCTCAGGGCGCCGAAGCGGGCGAAGTGCTCCTGGCCGTGCTTGGCGGAGTCGGCGAGCAGCACCACGCGGCGGGCGGCGGCGAGCGCGGCCCGCTTGACCGCGGCCTCGGCGAGGTCGGGGGTGGTGAGGCCGTGCTCGGCGGAGAAGCCGTTGGCCGCCACGAACAGGACGTCGGCCCGGATCTCGCCGTACGCCCGCAGCGCCCAGGCGTCCACGGCGGCGCGCGTACGGTGCCGTACGCGCCCTCCGACCAGGTGGAGCTGGATGCCGGGGTGGTCCGCGAGGCGGGCCGCGATCGGCAGGCTGTGCGTGACGACGGTGAGCGAGGCCTCCAGCGGGACGGCCGCGGCCAGGCGGGCCACGGTCGTGCCCGCGTCGAGGATCAGGGTGCCCTCGCTCGGCAGCTCGGCGAGGGCCGCCTTGGCGATGCGGTCCTTCTCGTCGGCCGCGGTGGTCTCGCGCTCGGCGAGGTCCGGCTCGAAGTCGAGGCGCCCGGCCGGGATGGCCCCGCCGTGCACCCGGCGCAGCAGCCCGGCGCGGTCGAGGGCCTTCAGGTCGCGCCGGATGGTCTCGGCGGTGACCTGGAACTCCTCGGCCAGCGATACGACGTCCACCCGCCCGCCGTCACGGGCGAGCCGGAGGATCTCCTGCTGCCGCTCCGGTGCGTACATGTCCGCTCACCTCCGACTGATGCCCGAACGTGTGGTTTCAGTCGGGAGGCTACGCCCGGATTTCCGGAAAGTAAACAGGTTCGGACGCAGTTCGGGCATGAACGGACTTGGGGGGTGGGGTCGGCTTCGGGT
>NZ_RSAJ01000984.1 GCF_003933965.1 Streptomyces sp. RP5T
GTCCCAGAGCGCCTCGGGGAACCACCAGGACCAACATCAGAACGAGGGCCAGGGCCAGGGCCAGAGTCAGAGTCAGCACCAGAACCAGCACCTGGCCAGGGGTGTGGTGACGGCCAGTTCGCTGGCGCTGCGCAGTGCGCCCAACCGGGGCGGGCAGATCATCCGGTGGGCCGACCGGGGCGAGGTCGTCTCCATCTTCTGCCGGACCAACGGCCAGAGCGTCCAGGGCAACCGCCAGTGGTACCTCCTGACGGACGGCACCTGGGCCTGGGGCTCGGCCCGGTACATCAGGACCATCGGGACGGCGCCACGCTGGTGCTGACACCCCGCGCGGGCTAGGCGGACATCGCCTCCCATTTGGGTAAGTTCCGGACATGACCAAGGCCGGAACCACCGTGGCCCCCGCGAACGCCCCCGTGCGCGCGGTACCCCTGCCCCGACGCCGTGGCATCGAACTGGCCCTCATCGTCCTCGCCGTCCTGCTGTCGGTGTACGGCTACTGTGCCGTCGGCCTCGCCAGGAACGGCACCGTCCCGCCCGGCGCCGCCGGTTACGGCGCCGGGCTCGGTGTGCTCGCGCTCCTCGCCCATCTGGCGGTGCGGCTGCGGGCGCCGTGCGCCGATCCGCTCCTGCTGCCCATCGGCGTGCTGCTCAACGGCCTGGGCCTGGTGCTGATCTACCGGCTCGACCTGGAGACACCCGGCGACCGCGCGGCCCCGACCCAGCTCGTGTGGTCCACGGTCGGGGTGGCCCTGTTCATCGTGGTCGTGCTGATGCTGCGCGACCACCGCGTGCTCCAGCGGTACTCCTACGTGTGTGTCGCCGCCGCGCTCGCCCTGCTGGTCCTCCCGATCCTGTTCCCCGCAGTGAACGGCGCCCGCATCTGGATCCGGATCGCCGGGTTCTCCATCCAGCCGGGCGAGTTCGCGAAGGTGCTCCTCGCGGTGTTCTTCGCCGCGTATCTCGCGACCAACCGGAACGCGCTGGCGTTCGCCGGGCGGCGGCTGTGGGGGCTCCAGCTGCCCACCGGCCGGGTGCTGGGCCCACTGCTCGCGATCTGGCTGATCAGCGTCGGGGTGCTGGTGCTGGAACGGGACCTCGGCACCTCGCTGCTGTTCTTCGGCCTGTTCGTCGTCCTGCTCTACGTCGCCACCGGGCTCACCGGCTGGATCGCGCTGGGCCTGCTGCTTGCCGTCGTCGGTGCCTTCGCCGTGGGCTGGCTGGAACCGCATGTGCACACCCGGGTGGAGGACTGGCTGCACCCGTTCGCGTCGATCGAGGCGGGCCAGGGGCCGAACCAGCTCGCGCAGTCCCTGTTCGCCTTCGCGGCGGGCGGGATCCTCGGCACCGGACTCGGGCTCGGCCACTCCGTCCTGATCGGTTTCGCCGTGAAGTCCGACTTCATCCTGGCGACGGCCGGCGAGGAGCTGGGCCTGGCCGGCCTGTCCGCGATCTTCCTGCTGTACGCCCTTCTCGTGGAGCGCGGCTACCGGGCGGGCCTCGCCCTGCGCGACCCCTTCGGACGGCTCCTGGCGATCGGCCTCGCCTCGATCGTCGCGCTCCAGGTGTTCGTGATCGCGGGCGGGGTCGGCGGACTGATCCCGCTCACCGGCATGGCGATGCCCTTCCTCGCGCAGGGCGGCTCGTCGGTCGTCACCAACTGGGCGATCGTCGCCCTGCTGATCCGGGTGAGCGACTCGGCCCGCGGACTGTACGACGACAAGGAGTCTCAATGACGAAGTCAAGCCGCCTGCGTGAGCGGCGGGACGGAGGTGAAGATCCTTCCGTCACGCAAGAGCGCCCACAGGACGCTGGCCCGCCGACGGGCCAGGGCGATGACGGCTTGGAC
>NZ_RSAJ01000985.1 GCF_003933965.1 Streptomyces sp. RP5T
CTTCGGGGTCGACGGCGCTTTCGAGGGATATGTGCGCCTGCCGTTCACCGTGGGGGGTGTGGTGGCGGACGAGGCCGCGGCCCGGCTGGCCGCGGCGGCGCGTGTCGTGGAGAGCGGAGCCTCCGGGGGCGGGGAGGCGCCGCGCACGTTCGTGGCGTGAGCCGGATGAGGCTGGGGCATCGCGGCCCACGGCGACCGGAACACCTTCAGGGGCGCGGGGAACTGCGCGACCAGCCCTCACCGGCCCGCAGCCGCTGACGACCCCCGGCGGCTACGGCGCTTCCGCGACCACCGCTTCCGAGGGGACCGACGCAGCGTCGGCCTTGGACAGGACCGTCTTCCCGTCGTCCTCCGAGGGGACCGTCTCCCCGTCGGCCGGGGTCGTGCGCTCCGGGAGCAGTGCCAGGACCGCCTGCCGGTCCGCCTCGCTCGTCGCGTCGTCGTACGGGTCCGGGGTCGCCGGCACCTGGAGGCGATGCACCGGGCCCGTCCCGAGGCGGGCGTAGCCGCGGCCCGGCGGGACGTCGGTCACCGGGGTCGTGTGCGGAGGTGCTCCCAGGAAGGCCTCCAACTGCTCCGCCGTCGCGGGTCCCAGCACGACACGCGCGCGCGTGTGCTGACGTACCGGATCGCTCAGCGACTCCGCGCTGTCGAACTGGTCGGCCACCACCACCGTGACGTTCGCCGCCCGTCCGTGCCGCAGGGGGACCTGGAGCAGGGACTGCGGATCCTTGCGGCCGTCGGCGGCCGCCAGGTGGGTGAAGGCGCTCGGGCGGTCCAGGAGGATCCACAACGGACGCTTGGTGTCCTCGGGCGGCGGATGGCCGGCCTGCCGGGCGCTGTTGGCCGCGATCAGCCGGCGCTCCGTCTCGGTGGCCGCCCACTCCAGGCTCGCCAGCGTCCCGGCCAGCCCGCACTCGACCGCGAGCACGCCGTCCCGCCCGGTCAGGCACGCGTACTCGCCGGTGCCGCCGCCCTCGACGATGACGACATCGCCGTACTGCAGGGCCTGGAGCGCGATCGAACGCAGCAGGGTCGAGGTGCCGCTGCCCGGCTGGCCCATGACCAGCAGGTGCGGTTCGGTGGAGCGGACGCCGGTGCGCCAGACCACCGGGGGGACGTCGCGCCGCACGTCGCCGTAGCCGAGCGGCAGGGTGCGCTGGACCTGGGTGGGGTCCGTGAAGCCGAGGACCGTCTCGCCGGGGGCGGTGACGAAACGCTGGGCGGCGATGTCGGTGGGCAGCGGGGCGAGGACGGTGACGGTGAGCTCGTTGCCCTCCTCGTCCCAGCTGAAGTGGTACTCACGGCCGCGGCCCGACTTGGCGTGCAGCAACTGCTCGATGCGGGCCCGGGACTCGGCCTCGCCGTCGGTGAAGTACGCCGGGTAGCGGACCAGCAGGTGGGTGATGCGGCCGGCGGCGTCGAAGTCGTACGCCGGGAACGCCTTCTCCCACTCGCCGCCGTGGGTGTAGAGCGGGGCCGGGTCCTCGGCCGCCGAGAAGTACGGGACGAGCGCTTCGTACAGCGACTGGAGGCGCTGTGTCTGCGATTCGTCGGGTCCGTCCGGCTCCGGCGGTTTGCGGTCCCGGCCCTGCCAGGCTGCCGCCGCCATCAGGCTGATGACGGCGAGCAGCGGGCCGTACGGCACGAGCGCCACCACCAGGATCACCGAGGCCACCAGGAAAAGCAGCGGTCCGCGCTTGTCCTTGGGGGTCTCGGCCCACCGGCGCCGAACGGCCGAGGCCAGTCGGCGCAGACCACGGGTGATCGTGATCAGCGGGTGCAGGACGTCGGTGGCGCTGTCGGCCGCCGTCCGGGCCAGCTCCCGGCTCCGGGCGATCTGGGCG
>NZ_RSAJ01000986.1 GCF_003933965.1 Streptomyces sp. RP5T
GCGGAGTCCTGGGCGGGGGCCGTCGCGGTGAGGCGGCCGTAGAGCGTCTGGAGCCGCGCGCCGGGTTCCCAGCCGGCGGGGACGGTGTTCAGGAGCTGGCCGAGGACGCCGAAGGGCAGCGCCCGTTCGGCCCGCGAGCAACTGGCGCGCAGCACCAGGGCGCCACGCCGCTGCGCCGCCTCGGCGGCCCGGTGCAGCAGTTCCGTCTTTCCGCTGCCGCCGGGACCGTCCAGCAGTACGACGGCACCCTTTCCCTCGCCGCATTCCGCGAGTATTCGTTCCAATTCTTTTTCCTGCTCGGCACGTTCGACCAGTTTCACTGGCCACCTCCCGTACGAACGATTCACCTGAGGGGCTCGACCGGGCCGAAGCTAGCAACCCCTCAGGGGACCCGGGTTTCTCCGCGCTCACTGGGCGGCAACTGTGCGCCCATTGCGGCGACCGAGCGAGACGGAAGGCCGGAATGGTTCATTCCGTAAGTGTGCGCACCGGCGACCGGGAGTCACGAGTACCCCAAGATCGCTTAAAAGACGCCTCTGACCTGTATGTTTCCAGCCCTCAGAGATTTTGCTGACGATCATGGCCATACCGTTTGACATACAGGGCGATTGGTTTGTTTACTGTAGGGGTACCTCGTGGAGGCGGCTGCCCGTCTCGACTTCGACTGGGGGTGAGCCGCATGCGGTTCAATCTGCTCGGCCCGTTAGAAGCGTTTTCGAAAGACGACCCGGTGTGCCTCGGAGGATTCAATCAGCGAGCCACCGCGGGATTTCTTCTGCTGCACGCCAACGAGGTCGTGCCCACCAGTAAATTGATGCACGCGCTGTGGGGGTACGACACTCCGGCGACGTCCCGGAAAATGGTGCAGAACGCCGTGTCCGGCCTGCGCAAGATCATCGATCGGCACGCGGGTGCCACGGGGGCGGTCACCCTGACGACCACGGCCCCCGGCTACCGGCTGACCGTCGCCGACGACAACGTCGACCTGTGGCACTTCCGCCGCCTGGCCGAGGCCGGACGCGCCGAACTCGCCACCGGTGACCGGGAGTCGGGGCTGGAGCAACTGCGGGCGGCGCTACGGCTGTGGCGGGGGCCGGCGCTCGCCGACCTCACCGAGGCCGGCATCTCCTGGCCGGAGCTCGACGCGGTGGCGGGACTGCGGATGTCCGTCTTCGAGGACTACGCGCAGGAAGCCCTCAACCACGGCCGGCACCAGGAGATCCTCGGCGAGCTGGAGCAGATGGCCACGGCCGAGCCGACCGGGGAGCGGATGTGCGGGCTGCTGATGGTGGCGCTGTACCGCTGCGGACGCCAGCACGACGCGCTGGCCGCGTACCAGCGCACCCGCAACGCGCTGCTGGACAACTTCGGCCTGGATCCCGGCCACGAACTGCGGGCCCTGGAAGTGGCCGTCCTCAACCACGACCCGTCCCTGGTCCTGGACGCCGAACCCCGCTGGCGCCGCACGATCCCCCGCCCGGCCGGGGTCCGGCGATGCGAACGCATCACGGCGGGACGGGGCGGGGCGGCCCGGGGCGCACAGGCGCTGACGCGGCGGCGGCACGGGTAGCGGCCGGCCCGCCCGCGCCATCCAGCCCCTCGCCCGGCCGACACACCACCACCGGAGAAAGCCGCGCGACCCACGGCGCCCAGGCGCTGACCCGACACCGGCACGGCTAGGGCGTGTTGCGAAAGTCCCGTCGTTCGCCCGCAGGGCGGGCCTCGCGGCGTCAGGTGCGTGCTCTCGGCGTGCCGGGCGGAAGCCCTCGTACTGGATGTACTTGGGCTTTCGCCCGGTGCGGCGAAGGGGGTCCCCGTCCGAGCCCTACGCAGCAGG
>NZ_RSAJ01000987.1 GCF_003933965.1 Streptomyces sp. RP5T
TGAGGATCGTTGTCACTGTGAAGTACGTGCCCGACGCCACCGGCGACCGGCACTTCGCCGATGACCTGACCGTCGACCGGGACGACGTGGACGGTCTGCTCTCCGAGCTGGACGAGTACGCGGTCGAGCAGGCGCTGCAGATCTCCGAGAACTCCGACGACGACGTCGAGGTCACGGTCCTGACCATCGGCCCCGAGGACGCCAAGGACGCGCTGCGCAAGGCGCTGTCCATGGGCGCCGACAAGGCCATCCACGTCGAGGACGACGACCTGCACGGCACCGACGCGATCGGTACCTCCCTGGTCCTGGCCAAGGCGATCGAGAAGGCCGGCTACGACCTGGTGGTCTCCGGCATGGCCTCCACGGACGGCACCATGGGCGTGGTCCCGGCCCTGCTGGCCGAGCGCCTGGGCGTCCCGCAGGTCACCCTGCTCTCCGAGGTCTCCGTCGAGGACGGCACCGTCAAGGGCCGCCGCGACGGCGACGCCGCCTCGGAGCAGCTGGAGGCCTCCCTGCCGGCCGTCGTCTCGGTCACCGACCAGTCGGGCGAGGCGCGTTACCCCTCCTTCAAGGGCATCATGGCGGCCAAGAAGAAGCCGGTGGAGTCCTGGGACCTGTCCGACCTGGACCTGGAGGCCGGTCAGGTCGGCCTGGAGGGCTCCTGGACCACGGTCGACTCCGCCGCGGAGCGTCCGGCCCGCACGGCCGGCACGATCGTCAAGGACGAGGGCGAGGGCGGCAAGCAGCTCGCCGAGTTCCTCGCGAGCCAGAAGTTCATCTAAGGGTTCTGGCCCGCTGAGGCTCAACCCCCCTTCCGCCCCTCAGACTTCGCAATCCGCAGGAGAGCATTCCCATGGCTGAAGTTCTCGTCTACGTCGACCACGTGGACGGTGCCGTCCGCAAGCCCACCCTGGAGCTGCTGACCCTGGCCCGCCGCGTCGGCGAGCCCGTCGCCGTCGCGCTGGGCAACGGCGCCGCCGACACCGCCGCGGCCCTCGCCGAGCACGGCGCGGTCAAGGTCCTCACCCACGACGCCTCCGAGTACGCCGACTACCTGGTCGTGCCGAAGGTCGACGCCCTCCAGGCCGCCGTCGAGGCCGTCTCCCCGGCCGCCGTCCTGGTCCCGTCCTCTGCCGAGGGCAAGGAGATCGCCGCCCGTCTGGCGCTGCGCATCGGCTCCGGCATCATCACCGACGCCGTCGACCTGGAGTCCGGTGACGAGGGCCCGGTGGCCACCCAGTCGGTGTTCGCCGCCTCCTTCACCACCAAGTCCCGTGTCTCCAAGGGCACCCCGGTCATCACCGTCAAGCCCAACTCCGCCGCCGTGGAGGCCGCCCCGGCCGCCGGCGCGGTCTCGGAGCTGAGCGTGACCTTCTCCGCGCAGGCCACCGGCACCAAGGTCACCGGCCGTACCCCGCGCGAGTCGACCGGCCGCCCCGAGCTGACCGAGCCCGCGATCGTGGTCTCCGGCGGCCGCGGTGTCAACGGCGCCGAGAACTTCGCGATCATCGAGGCCCTCGCCGACTCGCTCGGCGCGGCCGTCGGCGCCTCGCGTGCCGCGGTGGACGCGGGCTGGTACCCGCACACCAACCAGGTCGGCCAGACCGGCAAGTCCGTCTCGCCGCAGCTCTACATCGCCAACGGCATCTCCGGCGCGATCCAGCACCGCGCGGGCATGCAGACCTCCAAGACGATCGTGGCGGTCAACAAGGACGCCGAGGCGCCGATCTTCGACCTCGTCGACTACGGCGTCGTCGGCGACCTCTTCGACGTCGTTCCCGCCCTCACCGAGGAGATCAAGACCCGCAAGGGCTGA
>NZ_RSAJ01000988.1 GCF_003933965.1 Streptomyces sp. RP5T
CGACATCCCGGCCCCCCTCCTGACCGAGCTCACCACCCTGTACGCCGCCAACCACGAGTTCTTCGCGCTCAGTGGTGACTTCCCGGACCCGGACGACATCCGGCCGGAGCAGGTGGCGGCCGCACTGGCCGAGGAGCTCGCGCACCCGGACGCGGAGGTCCTGCTGGCCCGCAGCGAGGGCCGGCTGGTCGGGGTGGCGATCACGCTCGCCCACCACCCGGACCCGGCCGACCCGGACCCGTGGATCGGGCTGCTGATGATCGACGCGGGCGTGCACCGCCAGGGCTACGGGCAACGGCTGGCGAGACTCGTCGAGGACCGCTTCCGCGAAGGGGGCCGCACCGCCGTACGCCTCGCCGTCCTCGACGGCAACGACCGTGCCCTCGCCTTCTGGACGGCCCTCGGCTACGAGGTCATCGATCACCGGACGGACAGCCAACTGGCGCGCCCCTGCTCGGTGTTGCGCAAGACGCTGGACTAGGCCCCCGCCGGTCACGGCTGGTCCGGCTTCCCCTCCCCGTACAGCCACTCCTCCCAGATCGCGCCGAAGTCCTCGTCGGGGGCGAGGTCCTCGACGTACGACGTGAAGTCCTCGGTGTCCGCGGTGCCGTGGCGGTGGGTGGTGGGCCAGTCGCGCAGGAGGGCACGGAAGACGGTGTCGCCGAGTTGCTGCCGGATCTTGTGGAGGACCATCGCGCCGCGCTGGTAGACGGGACTGTCCGACAGGTGCGCCGCGCCGGACGGCTTGCCGGGCGGGAAGTCCCACAGGTCCTCGTAGTCGTCCTCGCCGTGTGAGTAGAGGTCGTCGAAGGTCTTCTGGGCGCTGTCCCCGCCGTGGTCCTCCGCCCACAGCCACTCGGCGTAGGTCGCGAAGCCCTCGTTGAGCCACATGTCCCGCCACGTCCTCGGGGTGACCGAGTCGCCGTACCACTGGTGGGCGAGTTCGTGGACGAGGGTCTCGGTGTCGGGGGCGCCGGGGAAGAAGGGGCGGTTCTGGGTCTCCAGGGCGTACTCGACGTCCCCCTCGCGGTCGACGACGGCGCCCGTGGAGGAGAAGGGGTAGGGGCCGAAGGTGTCCTCGGACCAGGCCATGACGGCCGGGATCCGCGCCAGCACCTTCCGGCTCGCGTCCGCTTCCGCCGGGTCGACGGCGGTGTAAATCGGCAGCCCGTCGGCGGTGGTGGTGCGGTGGATGTCGTAGTGGCCGATCGCGAGGGTGGCGAGGTAGCTCGCCATGGGTTCGGCGGTGTGCCAATGGGACGTCGTACGGCCGCCCCCGGTCCTGCTCGCCGTCAGCTCGCCGTTGGAGACGGCCTGGAGGCTCTCGGGCACGGTGACCGTGAGGTCGTAGGACGCCTTGTCGGAGGGGTGGTGGTTGCCGGGGAACCAGGCCATCGAGCCGGTCGGTTCGCCGAGGGCCACCGCACCGTCCTCGGTGGGCAGCCAGCCCTCCTGCGAGCCGTCCGGGTCGGTGATCGTCTTCGGGGTGCCCGAGTAGACGACGGTCACGCGGAAGACGCGGCCCTCGTCGAGGTCGTCGTGCGGGCGTACGGTCAGCTCCTGGCCGGCGCGGTTCCAGCGGGCCGGGTGGGCGCCGACGGTGACCTTCTCGACGTCCAGGCCGTCGAGGTCCAGGTCGAAGGCGGTCAGGTCCTGGGTGGCGCGGGCGGTGAGGGTCGCGGTGCCGGAGAGCTTCCCGGCGTCGGGGTCGTAGGCCAGGTCGAGGTCGTAGTGGGTGACGTCGTAGCCGCCGTTGCCCATCTTCGGGAAGTACGGGTCGCGCAGGCCCCGGGCGCCGGGGGTGCCGTGCAC
>NZ_RSAJ01000989.1 GCF_003933965.1 Streptomyces sp. RP5T
GTCCAGGACCAGGGCCGTGGCGCGGGGCTCGGCCGGCAGTGCACCGTTGCGCAGTTCCGCCACCGTGGCCGCCACAGCCTCGGCGGTCGGCTTGGGGCGGCCCTGTGCGTCGAACAGGCCCAGCGTGTACTCCAGTTCCGGGAAGTCGGCCAGGGACCGGTCCACGTCGTGGGAGCACCACCACGTCACGCCCCACAGGTCCGCGCATCCCGCCGCGTTCAGGATCGTCTCGCGGGCGAAGTGCGGGGCGTCGGCCGCCGGGATGTGGGGGTCGGGGGCGCCCGTTTCCTGGACCCAGACCGGGCGGGAGGGCTCCTCGGCGTAGGCCTTGGCGAGTTCCGTGCCGTACTCGGCGAGGAGCAGGACCTGCGGGGAACGGGGGCCGTACCGGCTCGCGCAGCCGCCGGAGAACACCCAGGGGTGGACGGTGGTGACATCGCCCTTGCGGGCCGAGGCCTGCGGGGTGAAGGGGTGGTCGTCGCCGTACCAGGCCGCGTCGTACGCCGAGTGCGTCACCAGGCCGCCGTCCGTGCCGAGGCCCTCCCGGGCGGCGGTCAGCAGCGTGTCCAGGTAGTGGTCGACCTCCTCGACCGTCGCCGGGTTGTGCTCGATCAGGTTGTTGAGCTCGTTGCCCAGCTGGAGGCCGACGAGGTTCGGGCGGCCGGCGAGGGCGCGGCCGAGGGTGCGCAGCAGGTCCGCCTGGGCGGCGACTGCCTCCGGGTCGGTGAAGACGTTGCGGTGGTGCCAGCTGCGGGTCCACTCCGGGTAGAAGTCGAAGCTCGACAGATGGCCCTGCACGCCGTCCACCAGCACGTCCAGGCCGGCCTCGGCGGCCAGGTCGACCAGCTGCGCGAGCTGGTCCACGGCGGCGGTGCGGATCAGGGTGCGGTTGGGCTGGAGCAGCGGCCAGAGGTGGAAGACCCGGACGTGGTCGAGGCCGAGCCCGGCTATCTGGGCCAGGTCCTCGCGGGTGCGGGCCGGATCGAAGTCGTGCCAGGCGTGGAACCAGCCGTGGCGGGGCGTGTAGTTGACGCCGAAGCGGAGCGTGGGAATGGGATCCTCCTCGGGTTCGGCCCGGTCCGACCTCGGCCCGGCTCGTGTTCTGCTCGGGTTCTGCTCTTGTCCTGCGCGAATGTATCAATCACCATAGTCATCGATGGGTAATGATTTGAACCACGAATCCCGCGACGGGCGCGACCTGGTCATCGGCCTCGACGCCGGCGGCACCCGTACCCGCGCGGTCCTCGCCGCCGCCGACGACGGTCGCGTGCTGGGCGAGAGCACCGGCGGGCCGGGCAACGCGATGACCGTCCCGGTCCCGCAGCTCACCGACCACCTCGCCGAGGCGCTCGACCGGGTGGTGCCGCGGGCGGCGCGCGCCCGGGTCGTGGCCGTGACCGGCGGTTTCGCGGGCGCCACGGCGGCCTGTGAGGACGACCCCGGCACCGGCAGGGCCCGCACCGCCCTCACCGGGGCCCTGCGCCGCCTCGGCATCCCGGCCGGCCGGGTCGGCGTGTGCAGCGACATCGAGGCCGCCTTCGCCGCCGCCCCCGGCACCCCCTCCGACGGCCTCGCCCTGGTCGCCGGGACCGGCGCGGTCGCCATGCGCGTCAGCGGCCGGCACGCCACCACCACGGTCGACGGCGACGGCTGGCTCCTCGGCGACGAGGGCAGCGGCTTCTGGATCGGCCGCAGCGCGGTCCGCGCCGCCCTGCGCATGGCCGACGGCCGCGGCCGCCCGACGGTCCTCGCCGGCTGGGTCGGCCGCACCCTGGGCCTGCCGGTCGACGTCCTCCCGAAGGG
>NZ_RSAJ01000098.1 GCF_003933965.1 Streptomyces sp. RP5T
ACCGACCTCTTGACCCCCGGCTCCCCCTCCCCGATGCTCAGTTGCGCATAGCGATACGTGTCGCGAATGAGGCAACCGAGAGTGCAGTCGGAGGAGTGACCCATGGCTCATGAGGTGCGTGCTGTCGTCGCCCGGGCGAAGGGTGCCCCGGTCTCCGTCGAGACGATCGTCGTCCCCGACCCGGGGCCCGGCGAGGCACTGGTGAAGGTGGAGGCGTGCGGGGTCTGCCACACCGACCTCCACTACCGGGAGGGCGGGATCAACGACGACTTCCCCTTCCTGCTGGGCCACGAGGCGGCCGGTCGCGTCGAAGCCGTCGGGGAGGGCGTCACCGGCGTCGAACCGGGTGACTTCGTCATCCTCAACTGGCGCGCGGTGTGCGGCAAGTGCCGTGCGTGCAGCAAGGGCAAGCCCTGGTACTGCTTTGCCACCCACAACGCGACCCAGGCGATGACCCTGCTCGACGGCACCCCGCTCGCCCCCGCCCTCGGCATCGGCGCCTTCGCGGAGAAGACCCTCGTCGCCGCCGGCCAGTGCACCAAGGTGGACCCGGCGGCCCCCGCGACCGCCGCCGGACTCCTCGGCTGCGGCGTCATGGCGGGCTTCGGCGCCGCCGTGAACACCGGCGCCGTCGGCCGCGGCGACTCCGTCGCCGTCATCGGCTGCGGCGGCGTCGGCATGGCCGCCGTCGCCGGGGCGCGGCTCGCCGGCGCGACCAAGGTCATCGCCGTCGACGTCGACCCGCGCAAGCTGGAGCGGGCCACGGCCATGGGTGCCACCCACACCGTCGACGGCTCGGCCGCGGACGTCGTGGCGGCGGTGCGCGAACTGACCGGCGGTCACGGAGCCGACGTGGTCGTGGAGGCGGTCGGCCGCCCCGAGACGTACCGGCAGGCCTTCTACGCCCGCGACCTCGCCGGCACCGTCGTCCTGGTCGGGGTGCCGACCCCGGAGATGAGGCTGGAACTCCCGCTGCTCGACGTCTTCGGACGCGGAGGCGCTCTGAAGTCCAGCTGGTACGGCGACTGTCTGCCCTCGCGGGACTTCCCGGCGCTCATCGACCTCTACCTGGGCGGCCGCTTCGACCTGGATGCCTTCGTCTCCGAGACCATCGGCCTCGGGGACGTGGAGAAGGCCTTCGAGAAGATGCACCGCGGCGAGGTGCTGCGCTCGGTGGTGGTGCTCTGATGTTCTCTATAGCGCACACGGTTGCGCATGGAGCAACTCTGAACCGTGCCTGTGTCCGCCCCCTGGACTCCTTGACAAGGGTTTGCGGGCGCCCTCAGACTGACGTTGCGTTCAACGCAATCCGTTTCGCTATACGCACCGAGGTGTCATGATGATTCCCGCGTGCCGTCTCGTGGATCTCCCCCGAGGCGAGGCCTACCGGCTCGACATCGATCCGCCGGTCTCGGTGTTCCACACCGACGACGGCGAGGTCTTCGCCATCGACGACACCTGCACCCATCAGGACGCCTCGCTCGCCGACGGCTGGCTGGAGGGCTGCGAGGTCGAATGCCCGCTGCACGCCTCGAAGTTCGACCTGCGCACGGGCGCCGTCGACGCCCCGCCGGCCAGGCGTCCGGTCCGCACCCACGAGGTCCACGTCGAGGACGGCATGATCTACGTCCGGCTGTCCCTCGACGCCCCCAACCTGCCGCCCTGCGTCGCGGCCCGGCTCGCCGGCGGACCCGCGTGAGGACGGTCGCCGTGGTCGGCGCCTCGCTCGCCGGACTCTCGGCGGCCCGCTCACTGCGCCGGCAGGGCTTCGACGGGCGGCTCGTCGTCATCGGCGACGAACTCCACCGCCCCTACGACAGACCCCCGTTGTCCAAGGAGTTCCTGGCCGGCTCCCTGGCCGAGAGCGATCTCGCGCTGGAGCCGGACGACGAGGACCTGCGGGTCGAGTGGCTGCTCGGCGTCCGCGCCGTCGCTCTCGACGGCCCGCAGCGCGCCGTACGGCTCGCCGACGGCAGCGAGGTGCGGGCGGACGGCGTCGTCATCGCGACCGGCGCCGCCGCCCGGACCCTGCCCGGCACGGACGCCCTGGCCGGGGTGCACACCCTGCGCACCCTGGACGACGCCCGCGCCCTGCGCGACGAACTGGCCCTCGGGGGACGGCTGGTGGTGATCGGCGGCGGCTTCATCGGCGCCGAGGTCGCCTCCACCGCCTACGCCCTCGGACTCGACGTGACCGTCGTGGAGGCGGCCCCGACCCCGCTGGCCGGACCGCTCGGCGAGGCCATGGGCGGGATCGTCTCCGCCCTCCACGCGGACCACGGCGTCCGGCTGTTGTGCGGGGTCGGCGTCGAGGGACTGCGCGGCGGGAGCCGTGTCGAGGCCGTCCTGCTGGCGGACGGCCGCAGTCTCCCCGCCGACATCGTGGTCGTGGGGGTCGGCGCCCGGCCGTGCGTCGAGTGGCTCGCGGGCTCCGGCCTGACGCTCGACGACGGCGTCACCTGCGGCGCCGACGGCCGCACCGCCCTGGCCGGGGTGGTCGCCGTCGGGGACTGCGCCTCCTGGTACGACCCGCGCGCGGGCCTGCACCGCCGCGTCGAGCACTGGACCGGCGCCCGGGAGCGGCCCGAGGCGGCCGTCACCGCGCTGCTGGCGGGCGGCGCGGTGGAACCGGCCGTGCCGAGGCCGCCGTACTTCTGGTCCGACCAGTACGGCGTGAAGATCCAGTTCGCCGGTCACGCGGCCGCCGCCGACAGCGTGACCATCGAGGAGGGCGCCCGGGACTCGCACGACGTCCTGGCCGTCTACCGGCGTTCCGGTCACCCGGTCGCCGTGCTCGGGATGAACCAGCCGCGGCTGTTCACGCGCTGGCGCAAGCAGCTCGCCGCGGCGGCCTGACAGTACCGCCGCTGTCGCCCCGCACCCAGACGCCGTCCGCCCTTCCCGGCGTGCACCACCGGCCCACGACGTTCCCCGAGGAGTGCACTGTGACCTCGACCAGCCTGCCGGACAGCCTGATCGCCACCCTGCCCGGCGTCTCCTACACCGATCCCGGGCTCTTCGCCCAGGAGCAGGAGCGCATCTTCGAAGCGATGTGGTTCTGCGCCGTCCGCGCCAGCGACCTGCCCACACCCGGCGCCTTCAGGACCGTCGAGGTGGGCCGGGAGAGCATCCTGATCACGCGTGCCCGGGACGGCTCGGTGCGCGCCTACTTCAACGTCTGCCGGCACCGCGGCGCGAAACTGTGCACCGAGGAGTCGGGGCAGGTGAAGCGGGCGTTCCAATGCCCCTACCACGCCTGGACGTACGACCTGACGGGCAAACTCGTGGCCGCGCCGAACCTGACGAAGATGCCGGACGTGGGCCGGACCGAGTACGGCCTGGCGGGCGTCGCGGTGCGCGAATGGCTCGGCTATGTGTGGGTGTGCCTCGCCGAGGACCCGCCGCCCTTCGAGGAGGTCGTCCAGGACGTGGTCGCGCGCCTCGGCGACACCGAGTCGATCGAGCACTATGACATCGCGGGCCTTGAGGTCGGCCGGCGGATCGTCTACGACGTGCGGGCCAACTGGAAGCTGATCGTCGAGAACTTCATGGAGTGCTACCACTGCGCGACGATCCATCCCGAACTCACCGAGGTGCTCCCGGAGTTCGCCGACGGCTACGCGGCGCAGTACTACGTGGGGCACGGTGCGGAGTTCGGCGAGGACGTCAGGGGTTTCACCGTCGACGGCTCGGAGGGACTGGACCGGATCCCCGGGGTCTCCGCGGACCAGGACCGCCGGTACTACGCGATCACCGTGCGGCCGCAGGTGTTCGTCAACCTCGTGCCCGACCATGTGATCTTCCACCGGATGTACCCGGTCGCCGCTGACCGCACCGTCGTGGAGTGCGACTGGCTGTACCTGCCGCACGTCGTGCGGAGCGGGAAGGACGTCAGCCGCTCGGTAGAGCTGTTCGACCGGGTCAACCGGCAGGACTTCGACGCGTGCGAGCGCACCCAGCCCGGCATGAGCTCACGGCTGTACGCCAAGGGCGGTGTGCTGGTCCCCAGTGAGCACCACATCGGCGAGTTCCACGACTGGGTCCAGGCCCGGCTGGGGGCTCAGCCCAGGTAGCCCATCCGGTGGCTGATCTCCTCGGCGCCCTTGACCAGGACCGGGGCGAGTTCGTGCAGGCGCTCCTCGGAGAGCCGGTAGGCGGGCCCCGAGGCGCTGAGGGCCGCGATGACCTCGCCGTCCCGGTCGCGGACCGGCGCGGCCATGGCGTGCAGACCGAGCTCCAGCTCCTCCAGGGCCCAGGCGTAACCCCGCTCCCGGGCCTCGGCGAGGTTCTTCTCGAGCTTGGTCTTCGCGGTGATGGTGCGCGGGGTGACCTTCTTCAGGCCGGTCTCCGTCAGCAGCGCGGCGCGCTCCTTGGCGGGCAGGTGGGCCAGCAGGATCTTGCCGCTCGACGTGGCGTGCAGCGGGGTCAGCTGGCCGACCCAGTTCTGCGCGGTGACGGCCCCCGGGCCGCGCACCTGGTAGAGGTTGACCGCGTAGCGCTCCTGCATCACCGCGAGGTTCACGGTCTCGCCGATCTCCTCGGCGAGGTCCTCGCAGACCGGGCGGCTCTGCTGGGTGATGTCGATGCGTCCGGTGACCGCGCCGGCCAGGCGCACGATGCCGAAACCGAGCCGGTACTTGCCGCGCTCACCCGCCTGTTCCACCAGGCCGCGCGCTTCCAGGGCGCCGAGGAGCCGGAAGGCGGTGGACTTGTGGACGTCGATCTCGGCCGCCACCTCACTGACCCCGGCCTCGCCGCGCTGGGCCAGGATCTCCATGACGTGAATGGCCCGGTCGACGGACTGCACTCCGCCGCTCGACGACCCTGTCGTTTCGTTATCCGGGTTGTAGTTGCTCACAACGCAACTATACGGCGGGTAAACAACAAGGGCGTGACTCTGTTTCGCGGACCTCGTGCATGTGTCGTGGAAGTTGCGCGCTTCGCAACCTGGTGCGTATCGCGATACTCGTACTAGCATGCCGCGCGTATCGACGGCGCGAGCGAGACGAGGCACCATGGCTCCTCAGCAGTACGACTTCGTCATCGTCGGTGGTGGATCGGCCGGCAGCGCACTGGCCAACCGGCTCTCCGCCGACCCGGGCAACCGGGTGCTGGTCCTGGAGGCCGGCCGGCCCGACTACCCGTGGGACGTCTTCATCCACATGCCCGCGGCGCTGACCTACCCGATCGGCAGCCGCTTCTACGACTGGAAGTACGAGTCCGAGCCCGAGCCCCACATGGGCGGCCGGCGCGTCTACCACGCCCGCGGCAAGGTGCTCGGCGGCTCCAGCAGCATCAACGGCATGATCTTCCAGCGCGGCAACCCCATGGACTACGAGCGCTGGGCCGCCGACCCCGGCATGGAGACCTGGGACTACGCGCACTGTCTGCCGTACTTCAAGCGCATGGAGAACTGTCTCGCGGCCGACCCGGACGACGAGTTCCGCGGCCACGACGGCCCGCTCGTCCTGGAACGCGGCCCGGCCGTCAACCCGTTGTTCGGCGCCTTCCTCAAGGCCACCGAGGAGGCGGGGTACGCGCCCACCGAGGACGTCAACGGCTACCGGCAGGAAGGTTTCGCCAGGTTCGACCGCAACGTCCACCGCGGACGCCGGCTCTCGGCCTCCAAGGCGTATCTGAAGCCCGCCAGGAAGCGGCCCAACCTGACGGTCACCACGCGTGCCCTCGTCACCCGCGTCCTGTTCGAGGGCAAGCGGGCCGTCGGCGTCGAGTACCGGCGCGGCCGGGGCGCGCTCCAGCAGGTCCGCGCCAAGGAGGTCGTCCTGTGCGGCGGCGCGATCAACTCCCCGCAGCTGCTCCAGCTCTCCGGCGTCGGCAACGCGGAGGAACTGCGCGCCCTCGGCGTCGACGTCGTCCATGACCTGCCGGGCGTCGGCGAGAACCTCCAGGACCACCTGGAGGTGTACATCCAGTACGCCTGCAAGCAGCCCGTCTCCATGCAGCCGTACCTCGCCAAATGGCGTGCCCCCTTCATCGGCCTGCAGTGGCTGCTCCGGAAGGGGCCGGCCGCCACCAACCACTTCGAGGCGGGCGGGTTCTGCCGCAGCAACGAGGACGTGGACTACCCCAACCTGATGTTCCACTTCCTGCCGATCGCGGTCCGCTACGACGGCTCCGTGCCGGCCGGCGGACACGGCTACCAGGTCCATGTGGGACCCATGTACTCCGACGCCCTGGGCTCGGTGAAGATCAGGAGCAGGAACCCCGACGACCACCCGGCGCTGCGCTTCAACTACCTCTCCACCGAACAGGACCGCCGCGAGTGGGTCGAGGCGATCCGCGTCGCGCGCAGGCTGCTCAACCAGCCCGCGCTGGCTCCCTACAACGGCGGGGAGATCTCGCCCGGACCGTCCGTCGAGACCGACGAGGAGATCCTCGCCTGGGTCGCCAAGGACGGCGAGACCGCCCTGCACCCCTCCTGCACCTGCAAGATGGGCACCGACGAGATGGCCGTCGTGGACCCCGCCAGCATGCGCGTGCACGGGGTCGAGGGACTGCGCGTCGTCGACGCGTCGGTGATGCCCTACGTCACCAACGGCAACATCTACGCGCCGGTGATGATGATCGCGGAGAAGGCGGCCGACCTCATCCTCGGCAAGCAGCCGCTCGCCCCCTCCGAGGCCGTCTACTACCGGCACCGGGACGCCCGCACCCAGGCCGGGTAACGCGGATTTTTCGCGGGGCGGCTTGTACCGGAAACCGGCCGGGCGCGCACCGTGCGCACGGCGCCCGCGTGCCCGAACCGTCATCCCCCAACCCCTTGACGTGGGTTGCCGGAGTCTCCAGAGTGTTCCACCACAAGCAATGCGATGCGTCATGCGCAACGAAATCGCTCGAAGGGCTCCCGACGTGGCAGACCTGTACGTGGACGGCGAATGGCGGGAGCCGGTGGCCGGGGGGCGCCGGGAGATCCGCTGCCCCGCCGACGGCACCCTCTCCGCGACCGTGTCGGAAGGCACCCGCGCCGACACCGCGGAGGCCGTCGCCGCCGCCCGCCGGGCCTTCGACGCGGGGCCCTGGCCGCACACCCCCGAGCGGGACCGGGGCGCCCTGCTGCTGCGCACCGCCGACCTGATCGAGCGCGACGCCAAGGAGTTCGCCCGCGCCGAGTCGCTGGACACCGGCAAGCGGCTGGTGGAGAGCGAGTACGACATCGCCGACGTCGTCTCCTGCCTTCGTTACTACGGCGGTCTCGGCGGTACCGACGCCGGCCGGGTGATCGACACCGGGCGGGACGACGCCGTCAGCCGCGTCGTCCACGAGCCGATCGGTGTGTGCGCACTGATCACCCCCTGGAACTACCCACTTCTGCAAGCGAGCTGGAAGGTGGCCCCGGCCCTTCTCGCCGGCAACACGATCGTCCTCAAGCCCAGCGAGCTCACCCCCTCCACCTCGGTCCTGCTCATGCGGGCGCTGGAGGAGGCGGGGCTGCCCGCCGGTGCCGCCAACCTCGTCCTCGGCACCGGGCCCGAGGTGGGCGCGCCCCTCACCGAGGACCCGCGCGTCGACATGGTCTCCTTCACCGGGGGCCTGGAGACCGGCAGACGGATCATGGCCACCGCCGCCGCGACCGTGAAGAAGGTCGCCCTGGAACTCGGCGGCAAGAACCCCAACGTCGTCTTCGCCGACGCCGACTTCGAGACGGCCGTGGACTTCGCGCTCACGGCCGTCTTCCTGCACTCCGGCCAGGTCTGCTCGGCGGGTGCCCGGCTGATCGTCGAGGACTCGCTGCACGACCGCTTCGTCGACGAGGTGGTCCGCCGGGCCCGGGAGATCCGCCTCGGCGGCCCCTTCGACCCCGAGGCCGAGACGGGGGCACTGGTCTCCGCGCAGCACCTCCGGAAGGTCGAGGCGTATGTCGCGGCCGGGCTGGCGGAGGGTGCCCTGCTGCGCTGCGGCGGCGCACGGCCCACCGACCCGGCCCTCGCGCACGGCCACTTCTACCCGCCCACCGTCCTCGACGAGTGCACCCAGGACATGCGGGTGGTCCACGAGGAGTCCTTCGGTCCCGTCCTCACCGTCGAGCGCTTCACCGGTGAGGACGACGCCGTACGCATCGCCAACGACACCGAGTACGGCCTCGCCGGGGCGGTCTGGACGCAGGACGCCGGGAAGGCCCAGCGGGTCGCCCGCCGGCTGCGGCACGGCACGGTGTGGATCAACGACTACCACCCCTATGTGCCGCAGGCCGAGTGGGGTGGCTTCGGGCATTCCGGAGTGGGCCGGGAACTGGGACCGACCGGCCTCGACGAGTACCGCGAGACCAAGCACATCTGGCAGAACATCCAACCCCGGCCGCAGCACTGGTTCCGCGGCTGAACGCCGAGAAGAGGTCGACCATGACCCCAACCCAGACCGAGGTGCCGCCGCGCCGCGGCACCCCCGAGGACGCGGCCGCCACGCCCGTCATATCCGTGCGCGGGCTGTGGAAGGTGTTCGGGCCGAAGGCGGACCAGGTACCGGACTCCGAGGAGCTGCGCGGGCTCACCCGCCGCGAGCTCATGGACCGCAGCGGCTGTACGGCCGCCGTGCGCGACGTGAGCTTCGACGTCGCTCCCGGCGAGGTCTTCGTCGTCATGGGACTGTCCGGCTCCGGCAAGTCCACCCTGGTGCGCTGTCTGACCCGGCTGATCGAACCCACCGCCGGTGAGATCGTCTTCGAGGGCGAGGACATCCGGGACGCCGACGAGCGGCGGCTGCGCGAACTGCGGCGCAGCAAGTTCTCCATGGTCTTCCAGCACTTCGGTCTGCTGCCCCACCGCCGCGTCGTCGACAACGTGGCGTTCGGACTGGAGATCCGGGGCATGGGCCGGGCCGAGCGCACCAGGCGTGCGCTGGAGGTCGTCGACCTCGTGGGCCTCGCGGGCTACGAGAACTCCTACCCCGACCAGCTCTCCGGCGGCATGCAGCAACGGGTTGGTCTGGCAAGGGCGTTGGCCGGTGATCCCGACGTGCTCCTCTTCGACGAGCCGTTCTCGGCGCTGGACCCGCTGATCCGCCGTGACATGCAGAGCGAGGTCATCCGGCTGCACCACGAGGTCGGCAAGACGATGGTGTTCATCACCCACGACCTCTCCGAGGCCCTGAAACTCGGCGACCGCATCCTGATCATGCGGGACGGCAGGACCGTCCAGTGCGGCACCGGTGACGAACTGGTCGGCGCCCCCGCCGACGACTACGTGCGGGACTTCGTCAAGGACGTGCCGCGCGGCGATGTGCTCACCCTGCGCTGGATCATGCGCCCGGCCACCCCCGAAGACCCGCTGGACGGGCCCGAGTTGGGGCCGGACGTCGTGGTGAAGGAGGCCACCCGCGCGGTGCTCGCGGCCGAGAAGCCCGTCAAGGTCGTCGAGAACGGCGAACTGCTCGGCATCGTCGGCGACGAGGAGATCCTCGCGGTGGTCGCCGGACAGGAAGGCGACGCCTGATGACCGTCGCCGTGGAGAAGCCCGAGACCTCGGGCAGGGCGCGGCAGTCCGTCCCGCCCCCGACCGCCGCCCCCGTGCGCAGGATCAGCCGGTCCATGGTGATCGGCGCGATCCTCGTCGTCTGGCTCGTCCTGTTCGTCGTACTGCGCGGAAAGCAGACCCTGTCGCTGGCCGCGGCCGATCTCACCGAGCTGCACCGCAGGCTCAACGACCTCAACGACTCCATCGGCGCCGACCGCAACTCCAACCCGCTGTTCCTGTACTTCTTCAACGAGATCCGGCTGGTCATCGACAACCTGGTGACCTTCGTGCAGGACCTCGTCTCCCAGCCGTCCGGTGACCGCCCGGTGCCGCAGATCGGCTGGCTCGGCGTGGTCGGCCTCGCCGGCTATGTCTCCTGGGCGGTGGCCAACTGGCGGGTCGCGCTGCTGGCCGTGGCCGGCTTCACCTTCCTCGGGCTCCAGGGCCTGTGGCAGGAGAGCATGGACACCCTGGCCCTGACCCTCTCCGCGGTGCTGGTGGCGCTGCTGTTCGCCCTCCCGCTGGGCGTGTGGGCGGGCCTGTCGGATCGGGCCAACCGGATCGCCACCCCGTTCCTGGACTTCATGCAGACGATGCCGACCTTCGTCTACCTGGCACCGCTGACCCTGTTCTTCCTCATCGGCGGGGCCTCCGCCACCATCGCCACCGTCATCTACGCGGCGCCACCGGCCATCCGCATCACCGCCCATGCGATCCGTTCCGTGCCCGCCACCACCGTCGAGGCGGCCGCCTCCATGGGTGCGACCCGCAGGCAGACGCTGCTGAAGGTCCTGCTGCCGATGTCCAAGCGGACCGTGGTGATGGGCGTCAACCAGACCATCATGGCCGCCCTGGCGATGGTGACCATCGCGGCCCTGATCGACGCCCCCGGACTCGGCAAGACCGTCGTCCAGGCGTTGCAGTCGCTTGACGTCGGCACGGCCTTCAACGCGGGTCTCGCGATCGTCGTGATGGCGATCGTCCTGGACCGTGTCACCACTGCGGCGAGCGGACGCGCGGAGGCGGCCCGGCGCTCCGCCGGCCCGCTGCTCACATGGCGCCGGCACCTGCTCGCCGCCGGGGGAGCGGTGGCGGCCGTACTCGTCTACCTGTCCCACACCTATGTGTGGGCGGCCGAGTTCCCCGGCGACGGAAGCACCGGCAGCAGCATCGCCAAGGCCGCCGACAACGTGACCACCTGGGCGCAGGACCACCTGTCCGGGCTGACCAACGGCTTCCGTGACGTGATCACCAACGGACTGCTCAACCCGTTCCAGACCCTGCTGACCGACTCCCCGTGGTGGCTCGTCGGCGCGGCCCTGGTCGGGATCGCCGTCGTGCTCGGCAGGTGGCGCGCGGGGATCACGACCGCCGTGTGCGTGGGGCTCCTGGTCGCCACCGGCGTGTGGTCGGACGGCATGACCACCCTGGCCTCGACCGTCGTGGCGACCGTGCTGGTGATGCTGCTCGGGGTGGTCTTCGGGGTGTGGATGGGGCGCAGCGCGCTGGTGGACCGGCTGGTGCGGCCCAGCCTCGACGCGGCCCAGGTCATGCCGCCGTTCGTCTATCTCGTGCCGTTCCTCGCGCTGTTCGGGGCGACCCGGTTCACCGCCATCGTGGCCGCGGTCGTGTACGCGGCCCCGGTCGCCATCAAGATCATCGCCGACGGGGTGCGGACCGTGCCCGCGGCCACCGTCGAGGCGGCCACCTCCACCGGGTGCAACACCTGGCAGCTCATCACCAAGGTCCAGCTTCCGATGGCCCGCGGCGCCCTGACGCTCGCGACCAACCAGGGCCTGATCTACGTGCTGTCGATGGTCGTCGTCGGCGGCCTGGTCGGCGCGGGCGCCCTCGGCTACGACGTGGTGGCCGGCTTCTCGCAGGGACAGCTGTACGGCAAGGGACTGGCGGCCGGGCTCGCCATCGTCCTGCTCGGCGTCATGTTCGACCGGATCACCCAGGCGGCGGCCCGCCGCACCAGCGCATGAACGCCGTATCGGCGCACGATTAAGGAGCACCACACGATGGCAAGACACTGGCGAGCCGGCGCGGCCGGCCTGGCCGTCCTCGGCCTCACCCTCACGGCCTGCGGCGGCGCGAAGGTCGGGGACTCCTCGGAGGCCGGCGGTTCGGGCAGCTCCGGCAAGTGCGGCACCTTCAACCTCGCGGTCAACCCGTGGGTGGGCTACGAGGCCGACGCGGCGGTCGTCGCGTACGTCGCCGAGCACGACCTGAAGTGCAAGGTGACCAAGAAGGACCTCAAGGAGGAGATCGCCTGGCAGGGCTTCGGCACTGGTGAGGTGGACACCGTCCTGGAGAACTGGGGCCACGACGACCTGAAGAAGAAGTACATCACCCAGCAGAAGACCGCCGTGGAGGCCGGCTCGACCGGCAACAAGGGCATCATCGGCTGGTACGTGCCGCCGTGGCTGGCCAAGGCCCACCCGGACATCACGGACTGGAAGAACCTCAACAAGTACGCCGCGAAGTTCAAGACCTCGGAGTCCGGCGGCAAGGGGCAGCTCCTGGACGGCGACCCGTCGTACGTCACCAACGACGAGGCGCTGGTGAAGAACCTCAAGCTGGACTTCAAGGTGGTGTACGCGGGCAGCGAGACCGCGCTGATCCAGGCGTACCGCAACGCCGAGAAGAACAAGGAATGGGTGATCGGCTACTTCTACGAGCCGCAGTGGTTCCTGTCCGAGGTGCCGCTGGTCAAGGTGGACCTGCCCGCGTACAAGTCGGGCTGCGACGCCGACGCGGAGAAGATCGCCTGCGACTACCCCGTCTACGACCTCGACAAGATCGTCAGCGCGAAGTTCGCCAAGTCGGGCAGCCCGGCCTACGACCTGGTGAAGAAGTTCAACTGGACCAACGACGACCAGAACACCGTGGCCAAGTACATCGCGGTGGACAAGATGACGCCGGAGGCGGCGGCCAAGAAGTGGGTCGACGCCAACCGCGCCAAGGTCGACGCCTGGATCAAGTAGGCCGGCCGGGAAAGCCTGTCACGAACGCCCGGTGGGCGCCGCGCGAGGGAGTGCGGCGCCCACCGGGCGTTCCCGTTTCCCGGGCTGTTCCGGCGCCGTTCCCGGGCGTCACGGGACCTCTTGACACCCACTCGCACGGCGGGCACATTGAGTTGCGCAGCCTGAATCGTGTTGCGCACAAAGCAACTTAACCGGAGGTGCGGCGATGGCGGGACCCCGAGTGGTCATCATCGGAGCGGGCGTCGTCGGCGCGGCACTGGCCGACGAGCTCTCCGCGCGCGGCTGGACCGAGGTGACCGTGGTCGACCAGGGCCCGCTCCCGGCCACCGGAGGATCGTCGTCGCACGCCCCTGGCCTGGTCTTCCAGGCCAACGCCTCCAAGACCATGACCGAACTGGCCCGCTACACCGTCGAGAAGTTCTGCTCCCTCGACGTCGACGGACAGCCCTGCTTCCTCCAGGTCGGCGGCCTGGAGGTGGCCACCACCCCGGAGCGCGTCACCGAGCTGCACCGGCGGCACGGCTGGCTCACCGCCTGGGGCGTCGAGTCGCGGATCCTGACCGCCGACGAGTGCGTCGAGAAGCACCCCCTGGTCAACCGCGACCGGGTCCTCGCCGGCCTGCACATCCCGACCGACGGGCTCGCCAAGGCCGTTCTCGCCGTCGAGGCGCAGATCCGCCGGGCCACCGGGCGCGGAGTGACCTTCCTGGCCCGCCACGAGGTCGTCGACGTGCTCCGGACCGACGGGGAGGTCACGGGCGTCCGTACCGACCACGGTGATCTGGCAGCCGACATCGTCGTGTGCTGCGCCGGCATCTGGGGCCCCAGGATCGCCCGCATGGTGGGCATGAACCTCCCGCTCACCCCGCTCGCCCACCAGCTCGCCTGGACCGGCCCGGTCCCCGCGCTCGCGGGCCAGACCGAGGAGGCGGTGCGGCCGATCCTGCGCCACCAGGACGCCGACCTCTACTACCGCGACCGCCACGACACCCTCGGCATCGGCTTCTACGGCCACCGCCCCATGCCCGTCACCGCCGACGAGATCCTCTCGGTCGACGAGGCAGCCGGGATGCCGTCCGTCCTGAAGTTCACCGAGGACGACTTCGCGGACGCCTGGACCGAGACGCGGTCACTGCTCCCCGCCACCCGCGAGGCCAAGGTGGAGGAGGGCATCAACGGCCTGTTCTCCTTCACCACCGACGGCCTGCCCCTGCTCGGCGAGTCCCCGGACGTCAAGGGCTTCTGGGTCGCCGAGGCGGTCTGGGTCACCCACTCCGCCGGCGTCGCACGGGCCGTCGCCGAATGGCTGGTCGACGGCCACTGCTCCTCCTTCGACCTCCACGAGTGCGACGTCAACCGCTTCGAGCCGCACCAGCTCTCCCCGGAGTACGTCCTCGCCCGCGACTGCCAGAACTTCGCCGAGGTCTACGACATCCTCCACCCGCTCCAGCCGTCCGGTGCCCCGCGCCCGATCCGCACGAGCCCCTTCCACACCCGCCAGCAGGAGCTCGGCGCCTTCTTCCTGGAGGCGAACGGCTGGGAGCGGCCGTACTGGTACGAGGCCAACGCACACCTCGTGGAAGGCCGTTCCATCGTCACGCCCAACGACTGGGCCGCCCGGTACTGGTCGCCGATCGTCGGCGCCGAGGCCCAGGTCACCCGCGAGACCGTCGCGATGTACGACATGACGGCCCTCAAGCGCCTGGAGGTGAGCGGGCGGGGAGCGGCCGACTTCCTGGAGCGGCTGTGCACCGGCAAGGTCGCCAAGTCCGTCGGCTCGGTGACGTACACCCTGCTGCTGGACCACGACGGCGGCATCCGCAGTGACATCACCGTCGCCCGGCTCGCCCCCGACGTCTTCCAGGTCGGCGCCAACGGCAACCTCGACCTCGACTGGTTCACCCGCCACCTGCCCGCCGACGGCACGGTCCAGGTCCGTGACATCACCCCCGGCACCTGCTGCGTCGGCCTGTGGGGGCCGCTGGCCCGGGACGTCCTCCAGCCGCTCACCGACGAGGACTTCTCGGCGACGGGCCTGAAGTACTTCCGCGCCCGGCGCGCCCACATCGGGTCCGTCCCGGTGACCGCCATGCGCCTCTCCTACGTCGGCGAGCTCGGCTGGGAGCTGTACACCACGGCCGACCTGGGGCAGAAGCTGTGGGACACGCTCTGGCGGGCGGTGCAACCGCTGGGCGGCATCGCGGCCGGGCGGGGCGCCTTCAACAGCCTGCGCCTGGAGAAGGGGTACCGCTCCTTCGGCACCGACATGACCTACGAGCACGACCCCTACGAGGCCGGGGTCTCCTTCGCGGTGAAGGCCGACAAGGAGGACTTCGTCGGGAAGGCGGCGCTGGAGCGCCGCAAGGCCGACATGCGGCGGAAGCTGACCTGCCTGACCATCGAGGACCCGCGGGCCGTCGTGATGGGCAAGGAGCCGGTGTACGACGGGCGGCGGGCGGTCGGGTACGTCACCAGCGCGGCCTTCGGCCACACCATCGGCAAGGGCATCGCCTACGCCTGGCTTCCGGCCGAGCTCGCCGTCCCCGGCACCGCCGTGCACATCGGCTACTTCGACGAGCGAGTGGAGGCGGTCGTGGCCGAGGAACCGCTGTTCGACCCGGCGATGTCCCGGCTCCGGGGGTGAGCGGGAGCCCGGCGAAGCCGGGCGTCAGCCCAGGTGGCCGAGCCGGCGGCTGAGTTCGTCGGCTCCCTCCACCAGCAGCGGTGCCAGCTCGTGCATCCGCTCCTCGGTGAGACGGAAGGCGGGACCCGAGGCGGTGAGGGCGGCGACGACCCTGCCTGCACCGGAACGCACCGGCGCCGCCATGGCGTTGAGGCCCTCCTCGTACTCCTCCACCGTCATGGCGTAGCCCTGCTCGCGGACCCGGGCCAGCTCCGCCTCCAGCTCCCGCCGGGACGTCAGCGTGCGGGCCGTCATCCGCTCCAGCCCGGCCGCGGCGACGAGTTCCTCCCGGCGCGCGTCCGGGAGATGGGCGAGCAGGACCTTTCCGCTCGACGTGCAGTGCATGGGCGTCAGCCGGCCGACCCAGTTCTGCGCGGTGATGGCCGATTGACCGCGCACCTGGTCGAGATTGATGACGTGATGCGACTCCAGGACCGCGATGTTCATCGTCTCGCCCAGCTTGTCGGCGAGGCGCTCGCAGATCCCGCGGCCGTGCCTGGTGACGTCGATGCGCCCGGTGACCGCCCCGGCCAGCCGTACGATGCCGAAGCCCAGGCGGTACTTCCCGCGCTCGCCCTCCTGCTCGACCATCCCGTGCGCCTCCAGTGCGCCGAGCAGACGGAACGCGGTGGACTTGTGGACGTCGATGGCCTCGGCCACTTCACTGACGCCTGCCTCGCCGCGCTGGGCGAGGATCTCCAGCACGGTGACGGCCCGGTCGACGGACTGCACCCCGCCGCCGGACGCGCCCCCGGACTCGGTGCCGTAGCTGTTCATGGCGGAACCCTATGCGAACGGCTCGGTGCTGGTCAGCGGAAGACCACCGTGCGATGGCCGTTGATCATCACGCGGCTCTGGCAGTGCCACTCCACGGCCCGGGCGAGGACCTGCGCCTCGACGTCCCGTCCCAGGGTGACCAGACTCTCCGCGCTCTGCGCGTGGTTCACGCGGATCACGTCCTGCTCGATGATGGGCCCCTCGTCGAGGTCCGGGGTGACGTAGTGGGCGGTGGCCCCGACGAGCTTCACGCCCCGCTCGTGCGCCTGGACGTAGGGCCGCGCGCCCTTGAAGCTCGGCAGGAACGAGTGGTGGATGTTGATCGCCCGGCCCTCGAGCTGCTTGCACAGGTCGTTGGAGAGGATCTGCATGTAGCGGGCGAGGACCACGAGGTCGACGTCCAGCCGGTCGACCAGGTCGAGCAGCCGCGCCTCCGCGTCCGCCTTCGTCTCGGGAGTCACCGGAACGTGGTGGAAGGGGATGCCGTAGCTCTCGGCGAGCGGGGCGAAGTCCCGGTGGTTGGAGACGATCGCGGGCACCTCGATGGCGAGCGTGCCGGTGCGCTGCCGGAAGAGCAGGTCGTTCAGGCAGTGGCCGAACTTCGACACCATGATCAGGGTGCGGGTCGGGATGCCCGCGGGCCGCAACTGCCAGGTGATCCGGTACGCCTCGGCGACGGGCGCGAAGCCGGAGCGCAGGTCCTCCAGGCTCGTGCCCGGGTCGGAGACGTCGAAGTGGACGCGCATGAAGAAGCGGTCCTGGAGCCGGTCGTCGAACTGCTGGCTCTCCTGGATGTTCCCGGAGTGCCGGACCAGGAAGCCGGTGACGGCGTGCACGAGGCCGGAGCGGTCGGGACAGGACAGGGTGAGGACGAACTCGCGGTCGGGTTGCGGTCGAAGAGACACGGAGTCCTCCCGAGGGCTGCGCAATACGCAACAGTGCGACTGATACGCAACATGGTCCCGGGTGGGGCGGGTGTCGGTCAAGGGTGGGATCCGGGTGCGGCGGACGGTGCGGCGGACGGGGACACGGCCGGCGCTCCGGCCGGCCCTGCCTGCACCGGGGGAGCGTTCACCGTCCGGTTCCGGCGGCGCCCCGGGGGCGCCGCCGGAAACCGCTCACCTCACCGCACCTCCCGCGCGTACGGCGCCACGGCGATCCGGTCGATCAGCGGCGCGTACCGCGAGCGGAGCAGTACCCCGGGGAAGGTGTCCGAGGCGTAGGTCGTGCCGTCGAAGTTCGGCAGCTCCTCCGAGCGGAAGCCGATCGTGTTCTGTCCCTTCTTCAGGGTGACGGGGACGGTCAGCTCCCAGAAGTTGTTCTCGTGGAAGCTGTGCGGGAAGCCGACCCGCTGCATCTCCCCGCCGTTGACGGTGATGTCGGCGTGCCGGGCCAGCGGGTCCGGGTTGTAGTGCGTGGCCTCCGACTGCTCCGGGTTGGAGTAGCGGATCCGCAGCGCGTACAGCCCCGCCCGGTCCGCGCTGACGGTGAAGGTGGCCGTGTTGCCGTTGCCCGGGTCGCCGCCGACGCCGGTGATCGCCGTGCCGTCGGTGGCCAGGGAGAGCGGGGTGAGCGTGGCCGAGCCCGCGAGCACCGCGTCCTGGGCCTCGTACGTACGGGCCGGCAGCGCGCCCTCGGTCGGGGTGACGGTGAGACGGTCGACGAGGGTGGCCGACGAACCGCCCGTCAGCGTCACCTTGTTGACGCCACCGGAGAGGGAGACCGCGACCCGGTCGCGGTCCTTGGCCAGGCGCAGGACGTCGTGTCCGTTGACGGAGAGCCGGGCGCCGGTGCCGCCGAGGGTGTCGACCTTGAGCGTGGCCTCACGGTCGGCGGGGGAGTACACCCAGAACGTGGCCGTCTGGCCCCTGGCGAGCCGGGCCGCGCCCGCGCCGGAACCGGGCACGTCGTAGACGGGCTGTGCGCCCGAGGCCAGCCAGGCCAACTCGCCCTCGTACACCTGCGTGCCGGCCGAGGCGTTCGGCAGGGACAGGGTGAGGCGGTCGACGATCGCGTCCCCCTTCGTCACGCGCTTGCCGTCCAGGCTCCTCGCCGCGAGCGTCAGGGTGTGCCTGCCCTTGGTGAGCTTCACCTTGGTGTCGGTGTGGTCCCACACCACCCACTTGTAGCCGAGCGGCAGATACAGCTGCTGCTCGCCGGCGGCCTGGCCGTCCACCCGCAGGAAGACGTTGGTGGGGCCCTGCTCCTTCACCTGGGCGTAGGTGTTGAGGGAGTTGGCGAAGACGCTCAGGTCGTAGGTGCCGTCCTCGGGCACGTCCACCGCGAAGTCGAGCGTGACGTCCGAGCCGGTGCGCAGCCCGCCCACGTCGTAGCCGCCCGAGGTGTAGAACTTCGAGACGTCGGAGGTGGAGCCCTCCGGGCCGTTCCTCGACCAGCCGGACCCGGTGTGGGCGGCTGCCTCCGCCTCGTAGGAGCCCTGCCAGCGCACCGGCGGGGACTGGGTCCTCGTGGCCTTCCCGGCCGGGCTGAGCACGATCTCGTACGCCGAGGACTCCTTCAGCTTCGGCAGTGTGCCGTCACCGAAGTCGACGGTGACCGTGCCGTCGTCCGCGACCTTCAGGTTCGTCTCCGTGAGCAGCTTCGGGCCGGAGCTGTCGCCGACCTGCCCGCTCCACTCGATCTCCCGCACCCAGGCGTGCACGTTCGTGCCGAAGAGCTTCTTCGGGACGCCCGCGAAGGTGATGTGCCCCTTGCCGGTGGACCCGCCGAAGATCAGCCGGGCCTGCTTCTTCTTCTCGTCCAGCGTGGCCACGCCCTGCATGGTGTAGTTCTCACCCGGGAACGGCGGCGTCACCGACACCGTGTGCCCGCTCATCGAGGCGTACGAGTTCAGCAGCCACCACTGGCCGTTGCCGCGGTTGGACTGGACCGCGGAGTCGGAGAGGTTGCCGTCGATGTTCCAGTAGGCGATGTCGGCGTCCACCTTGGACTCCTCGATCGCGGAGACCCACTGGATCATCTGGCCGGGGACCGAGGTGTGGTAGTTGAAGGCGTACTCGTTGATGTTGACGGGCAGTTGGGTGCCCTCGCGTGCGGTCCCCTTGAACAGCTCCTTCTCCCACACCCGGTACTTGGCCACGCTCGCGCGCACCGCCTCCGGGTGGCTCAGCTCGTGCCAGGTGATGACGTCCGGGAGGGTGCCGGCGGCCAGCGTGTGGGTGAGGAAGCCCTTCACCTGGTCGTACAGGACGCTGGTGTTGGGACCGGCGATCCTGGCGTCGGGCATCCTGCCCTTGATGAGCTTGTACGCGGAGTCCCAGGCGGCGAAGTAGTCGTCCGGGTCGCTGAGCCAGCTGACCTTGTCGTAACTCCACTGCCCGGTGCCGAACATGTTGCCCTCGGGCTCGTTGAACGGCACGAACACGACGTTGTCCTGGTACTCCTTCGGCAGCCGGAGCACCTGGTCGACCTGCTTGGCGATCTTCTCCTCGTAGAGCCTCAGCTTCTCCGCGGGGGTGTCACCGGGCCACTCGTACGGGAAGCCGCGGTGGATGTCGGTCATGTAGATGTACACGTCGCCGTCGGTGGAGTCGGCCAACGGCCTCACCACGTCCAGCGCGTCGGCACCGGGGTGCTGCGGGCCGTCCTGGGCCTTGGTGGAGACCGTGCGCAGCCCCATGCCCTCGATGAGGTTGTTGGTGGGCACGTCCGGTCCGTAGACCCCGTAGAGGGTGCCGGATGCGCCGCCGTGGAACGCGCCGGTGTCCGAGCCGAGGTCGACGGTGAGCTGTCCCTCGCGGACCACGGTGACGGTCGCCTCCACGGCCCGTCCGGCGGCCGTTCCGGCCACGGTGAAGGTGCCGGGCCGGGCGTACTTCTCCGGCGGTACGGCGTCCCAGGTGACCGGGGTGTCGCGGTCGTAGCCGTCGGAGAAGGTGGCACGTACGGCGGCCGGCAGGGTGGGGGCGGTCCCGTCGGTCGTGCGGACGTCGAAGGAGGTCTTCGCGAGGTCCTGAAGGGTCGGCACGGCCCCGACGAGGCCGGCCACCTGCTCGGCGGTGAGCGCCGAGTGCCACACGGCGAAGTCGTCGACGGCCCCCTTGAGGAGCGGGTCCGGGTAGAAGGACTTGCCTATGAAGCCGGCTGCGGTCGCCGAGCCGCTCAGCAGGTCCTTGGCCTTGATCGCGGTCGTGGCGGAGGAGACCGCCACCCCGTCGAGGTAGGTGGTGAGCCGGCCCGCGGAGGTGTCCAGGGTGACGGTGACCGTGCGCCAGGCGTCCGCGGGCAGCGCCGCGTAACCGCGGACCTGCGCCTCCGCACCGCCTCCGCCGGTGGTCACGGAGGTCTGGAACAGCCCGCCGCCGTTGGACGGCGTGCTGAAGAGGTATCTGCCGGTGTCGGTGCCCAGGTCGAAGATGCGCTGCCAGGACGAGGTGTCGCCGCTCCACCTCACCCGGGCGGAGACGGTCAGGTCGCTCGCGTCGCCGACCACCTCGCGGGGCAGCCGCACATAGGCGCCGTCGGAGGTCGGAGCCCCGCCGGGCAGCGACAGCGCCGAGCCGCCGTCCGGGCCGGGCACGGTGCGGGCCGTCGTGCCGTTCACCAGAGCCGCGGTGAGGCCGTTGCCGGAGCTGTCGGTGATCCTGCCGGAGGAGAGGTCGTCCTGGTCGAAGGTGTAGCGGGCGGCGGGCCCGGGTGTCTCGGCCGCGTGCGCGGGCACGGCGGGCGCGGCCAGCAGGCCCGCGCCGAGGGCCAGCGCCATGGTGGCCGGCGCCCGGCGGCGCGTGGATCTGTCAGCGGATGACATGGAGGGGTCCTCAATCGTCGGGTGACGGGTGCGGGTCGGCCGCCTCGGATCGCCGTCGAACCGATTCGATCCAGGCGGGTGCGGGAGGAGGGAGACGGAGGAAGGGGAG
>NZ_RSAJ01000990.1 GCF_003933965.1 Streptomyces sp. RP5T
GACCGGGTCAGGTGGGCTCGGCCGAAAGGTCTTCGCCGGTCGGCATTTCTACGCCTTCGCCGCTCGGGTGGGGCACCGGCACCCGTTCCACGTCGGCGTCGGCGCCGGTGCCGACGTAGCGCCGACCGGATCGGCCTGCCGGTGTGCGTGAGGGCAACCGGCCACCGAGGCCCGGCCCGACTTGGGGTCAGCCCCGTCACAGCCCACCCGGCAGTGCCGCCGCCCCCGACACCGCGAACCCGTCCGATCCGGCCCCCGAGGGCTCGCTCAGGTCGACTCGCGGCGGATCAGTTCCGTCGGCAGAATCACCGCCGCCGGGGCCTCTCCGCCCAGCTGGGCCAGCAGGAGGCGGACCATCTCGGCGCTGATGCGGTCGTAGGGCTGGCGGATCGTGGTGAGGGGCGGGGTGGCCTCCGTCGCCGCGATGGAGTCGTCGAAACCGCCCACCGCCACGTCCTCGGGGATCCGTCGGCCGGCCCGGCGCAGCGCGGTCAGGGCGCCGAGGGCCATGAGGTCGGAGGCGACGAACACGGCGTCCAGGTCCGGCGCCTGGGCCAGCAGCCGGTGGGTGCCCGCCTCTCCGGCGGCCCGGCTGTAGTCGCCGGAGACGACGAGCCGCTCGTCGATCTCGACACCGGCCTCCGTCAGGACCTCCTTGTAGCCGGCGAGCCGGTCGACACCACCGGGCGAGTCCAGCGGGCCGGTCACGATGCCGATCCGGCGCCGGCCCAGCGACAGCAGATGGCGCACCATGTCACGGGCGCCGTCGCGGTCGTCCGCGGCCACGTAGCTCACCTTCGAACCGGACCTCATGGGCTTGCCGCACTGGACGACGGGCACGCCCGCCTTGTGCAGTTCCTCGGCCACGGGGTCGGCGGAGTGGCTGGTCACCAGCAGGACGCCGTCGAGATGCCCCGCCGTGATGAACCGCTTGATCCGGCGCCGCTCGTCGTCGGTCCCCGCCAGCATCAGCAGCAGCGGGATGTCGTGCGCGGCCAGCGCCTGGGTGCAGCCGCGCAGCAGCACGTTGAAGTTGGGGTCCTCGAAGAACCGCTCCTGGGGCTCCGTGAGCAGGAAGCCGACGGAGTCGGAGCGGCCGGTGATCAGGGAGCGGGCGTGCCGGTTGACGACGTACCCCGTCTTGCGGATGGCGGCGTTGACCGCCTCCAGGGCGGGCGGGCTGACGTAGTGTCCGCCGTTGAGCACACGCGAGACCGTGCCCCGCGAGACCCCGGCCTCGCGGGCCACGTCGTGGATCGTCGGCGGTTTGCGCCTGCCCCCCGCATTGTTCATGGTCAAGACTCTAAGGCCCTGGGCGGCGGGACGGGGCGCCCGCACGGCGGCACAGCGCCAAGGGGTTGCGAGCGGGCTGGGATCGTGCACAGAAAAGTGTCAGGCAGGGCACTTGGCAAGGCTCCCCTCTGTGCGGTTATCTTGGGCCGCACACTTCTGGAACCGTGTGTGCACGTTCCCAACCACTCGAAACGGGAGAGACCCATGCCGGAGACCACCCCCAGGGGCCTCACCAGGCTCGCCTTCGGCGGGGACTACAACCCGGAGCAGTGGCCCGAGAGCGTCTGGGACGAGGACGTCCGGCTGATGCGCGAGGCCGGGGTCACCATGGTCAGCGTCGGGATCTTCTCCTGGGCGCTCCTGGAGCCCGAACCGGGTGCGTACGACTTCGGCTGGCTGGACCGGATCCTCGCCCTGCTGCACGAGAACGGCATCCGCGTCGACCTCGGCACGCCCACGGTCGTCCCGCCCGCCTGGTTCTACCGTGCCCACCCCGACGCACTGCCCACG
>NZ_RSAJ01000991.1 GCF_003933965.1 Streptomyces sp. RP5T
TCCGGTCTCGGTCGAGTGGGAGGACGCCGGCATGGACCGCCTCCAGGGCGCCCCGGAGGCGCTCAGGAGCCTGAAGAAGTACGACTTCGAGCCGCCGTCGGCCTCCTTCGACGCCGCGTTCGGAGGCGGCGACAACTAGCGGCTCCACCGCTGGTGCGCCGTATGACTGCGTACTGCGCCCAGTTGGGGAGCAGACCCATGGTGCCTGGTGAGCCGCCGGGCCGATCCGGGCTGCCCTCCTACCGCTTTGTCCTGAACCTGGAGAAAGTTCGTCTTCTTCGTGCACAAGGGGTTCCGGTCAAGGACGAACGCGACTACGGTCCCCTTCGTGCACAGGCACCACACAGTGGTCCGAAACTGACGGCTCATCCAGATCGTGTGGCACACCGCTAGCCCGACCCACGAAGGAGGTCCTGCACAGCGCAGGGCCGAACGCCTTCGGGTATCCCGCACCTCTCACCGGCGGTTCACGTGCCGCCACACGCACGCCGTAACCGCGCCGACCACGGAGACAGCCCTCCTGGGGCCGCGGCCAAAGCCGCCCAAGTGCCGGCGGTGGGCGGAGGCCTCGCGCCCCACCCACCGCCCTCCACACCACATCGGAACATCGACATGGCAGGGAGGCAGCCCGTGAACAACGACGGGAACGCATCGCAACCCCGGATCGGCGAGCGGACCGCACGCACCGGTGTCTGGTTCGTCGGAGCCCGTGGATCGGTGGCCACCACCGCCGTCGCCGGATGCGCGGCCGTCACCGCCGGACTGCATGCCCCGACCGGCATGGTCACCGAGACCCCACCGTTCGACGGCACCGGCCTGCCGGCGCTGACCTCCCTCGTCTTCGGCGGCCACGACACCGCCCACTGTCCGCTGCCCAAGCGGGCCGAACACCTCACCGAAGCGGGCGTCCTGCCGCACGGCCTCGCCCCCGCCGTACGCGGCGAACTCCGTGCCGCCGACGAGGAGATACGGCCCGGTGGCCCGCTCCCGGACGACCCGCGCGGCGACGAGGAACTCATCGCCGACTTCGCCGCCGACCTCATCTCGTTCCGCGAGCGCAACGCCCTGGCGCGGGTCGTCGTCGTCAACCTCTCCTCCACCGAGCCGCTGCCGGCGCCCGACGCCGAACGGCTGCCGCCCAGCTCCCTGTACGCGGCCGCCGCCGTGCGCGCCGGCTGCCCCTACGTCAACTTCACCCCGTCCACCGGTCTGCGCACCCCCGCCCTGACCGACGCCGCCGCGGCGGCCGGACTTCCCCACGCGGGCCGGGACGGCAAGACCGGCCAGACACTGCTGCGGGCCGTGCTCGCCCCGATGTTCGTCCAACGCGCCCTGCACGTACGGGCCTGGTCCGGCACCAACCTGCTCGGCGGGGGCGACGGGGCGGCGCTGGCCGACCCGGCGGCCGCGGCGGCGAAGAACGCCGGCAAGGAACGCGTCCTGACCGAAGCCCTCGGGCACACACCGCAGGGCGAGGTGCACATCGACGACGTACCGGCGCTCGGCGACTGGAAGACCGCCTGGGACCACGTCGCCTTCGAAGGCTTCCTCGGCACGCGCATGGTCCTCCAGACCATCTGGCAGGGCTGCGACTCGGCCCTGGCCGCACCGCTCGTGCTGGACCTGGCCCGCCTGGTCGCCCGCGCCCACGAGGCGGGCCTGTCCGGTCCGCTGCCTGAACTGGGCTTCTACTTCAAGGACCCCGACGGTGGCCCGGCCGGCCTGCCCGAGCAGTTCACCGCGCTGCTGTCGTTCGCCGACCGCCTGCGGGAGGCACGGTGATCCGCCTGCTGCAGGCC
>NZ_RSAJ01000992.1 GCF_003933965.1 Streptomyces sp. RP5T
TTGACATCCTCGCCGCCCTGAAGGACGGCGATTCCCGCCTACCGCGCCGTTGAAGGCTGCGGTGTCGAGTGGGTTCCTGCTTCGCCGCGCGGCGCCGGGGCGAGTCCCGGTCTTACCTGCGCTCCACAGGCTGACACGGCCAGTCCGGCCGCCTTGGCGATGTTGACCGCCGCGTTGACGTCCCGGTCCAGGACGGCCCCACAGGCCCCGCAGGTCCACACACGGATGTGCAGGGGCTTGGGGCCGTCCTTCACACCGCACTGCGAGCACACCTGGGACGTGGGCTCGAAGCGGCCGATGCGGACGAAGGTGCGCCCGTACCGGGCGGCCTTGTACTCCAGCATGCTCACGAACGCCGACCATCCGGCGTCGTGCACGGACTTGGCCAGGCGCGTGCGGGCGAGCCCCTTCACCGCCAGGTCCTCCACTGCGATCGCTTGGTTGTCGCGGATCAGCCGGGTGGAGAGCTGGTGGTGGAACTCGCGGCGCGCGTCGGCCACCTTCGCGTGTGCGCGGGCGACCTTGATCCGGGCCTTGTTCCGGTTGCTGGAGCCCTTCTGTTTGCGGGAGAGGGCGCGCTGCTCCTTCTTCAGACGCTTCTCAGCCCGGCGCAGGAAGCGCGGGCTGTCGATCTTCGTGCCATCCGAGAGGACCGCGAAGTGCCCCAGCCCGAGGTCGATGCCCACCTCGGGCGTCGTCCCCGGCAGCAGTTCCTCGGGGCCGGTTTCGACGACGAAGCTCGCGAAGTACCGGCCCGCACTGTCCTTGACCACCGTCACCGTGGACGGGGTGGAGGGCAGGCTGCGGGACCACTTCACCTTCAGGTCGCCGATCTTCGGCAGACGCAGCTTCCGCCCCGGGGTGATGGACCAGCGGGCGTTCGCGGTGAAACGGACTGACTGACGGGTGTCCTTGCGGGACTTGTACCGGGGCGCGCCCATGCGCGGGCGCTTGCCCTTCAGGCCGTCGAAGAAGTTCTTGTACGCGGTGTCCAGGTCGCGGAGGGACTGCTGGAGGACGACCGCCGACACCTCGCCGAGCCAGGCCCGCTCCGGGGTGTTCTTCGCCTCGGTGACGAGCGCCTTCGACAGGTCCCCGGTCCTGGGGAATGGCAGCCCCTCGCTGCGGGCGGTCTCCCGAGCGCGAAGCGCGTCGTTGTAGACCACCCGCGCACACCCGAACGCCCTCGCCAACGCGCTGCGCTGACCGGCGCTCGGGTACAGGCGGAAGCCGTACCGAAGCTGCACGAGGATCATGATACACAGTTGGTTTATGGGTATCGACGAGAACATTCGCACAGGTCGTCACTGTGTTTTCCGCATGCATGTTCACTTGGTTTTCGTGACGAAGTACCGGCACGAGGTCTTCGCCGACCGGCACCTGACGCGGTGCGAGGAGATCATGCGGGCCGTGTGCGAGGACTTCGAGGCCGAGCTGGTCGAGTTCAACGGCGAGAACAACCACGTCCACCTGCTCGTGAACTTCCCGCCGAAGGTTGCCGTGTCCAGGCTGGTGAACTCCCTCAAAGGCGTGTCCTCCCGCAGGCTCCGCCAGGAGTTCCCCGACCTTGTCCGCCACTACTGGCGGGCGCAACGCCTCTGGTCTGGCTCGTACTTCGCCGGGTCCGTCGGCGGTGCGCCGCTCAGCATCGTGAAGCAGTACATCGAGCAGCAGAACCGGCCGCTCTGACCCGGGCTGAGGTGAACAGTGCGGATCCGTGCACACAGCTGAGGTCAGAGCAGCTCTCAGATTCGCTTCACCACCGGGCTGAAGCCCGGTGCACTGCGAATA
>NZ_RSAJ01000993.1 GCF_003933965.1 Streptomyces sp. RP5T
GTTCGGGTTCCCGGTCGCCACCTTCCAGGCCGTCGCCGTGCAGGCCGCCGACCGTTACATCGACCTGCGCGCGATGGAGGTCACGCTGTGGCAGGCCGCCTGGCGGCTCGCCTCGGGAGCGCGGGGGACGCTGCCGGTCGCGGGGGACGTGGCGGTGGCGAAGATCTGGGCGTCGGAGGGGGTGCGCAGGGTGGTGCAGACGGCCCAGCATCTGCACGGCGGGTTCGGCGCCGACGTCGACTACCCCCTGCACCGGTACCACGCCTGGGCCAAGCAACTGGAGCTGTCGCTCGGTCCGGCGGCGGCGCACGAGGAGGCGTTGGGGGATCTGCTGGCGGCGCATCCCCTGGGGTGAGGGGCAGCACCCCGGGCACGTCGGGCGTCCGGCGGGCGGCCTGGGCGGCGGAGACGGCTGCGCGCCCGCCGCCCGGGACTGCCGACGGCTGGGACCCGTCCTAGAGCACGAAGCCCGGCCGGCCGTCGTCGGTCACCACGGGGCGGCCCGCCTCGGCCCACAGCTGCATCCCGCCGTCGACGTTCACGGCGTCGATGCCCTGCTGGGCCAGATACATCGTGACCTGCGCCGAGCGACCGCCGGACCGGCAGATCACATGCACGCGGCCGTCCTGCGGGGCCGCCTCGGTCAGCTCGCCGTAGCGGGCCACGAACTCACTGATGGGGATGTGCAACGCCCCTTCGGCGTGACCCGCCTGCCATTCGTCGTCCTCCCGGACATCCAGCAGGAAAGCGTCGTCCTTGAGGTCCGTGACCTGCACCGTGGGCACACCAGCACCGAAATTCATGAGGCCGACGCTACCTGACGCCCCGGGGGAGGCGGCCGGTCACTCCTGCGCGAGCAGCTCGCCGAGCTCCGCCTCGCGCGTGGAGACGTCGGCCAGCAGCTTCTCGGCGATCTCCTCCAGGAGGCGGTCCGGGTCGTCCGGTGCCATCCGCAGCATCGAGCCGATCGCGCTCTCCTCCAGCTCCCGCGCGACCACCGAGAGCAGTTCCTTGCGCCGGGCCAGCCATTCGAGGCGGGCGTAGAGCTCCTCGCTGGGGGTGGGGCCCTGCTCCGGCGGCTTGGGGCCGGCGGCCCACTCCTCGGACAGTTCCCGCAGGAGGGGCTCGTCGCCGCGGGAGTAGGCCGCGTTGACCCGGGTGATGAACTCCTCGCGACGCGCCCGCTCGGTGTCGTCCTGGGCGAGGTCCGGGTGGGCCTTGCGGGCGAGCTCGCGGTAGAGCTTGCGGGCCTCGTCGCTGGGACGCACCCGCTGCGGGGGCCGCACCGGCTGTTCGGTGAGCATGGCGGCGGCCTCCGGGAACAGGCCCTCCCCGTCCATCCAGCCGTGGAACAGCTCCTCGACGCCGGGCATCGGCAGCACCCGGGCGCGGGCCTCCTCCGCCTTGCGCAGATCCTCGGGGTCGCCGCTGCGGGCGGCCCGGATCTCGGCGATCTGCGCGTCCAGCTCGTCGAGGCGGGTGTACATCGGGCCGAGCTTCTGGTGGTGCAGGCGGGAGAAATTCTCCACCTCGATGCGGAAGGTCTCCACCGCGATCTCGTACTCGATGAGCGCCTGCTCGGCGGCCCGCACGGCACGCTCCAGCCGCGCGGTGCCTGCGGCGGCTGTGCCGGGGGGGTCGGTTTCCGGGGACGTCATCCGGACAGCGTAACCGTGTCCGTGTGAGGCGGGCGCCATCCGGGGTGCCGGGTCAGGCCGTCGGGCGGGTGCCGGACGGCGGGGGCTGCACGCGCAGTTCCCCGCGCCCCTCGGGGTGGGTGCAGGCA
>NZ_RSAJ01000994.1 GCF_003933965.1 Streptomyces sp. RP5T
CCCCAGCCCATCGTCGGCGGTACCACGACGACCACGACCGCGTACCCGTTCATGATGCAGATCACGGACGCCTCGCAGAACCAGTTCTGCGGCGGCACCCTGGTCTCCGCGACCAAGGTCGTCACCGCGGCCCACTGCATGGTCGGCGAGACCACCAGCAGCGTGAGAGTCGTCGGCGGCCGCACCTACCTCAACGGCACCAACGGCACGGTCAGCCGGGTCAGCAAGATCTGGATCAACCCGGGCTACACGGACGCCACCAACGGCGACGACGTGGCCGTACTGACCCTGTCGACGTCGATGCCGTACACGACGGCGTCGTACGTCTCCTCCTCCCAGACGAGCGTGTACGCGGCCGGCACCACAGCCCGCATCCTCGGCTGGGGCACCACCTCGTCGAACGGCAGCTCCTCCAACCAGCTGCGGACCGCGACCGTCCCGATCGTGTCCGACTCCAGCTGCAAGAGCTCCTACGGTTCGGACTTCGTCCAGACCGACATGGTTTGCGCCGGATACACCTCCGGCGGCACAGACACCTGCCAGGGCGACAGCGGCGGTCCCCTGCTCATCGGGGGCGTCCTGGCAGGGATCACTTCATGGGGAGAGGGCTGCGCGCAGGCCGGTTACCCGGGTGTCTACACCCGGCTGACCACCTTCTCCAGCCTCGTGACCGCGCAGGTCAACTCGTAGGTCCCCAGAGGTTTGCCTGAGCCTCGCTCAGGTGCCAGACCGGGGGCGTTGCGGGCCTCCACGAGCGGCCCGCAGCGCCCCCTGTCCATGGGCGCGGTCCGTGTTTCAATGACCCCCATGGTGTCCACGGAAAGCATCATCGCCTTCGCCGCGATGTCCCTCCTCGTGATCGTCGTCCCTGGGCCCAGCGTGCTGTTCGTCATCGGCCGGGCCCTCGCCCACGGCCGGCGCACCGCGGTCGCGACGGCGATCGGCAACGTCCTCGGGTCCTATCTGCTCGTCGTGGCCGTCGCGGTCGGCATCGGCTCCCTGGTGGAGCGGTCGGTGGCCTTCTACCTGGCGGTGAAACTGGCCGGCGCCGCCTATCTGGTGTTCCTCGGGGTCCAGGCGTTCCGGCACCGGGGCGAGCTGAAGGCGTCGGCGATCGCCGCCCCTTCCGGACCGGCGCACGGCGACCTGCGGACCGTCCTCGACGGCGCCCTCGTCGGCGTCACCAACCCCAAGGGCATCGTCTTCTTCGCCGCCGTGCTCCCCCAGTTCGTGGACCACACGGCGGGACACGTCCCGGCCCAGATGCTGGTGCTCGGCCTGGTCCCGATCGCCATCGGCCTGGTCACGGACACCCTGTGGGGCCTGACCGCGTCGGCGGCCCGCACCTGGTTCGCGCGCTCCGACCGGCGTCTGTCGCTGATCGGCGGCGCGGGCGGGTTCGCCATGATCGGGCTGGGCGTGACGGTGGCGGTGACGGGACGGGCGGACTGACGGCTCCCGCCGCGGGGGTCACTTTCCCACGACGGTCCCGAACCGGATGTCGTACGCCGTTCCCGGGTGCAGCACGGCGAGCATCCGCTCCCCCTCGGCGGTGACGTCCTCCTGCTGGGCCCTGGTGAGCCGGTGGAACGGCTCCACGACCAGGGTGTCCTCGGTGAGCTTCCAGACGCCGGCGAGGAACCCGTCGACGAGGAGCGTGCGGTAGGCCTGGTTGCCCTGCCAGCTGCGGCCCCAGTACTCCTTCGGCACCACGCGGGTGCGGTCGGCGTGGGAGAGCAGCAGGTTGTCGAACTCCGGCAGGAAGCGGGGCGGGGCCGGGGTGCCC
>NZ_RSAJ01000995.1 GCF_003933965.1 Streptomyces sp. RP5T
GGGCGGGGGCGGGAGTTCATCCGCCTCCGGGAGCGGCGACGGCGACAGTTCCACCGGCACCCTCAAGATCGGCGTCCTCGCGCTGGGAGCGGTCGCGGCCCTCTTCGGACTCCGCCGGCTGTTCCGGCGATCGTGAGGCCGCGGGGCCGGCACGGCGTGCCCGCCGCCCGTCCGCCGCACAAGTGACGTCCCGTGCCTTGACGTGTCCATGTGACCTGACTTCCATAGGAGATGCGGGTGATGGGAGCGCTCCCATCGCGTTCCGGGCCCGCGCCTCCCGAGAGGAAGCAGCGAACATGTTCCGCAGCTTGCGAAGAGCGCTGTGCGCGGTGGCGGCGGCCCTCCTGTTGCCGCTGGGCGCCACCGGCCTGCAGACCGCCCACGCCGCCGAGGCGGCCGGAGCCGGTTACTGGCACACCAGCGGACGCCAGATCCTGGACGCCTCCGGGCAGCCGGTCCGGATCGCCGGCATCAACTGGTTCGGCTTCGAGACCAGCAACCAGGTCGTCCACGGTCTCTGGTCCCGCGACTACAAGTCCATGATCGACCAGATGAAGTCGCTGGGCTACAACACGATCCGCATCCCCTACAGCGACGACATCCTCAAGCCGGGCGCGGTCCCCAACAGCATCGACTTCTCCAGCGGCAAGAACGCCGACCTCCAGGGCCTGAACTCCCTCGGCGTCCTGGACCGGCTCGTCTCGTACGCGGGTCAGGACGGGCTCAAGGTCATCCTCGACCGGCACCGCCCGGACTCCGGCGGCCAGTCGGCCCTCTGGTACACCGCCGCGGTCCCGGAGTCCACGTGGATCACCAACCTCAAGGCACTCGCGACGCGTTACAAGGGCCAGAACACGGTCGTGGGCATCGATCTGCACAACGAGCCCCACGATCCGGCCTGCTGGGGCTGCGGGGACACCGCCACGGACTGGCGCCTGGCCGCCCAGCGGGCCGGGAACGCCGTGCTGTCCGTCAACCCCGACCTGCTGATCTTCGTCGAGGGCGTGCAGACCTTCAACGGTGTCTCCGGCTGGTGGGGCGGCAACCTGATGGGCGTCGCCCAGTACCCGGTGCAGCTGAGCGTCGCCAACCGTCTCGTGTACTCCGCCCATGACTACGCCACCAGCGTGGCCCAGCAGAGCTGGTTCAGCGATCCGTCGTTCCCCGCCAACATGCCGGGGATCTGGGACAAGTACTGGGGCTACATCTTCAAGCAGAACATCGCCCCGGTGTGGGTGGGCGAGTTCGGCACCACCCTGCAGTCCACCGTGGACCAGAAGTGGCTGGCCGCGCTGGTGAGCTACCTGCGCCCGACCTCGACGTACGGCGCCGACTCCTTCCACTGGACCTTCTGGTCCTGGAACCCCAACTCCGGTGACACGGGCGGCATCCTGAAGGACGACTGGCAGACCGTGGACACCGTGAAGGACGGGTACCTGGCGAGCGTCAAGGCGCCGGGCTTCCCGGGCTCGGGCGGCGGCGACCCCGGCGGTCCGGGCGACCCGGGCGGCAGTACGGCGGCCTGCACCGCCTCCTACTCCGTGAGCAGCGACTGGGGGAGCGGGTTCAACGCCGAGGTCAAGGTCACCAACTCCGGCACCGTGGCGCTCGGTTCCTGGAAGGTGACCTGGACCTGGCCGGGTGCGCAGAAGGTCACCTCCATGTGGAACGCCTCGTACACCCAGACCGGCTCCACCGTGACCGCGACGAACGCCTCGCACAACGGGGCGGTCGCCGTGGGCGGTTCGGCGAGCTTCGGGTTCGGG
>NZ_RSAJ01000996.1 GCF_003933965.1 Streptomyces sp. RP5T
CTCCAAGAGTCCTGATGCCACGTATGACCCGCGAGGTCGCGAGAGGGTTGCACGGGTTCACCGACTTTTTCCGCACCTCTTTCGCGGGGCCGGCGGTGACGGAGGGAAGCGGCCGAATCCATACGTTGCCCGTGTGACGTCCGAGGCCCCAGGCTGCTGCCTGCCGAGCACGACTGCCGACGCTCCTGGGGGACCGTTCCGTGCTGCGCATCCACTTCACCCCCGATGACCTGACCCGCATCAGGGTGGCCAGTACACCGGACCCGCTCTGGGAGACCGCGTTCAGCCTGCACCGCCTCCAGACCACCCAGGGCCGCTGGGCCTACGCGGACTGGCACCGCGGCACCCTGGCAGCGCTCACCGGCACCAGGCTGGGCGCCGCCGTGCGCGGACTGCTCATCCCGGTGCTGCCCAGGGCCCCGCTACCGGACATCATTCCGCAGTGCTCTGGCTTTCAGGCCGGGGGTGAAGCGAGTCATGACGCTGCGACGCGGAGTGTCGCGGTCTCGTTCCGGCGGAGCCGGACCCTGCTCGCGACGGTGACGGGTCGTTCACGTGGTCAATGGCCCGACTTCCTCACCGGGCCGAGGGCGCGGACGGGCTGGAGGCGAGGCCGGCCGCCGTCCGGGACACCGTCGTCGCACGCCGAGGAGGTCCGCGCACTGCGCGCCGCCCTCGTGCCGGCACTGCGGCGCGCCGAGAAGACGTACGGCCTGCGACTCGCCTTCCCGGCGCCCTGAGGCTCCGGCGTCAGAAGAACACCCCGCACCGGAGCAGCACGTTCGCGTACGGCCGTGCCTCCCCCGTGCGCACGACGAGACGGGCGCCCGCCGACAGCTCCTTGAGCTTCTCGTGGGAGACCAGCTGGAGGTCGGGGAACTCGCCCCGCAGCAGCGCGGCCGCCGCCGGGTTCGCGCCGAGCACCTCCTCCGCCGCCGTCGCGCCCTCCACGACCAGCTCGGCCAGCAGCCCGTCCAGCACCACCGCGAAGGACGGCACCCCGGCCCGGAAGGCCAGGTCGACCACGCGCGGCCCGTCGGGGATCGGCATCCCGGCGTCGCACACCAGCACCCCGTCCCCGTGCCCCAGCTCGGCGAGCGCGCCGGACAGATGACGGTTCAGTATTCCGGCCCTCTTCACGGCGCGCCGACCTCCTCGGCGGTGGGGAAGGAGTCCTGCGCGCCCTGCCGGGTCACCGCGACCGCCCCGACCCGGGACGCGTACGAGGCCGCCTCCTCCAAGGGGGCACCCGCCCCCAGCCGGAACGCCAGCGCCGCCGTGAAGGCGTCCCCCGCGCCCGTCGTGTCCACGGCGTCCACCTTCACCGACGCCACCCGGCTCACCCCCGCCGAGGTCGCCACCAGCGACCCCTCGGCGCCCAGGGTCACCACGACCGACCGCGGCCCCTTCGCGAGCAGCAGCCGCGCCCAGTCCTCCGGCACGTCGCTCACGCACGCGTCCCCGAGGATCACCTTCGCCTCGTGCTCGTTGACGATCAGCGGATCGCAGGCCGCGAGGACCTCGGTGGGCAACGGCCGCGGCGGCGACGGGTTCAGCACGAACCGGCTGTCCGGCGACAGGTTCCGTACGACCTCCACGACCGTCTCCAGCGGGATCTCCAGCTGCGCCGACACCACCCGGGAGGCGTGGAAGAGACTGGTCGCGGCCCCTACGTTCCCCGGCGTCAGACGCCCGTTGGCGCCCGGCGAGACCACGATGCTGTTGTCCCCGGACGGGTCGACGGTGATCAGCGCGACCCCCGTC
>NZ_RSAJ01000997.1 GCF_003933965.1 Streptomyces sp. RP5T
CCCCCTGGCTGTTCCTGCTCGCCCCGCTGGCCCTGCTGATCACCTTCACGTACGCGCCGATCGTCAACATGCTCGCGTACAGCTTCACCGACTGGGACGGCGTCAGCCCTGTGCTGCACTACACGGGCGCGGAGAACTACCGGGAGGTCTTCACCCGCCCCGACCTCTTCGAGGTCTTCTGGGTCAGCGGCTACTACCTCGCCGCCTCCGCGGTCCAGATCGTGCTCGCGCTGTACTTCGCCACGGTCCTGAGCTTCAACGTCCGCTTCCGCAACTTCTTCAAGGGCGTGCTCTTCTTCCCGTACCTGATCAACGGGGTGGCGATCGGGTTCGTGTTCCTCTACTTCTTCCAGGACGGCGGCACCCTCGACTCGGTGCTGAGCCTGTTCGGCGTGCACACCGACCACGCCTGGCTCGGCACCCCCGTCTCCGCGAACACCTCGCTGGCCGGCGTCTCGGTCTGGCGCTACCTGGGCCTGAACTTCGTCCTCTTCCTGGGCGCGATCCAGTCCATCCCGGGGGAGCTCTACGAGGCCGCGGAGCTGGACGGGGCGGGCCGCTGGCAGCAGTTCCGCCACATCATCGCGCCGGGCATCAAACCGGTCCTGACGCTGACGGTGATCCTCTCGATCTCCGGCTCGCTCTCGGTCTTCGAGATCCCGTACATCATGACCGGCGGCGCGACCGGCACCGAGACCTTCGTGATCCAGACGGTAAACCTGGCGTTCCGCTTCAACAAGACGGGCCTGGCCTCGGCGGCCGCCGTCGTCCTCCTGCTGATCATCCTGCTGGTGACCTGGGTGCAGCGGCGCCTGGTCCCCGACGACAAGGTGGACCTGGTATGACCCGCCGTACGCTCACCCGTGCCCTGGTCCACCTGTCGCTGATCGCCGCGACGGTGGTCGTCCTGCTCCCGCTCGTGGTCGTCCTGCTCACCTCCCTCAAGTCGGAGAAGGAGATGGCGAACACGAGCGGCGCCCTCGAACCGCCCGACGACCCGCTGAACCTCCACAACTACGTGGCGGCCTTCCAGGACGGCGGGATGCTCTCCGCCTTCACCAACACGGCGATCATCCTGGTGGTCTCGGTCGGCGGCACGGTCCTCATCGGCTCGATGACGGCCTACGCCATCGACCGCTTCACCTTCCGCTTCAAGAAGCTGGTGGTCGCGCTCTTCCTGACGGCCGCGCTGGTCCCCGGTGTCACCACCCAGGTGGCGACCTTCCAGATCGTCAACAGCTTCGGCATGTTCGACTCCCTGTGGGCGCCGATCGTCCTCTACATGGGCACGGACATCGTCTCGATCTACATCTTCCTGCAGTTCGTCCGCTCGATCCCGGTCTCCCTGGACGAGGCGGCCCGCCTGGACGGCGCCAACTCCTTCACGATCTACCGGAAGATCATTTTCCCGCTGCTGAAGCCGGCGACGGCGACCGTGGTGATCGTGAAGGGCATCACCGTCTACAACGACTTCTACATCCCGTTCCTGTACATGCCCTCGGAAGATCTTGGCGTGATCTCGACGTCGCTGTTCCGCTTCAAGGGCCCCTACGCGGCCCACTGGGAGGTGATCTCGGCGGGAGCGGTCCTGGTGATCCTGCCGACCCTGATCGTCTTCCTGAGCCTGCAGAGGTTCATCTACAACGGCTTCATGCGAGGAGCGACCAGGTGACTCCCGGGGGGCGCGGGGGCTACGCGGACAAAGCGGCCACGAGAACCGGCGTGACCTGCTCCACCTGCCAGCCCCGGGCCCCGAGC
>NZ_RSAJ01000999.1 GCF_003933965.1 Streptomyces sp. RP5T
ACTTCAGCATGATCTAGCGCGGAACCCCGGGCGTTCACGCCCGGGAGGAAGCGCTTCTTAACACTGCTCTGACGTGCACGAGTGCACGGGTCTGCACTGTTGGCCTCAGTCGGGACGTTTCTGGGTCTCGATGTACTCCTTGATGACGGCGAGCGGGGCGCCCCCGCACGAGGCGGCGAAGTACGACGGGGACCAGAAGTGCTCACCCCACAGGTACTTGCGGATGTGGCCGGGGAACTCCTGCCGCAGGCGCCGGGCGGAGACGCCCTTGAGGGAGCCGACGAGTCGGGAGATGGCGACCTTGGGCGGGTAGTGCACGAGCAGGTGGACGTGATCGCGTTCGCCGTTGAACTCTCGCAGCTCCGCGCCGAAGTCGGTGCACACGTCGCGCATGACCTCTTCGCAGCGCAGAAGGATCTCGTCGGTGAACGGTCCACGCCGGTACTTGGGGGTGAAGACCAAGTGTGCATGCAGGGTGTAGACGACGCTACGGCCCCTGCGGATATCGGGGTTTGGCTCCCAGCGTGGTGACATAGATCAATGCTACGGTCACGCTCGTGAAGATCGTGACGCAGGTCAAGCTCATGCCGGACGCCGTGCAGGCATCCGCGCTTGAGCGCACCCTGGGCACGGTCAACGACGCCGCGAACTGGGTGTCGGAGGTGGCGTTCGAGCGCGGTGTGCCGCGTGAGTACGAGCTGCGCAAGCACACCTACGCCGAACTCAAGGCCCGTGGGCTGGGAGCGCAGGCCGCGCAACACGTCATCAAGAAGGTGCGCGACTCGTACACCACGCTCAAGGCCAACATCCGGGCCGGGAACCTCGGCAAGGAGGGCTCGAGGCGTCGCCGCAGGGCTGAGTCCAAGCCGGTCACCTTTCGCCCCGAAGCAGCCCAGCCGTATGACGACCGGTGTTTGAGCTGGCAGTACGACCAGCGGACCGTGTCCGTCTGGACCGTGGACGGCCGGGTCAGGAACATCCGCTTCGCCTGCTCCGCCGACGCGCTCAAGATGCTCCAGGCGTACCGGCAGGGCGAATCCGACCTGATCCAGCGCGACGGCGTGTTCTACCTCGTCGCCACCTGTGACGTGCCCGAGGCCGGGCAGTACGAGCCGGACGGCTTCATCGGCGTGGACCTCGGCATCGACAACATCGCCACCGCCTCCACCGGCTACCTCGCCGCCGGGCGGGGGCTCAACCGGTACCGCAAGCGACAGCTTGCCCTGCGAGCAAAGCTCCAGAAGAAGCGCACCAAGTCTGCCAAGCGGCGGCTCAAGGCCCGTGCCCGCAAGGAGGCGCGGCACGGGGCCAACCAGAACCACATCATCTCCAAGACGATCGTGACCGAGGCTGAACGCACCGGACGCGGCCTGTCCCTCGAAGAACTCAAGGGCATCCGCACCCGGGTACGGCTCCGCAAGCCCCAACGGGTCGCACTCCACTCCTGGGCCTTCGCCCAGCTCGGAGACTTCATCGTCTACAAGGCCAAGCGGGCCGGGGTACCCCTGGTCTTCGTTGATCCCGCGTACACGTCGCAGACGTGCGCCGAGTGCGGCCACGTCGACAAACGCAACCGTATCGACCAGGGGCTTTTCATCTGCCGGGGGTGCGGGGTCGTTGCCCACGCCGACCGGAACGCTTCCCACAACATCGCCACCCGTGGCGAGAGCGTGTGGAATGCGGGGCGTGAGTCACGCGTCCCTGCCACCCCATAACGGGGTGTCTGGACGGAGGAGTCCACCCCAGCA
>NZ_RSAJ01000099.1 GCF_003933965.1 Streptomyces sp. RP5T
TATAAGAGACAGCCCCGGAACCCGCCGACCGCGAGCCCGCCGCCGTCGCCGAGGTCGTCTCGGCCATGCCCCAGGTGCTCTCCTTCCTCCAGCTGTCCGCCGGGCCCGTCCCCGTCGAGCAGCTCCTGGACCTCCTGGAGCAGCGCGTCATCGAACTGCGCACCGAGCGCTGCGAGATCCCCTACGGTCCGCAGCCGGAGCCCGTGCCGGAGCCCGAGGCGGCCGACGCCCCCCTCGCCCCCCTCCTGGACTGGGCCCTGCGCGCCCTCGCCTCCGTCGGCGCCCTGACCTACGGCGACGGCCAGGCCACCCTCACCCCGCTCGGCAACTGGGCGGTGTGGGTCAAGCTGGAGCAGATCTGCGTCGCCGCCCAGAGCCCCGCAGGCAACATCGAGGTCGCCGCCGAGGAGATGCTGCGCGGCTGTGCCCAGCTGCGCCCCAACGCCGCCCGCGCCGAGTACCGCGCCTGGCTGGCCGCCCGCCCCGTCGGCAGTGCCGTCACCGACCTCCTCGGTGCCGCCCGCGGCGACGACGCCCTGCTGCGCGGCCTCGCCTTCGAGGCGCTGCGGGTCGTCGGCGCCCCCGCCGAGCCCGATGTCCGCTCGGTGGCCGACGAGCCCACCCTGCGGCCGTACGCCCTGCTGTGGCTGGCCGAGCACGACGGGATCGACCCGGAGGACGCCCACGAGGTGCTCACCCGGGAGGAGGCCACCTGGCTGTGGGTCGACACGGCTGCCGCCGTCGCGGACCATGGCGAGGCACCCATGCTGGTGCGGCACCTGGAGTCCGCCCTCCAGCCGACCGTCCCTCAACTGCTCGACGAGGTACGGGCCGTGGGCCACCCGCGCACGGTGCAGGTCCTGGTCGCGCTCGCCGCCGCCCACCCCGACCCGGCCCTCGCGAAGGCCGTCCGCCGCGCCGCCTTCCAGGTGCACACCGGCGGGTGAGTCAGGCGCGCAGCTCCGGCGCGTACGTCCCGAAGCTCCAGATGTTGCCCTCGGCGTCCCGGGCCATGTAGTCCCGGGAGCCGTAGTCCTGGTCCGTCGGAGGCATCAGGATCTCCGCGCCGTGCTCCACTGCGTGCCGGTGGTGTGCGTCGACGTCGTCCACGACCACGTACGTCCCGGCCGGGCCGGCGTCCTTCATCAGCTTGTCGTAGGCGCTGCCGGTGCCCTTCGAACCGAGCATCACCGCGCCGTTGCCCTGCACCAGCTCGGCGTGGGCCACCAGGCCGTCCTCGCTCTCGTGCACGGAGAGCTCCGTGAACCCGAAGACCTCGGTCAGCTGCCTGATCGCCGCTTTCGCGTCCGCGTACAGCAGTGCCGGGTAGATGCTCGGACGCCCACCGCCGGTCCCCGTCATGCCGATCACTCCCTCGTGGCCACATGTGACCAAAGCCGGACATCGATCCGTGGACCAGTCTCGCAGCGGCCACTGACAACCGCCCCCGCACCGGATCCCGGCCCTCACCGGAACGTGTCGCACCGCTCCATCTCGCCGCTCCGGTACCCCTCGCGGAACCACTGCTGCCGCTGCTCGGCCGACCCGTGCGTCCACGACTCCGGGGTCACCCGCCCCTGGAAGCGCTCCTGGATCCGGTCGTCTCCCACGGCCGCCGCCGCGTCCAGACCGTCGGCGATGTCCGCGTCCGTGAGGCTGGTGATGAGCGGCCGGCCCGTCGACTCGTCCTTCGTCGTGGTCGCGTGGCGGGCCCACACCCCGGCGTAGCAGTCCGCCTGGAGCTCCACCCGCACCGCGTTGCTGCCGGCGCCCGTGTGCCCGTCCTGCGACCGGCTCAGCGTGCCCGTCAGGTCCTGCACGTGGTGCCCGTACTCGTGCGCCACCACGTACGCCTGAGCGAAGGGGCCGCCGCTCGCTCCGAACTTCGAGCGCAGCTCGTCGAAGAAGTCGAGGTCGAGGTAGACCTTCCGGTCGCCGGGGCAGTAGAACGGCCCGACCGCCGAGGTCGCCGAGCCGCACGCGGTGCCGACCCGCTCGCGGAACAGGACCGTGGAGGAGCGGGTGTACGTGCCCTCGCGCCGCTCGAACTCCTGGTCCCAGTAGTCCTGCACGCTGTTGACGACCGCCACCGTCCGGCAGTCGTCACGGGTGTTCGCGTCCTGCCCGGTCCGGCAGCTCCGCTCGACCTCGGCGGGACCGGAGGCCGTGGCCGCGGGCTGTCCGCCGCCGTCGGTGAGCCCGAGCTGGTCCGGGCCGACGCCGAGGAAGAGACCGATGAGCAGCACGACCAGCCCGCCGATGCCGCCGCCCACGGTCGCCATCCCGCCTGGGACGCGGCTGCCGCGCACGTCCTGCACCTCGGAGGTGTCCAGCCTGGCATCGTCGTCGAACTGCATACGGACACCGCCCTCAGCGCTCACCGGCCCCCGCAGGGCATCCTCGCCCGGCGGCCCCCCGCCGGCCTCGGGCACCCACCCGAACGAGGGACGGCGACGGGACCGACCGGATACCCGGAGCGAGACCGACCGAACACCCGGACCCAGAAAAAGTGCTTGCACGCCCCCGTTAGACTTGGCCCATGGCCATTCTCCTCGCGCACTAGACGGCGGGAACGTCCTCAGCCGCCCACCCGCCAACCACACATCCGCCCTGGAGTCTGTCCGTGATCTCCGCCTCCGGTATCGAGCTGCGCGCCGGCGCCCGAGTCCTCATCGAGTCCGCCACCTTCCGAGTCGCCAAGGGCGACCGCATCGGCCTGGTCGGCCGCAACGGCGCGGGGAAGACCACCCTCACCAAGTGCCTGGCCGGGGAGGGCATCCCCGCCGCCGGACAGATCACCCGCTCGGGCGAGGTCGGCTACCTCCCCCAGGACCCGCGCACCGGCGACCTCGACGTGCTCGCCCGCGACCGCATCCTGTCCGCGCGCGGCCTCGACGTCCTGCTGAAGAAGATGCGCGACAACGAACAGCGCATCGCGAGCGGCCAGGGCGCCACCCGGGAGAAGGCGCTGCGGCAGTACGAGCGCCAGGAGACGGAGTTCCTCACCAAGGGCGGGTACGCCGCCGAGGCCGAGGCCGCCACCATCGCCGCCGCGCTGAACCTCCCGGACCGGGTGCTGGGCCAGCCCCTGCACACCCTCTCCGGTGGCCAGCGCCGTCGTATCGAACTGGCCCGGATCCTGTTCTCCGACGCCGACACCCTGCTTCTCGACGAGCCGACCAACCACCTCGACGCCGACTCGATCATCTGGCTGCGCGACTACCTCAAGACCTACCGCGGCGGCTTCATCGTGATCTCCCACGACGTCGACCTGGTCGAGACGGTCGTCAACAAGGTGTTCTACCTGGACGCCAACCGCGCCCAGATCGACGTCTACAACATGGGCTGGAAGCTCTACCAGCAGCAGCGCGAGGCCGACGAGAAGCGCAGGAAGCGCGAGCGGCAGAACGCCGAGAAGAAGGCCGCCGCCCTGCACTCGCAGGCCGACAAGATGCGCGCCAAGGCCACCAAGACGGTCGCCGCGCAGAACATGGCCAAGCGCGCCGACAAGCTCCTGTCCGGCCTGGAGGCGGTGCGCCAGCAGGACAAGGTCGCCAAGCTGCGCTTCCCCGAGCCCGCGCCCTGCGGCAAGACCCCGCTGATGGCGGAGGGTCTGTCGAAGTCGTACGGCTCGCTGGAGATCTTCACCGACGTCGACCTGGCCATCGACAAGGGCTCCCGTGTGGTCATCCTCGGCCTCAACGGCGCGGGCAAGACGACCCTGCTGCGCCTGCTCGCCGGGACCGAGCAGCCGGACACCGGCGCGGTCGTGCCCGGTCACGGCCTCAAGCTCGGCTACTACGCCCAGGAGCACGAGACGCTCGACCCCGAGCGCACGGTCCTGGAGAACATGCGCTCGGCGGCGCCCGACCTCGACCTCGTCGAGGTGCGCAAGACGCTCGGGTCGTTCCTGTTCTCCGGCGACGACGTCGACAAGCCGGCCGGGGTCCTCTCCGGCGGTGAGAAGACCCGGCTGGCGCTCGCCACCCTGGTCGTCTCCTCGGCGAACGTCCTGCTCCTCGACGAGCCCACCAACAACCTCGACCCGGCCAGCCGCGAGGAGATCCTCGGCGCCCTGCGCACCTACAAGGGCGCGGTCGTCCTGGTCACCCACGACGAGGGCGCCGTCGAGGCGCTCCAGCCGGAGCGGATCATCCTGCTGCCCGACGGCGTCGAGGACCTGTGGGGCGCCGACTACGCGGATCTCGTCGCGCTCGCCTGACCCCCAGCGCCGCTTGATCGAATGCGTGATCAACGGCGTATGGATCATTCGGCCCACCGGTGATCCATCATCTGTGTGAGATCTCCTCGTACCGAGGTGTGTCCTACATCGATTTCACGGCCGAGTCCTCTATTGCCGGGGGCTCGGCCGTCGTACGTCTCTGACCTGGCACTTCACAAAGGAACCCGTTCGGCGGTACGAACGCGCCCGTGTGGAATCACAGATTCCGCTTGTGGGGACTCGCTCCTGTCGTCAAAACCGTGTCTCACGGACCTTGCCGAATGGGTGGCCATGAACGCCCGGAGGGGTGATCATGAGAGAACCAGAGCGCACTTCCCATGAGGAGGCACGGGTGGCCGAGACTCTGAAGAAGGGCAGCCGGGTGACCGGCGCCGCGCGCGACAAGCTCGCGGCAGACCTGAAGAAGAAGTACGACTCCGGTGCGAGCATTCGGGCACTGGCCGAGGAAACCGGCCGCTCGTATGGCTTCGTGCACCGGATGCTCAGCGAATCGGGCGTCACGCTTCGTGGGCGTGGCGGAGCGACGCGGGGCAAGAAGGCCGCATCGTCCTGACCGGGCGGCCCATCGGCTTCGATGGTGACCACCCGGTCGGTCGGACGGTCGACCGGGTGGTTACTGTGCAGTCACTTAGCATCGCTCTGCTGACCGCACGCATCGGAGGCGCCCCATGGCTACGTCCAGCCAGGACGGCCAGGAATCAGTTCCCCTGCTCGACAAGGACGGCGTACGGCTCACCGTCGAGGACACCCTCGCCACGGTGACGCTGACCAACCCCGCCAAGCGCAACGCCCAGAGCCCCGCTCTGTGGCGCGCGCTCGCCGAGGCGGGTCGGCTGGTGCCGGGCTCCGTCCGGGTCGTGGTGCTGCGCGGCGAGGGCAAGTCCTTCTCCGCGGGGCTCGACCGCCAGATGTTCACGCCCGAGGGGATCGAGGGCGAGCCGTCGTTCATCGACCTCGCCCGCAGTGGTGACGCCGAACTCGACGCCGCCATCGCGGAGTTCCAGGAGGGCTTCACCTGGTGGCGGCGCAGTGACGTCGTGTCCATCGCCGCCGTGCAGGGACACGCCATCGGAGCGGGCTTCCAGCTGGCCCTCGCCTGTGACTTGCGTGTCGTCGCCGACGACGTGCAGTTCGCCATGCGCGAGACCAGCCTCGGCCTGGTCCCCGACCTCACCGGCACCCACCCCCTGGTGGGCCTCGTCGGCTACGCCCGGGCGCTGGAGATCTGCGCCACCGGGCGCTTCGTCCTGGCCGAGGAAGCCGTGAACAGCGGCCTCGCCAACATCGCCGTACCCCTGGACCAGCTCGACGCTGCGGTACGCGACCTCGCCGCCGCACTCCTCGCCGCCCCCCGCGACGCGGTCATCGAGACCAAGGCGCTGCTGCGCGGCGCCCAGGACCGCACCTACGACGAGCAGCGCGGCGCCGAGCGCGCGGCCCAGACCCGCCGACTGCGGGACCTCGCCGGGGTGGGCGACTAGGGCTGCCCTAGCCCCCCACGGCCGTCACCAGCACGGCCACCGTCGGGGCGTCCGGCAGTGCCGCTCCTACGGCGGCGCGGACCTCCCGGGCCACGTCCACGGTCCGGCGGTCCGCGCCCACCGCCAGTTCCACGCGGACATGGCGGCGCGGCAGCGAGCCGTCCCCGGTCGGTCGGTCCTCGATGTGCACCGGCCGGCCCAGCACCCCGGTCAGCCGGGCCACCCCGGGGACCGCCAGCGCGGCGAGGGCCGCGAGGGTCTCGTCCCCCGCCCCCGCCTCCGCGGCACGCGGCGGCTCGGCCACCCGTACGGAGGAACGCTCCGCTTCCTCCTCCAGCAGGGCCGTCACCCGCAGATCCACCTCACCGAGCTCCAGCCCCAGCCGCCCGGCCGCGGCCCCGGCGAGCACCGTGCGCAGCCGTTCCGCCGTCGCCGGCAGCGGCTCCGCGGGCGTCGCCTCGAACTCCGCCCCGAGCCGCAGCGGACCGGGCGGCAGCGCGCTCGGCGGCGACGGTACGGCGGGCTCGTGCGCCTCCTCGGGGAGGGCCGGCCCGATGCGCACCGCGCCCAGCCGCACCCCCGGAAGGTCTGCGACGGCGGCCCGCAGCACCCCGAGGGCCGCCTCCTCGGAGATCCACGCGCCGTCGCGCGGCCCGCCCAGGGGCAGCAGTCTGCCCAGGCCCAGCTGATGACGCACCGTCCGTGCCCACTGCTCCGCCGTCATTCCTCCAGCCTGCCGCATCTCCGGCGCGCGATCGCGCCACCGCGCTTACGGTGGTCGAAGGAGGACGAGCGAAAGGGGTGACGGCGATGACCGACATGACGCAGAACACCGAGGTCGATCCGCAGCCGCGGAAGACCACCAAGCGCGGCGGCGGCGACCCGGCGACCCGCGGGCGGACCACCATCGCCGACGGGGTCGTGGAGAAGATCGCCGGACTCGCGGCACGGGACGTCCTCGGCGTCCACGCCATGGGCAGCGGGCTCAGCCGCACCTTCGGGGCCGTGCGCGACCGGGTGCCCGGCGGTTCGAAGTCCGTCACCCGCGGGGTCAAGGCCGAGGTCGGCGAGGTGCAGACCGCGCTCGACCTGGAGATCGTCGTCGACTACGGCGTCTCGATCGCGGACGTGGCCAAGGCCGTGCGGGAGAACGTGGTGAGCGCGGTGGAGCGGATGACCGGCCTCGAAGTCGTCGAGGTCAACATCGCGGTGAGCGACGTGAAGCTGCCCGACGAGGAGGACGAGGAGCCGGAGCCCCGGATCCAGTAGCCCCAGCCCCAGCCACAGCGGGACCTTGAGGAGCGCACGATGAGCATGGCCGTGGTCGGCATGATCGCCGGCATGGCGCTGGGCTTCGCCGGGTACTTCGGCGGATTCGGTGCCTTCCTGCTGGTGGCGGCGCTGGGCGCCGTCGGCTTCGTCGCCGGCCGGTTCCTGGAGGGGGACCTGGACTTCGGCGACTTCTTCCGCACCCGTGACGACCGGCGCGACCGACGGCGATGACCGCCGTGAGCAGTGAGGCCGGCGAGACGGACGGCCTGCGCAGACCCATGGCCGCCACCGCCGTCCCGCCCGGCGAACGCGGCGCGACGAGAATCGCCGACCGCGTGGTCGCGAAGGTCGCGGGACAGGCGGCCCGTGAGGCGCTCGGAGCGCTCCCCGCCGCCGCCCAGCCGCCGTACGCCACCGTCGTCGTCCACCACGAGACGGCCCGCGTCCGTATGCACCTCGAACTCGCCTACCCCGTCGACATCGGCGCGCGTTGCCGCGAGGTGCGTCAGCATGTGGTCGAGCGGGTAGGCGCGTTGGTGGGCATGGAGGTGTCGGAGGTCGCCGTCCAGGTGGAGCGGCTGCATCCGGCACAGGCGCACGGCGCGGCACAGGGGAGGACGCGATGAGCGAGCCCCAGGGCTCCGAAGGCACGACACAACGACTGCCGGTCATCGAGCGGACGGCGGAGGCGGACCGGCACGACCAGTCCGCGTCGGAGGCCGCCTACGGACCACCACCGGCCCCGGCGGCCGAGGCGGACGGCGGCGGACGCCGCTTCTGGTCGGCGCGCAGGATCCCCGCCGGCATCGTCGCCCTGCTGCTCCTGCTCCTCGCGGGCTTCTTCCTGTACGACATCGTGTCCGTCCGGGCCGGCCGGCCGGCCATGCACTGGCGCCGCGAGCTCTCCCAGCAGCTCGCCGAACGTCCCCTGGACGACACCTGGGTCCTGGTCGGCGCCGGTGTCGCCGCGGCCCTGGGGCTGTGGCTGATTGTCCTGGCCCTGACACCGGGTCTGCGCCGTGTCCTGCCGATGAGCCGCACCCACCCCGATGTCCGGGCGGGCCTCCACCGGGACGCGGCCGCCCTGGTCCTGCGCGACCGGGCCATGGAGGTGGCCGGCGTCCAGTCCGCACGCGTACGCATGAGGCGCAGGAAGGCCGACGTCCGCGCGGTCTCCCACTTCCGCGAACTGGACGACGTCCGCGCCGACCTGGACGTGACCCTCGCCGAGGCGATCAGGGGACTGGGCCTGGCCCGGCCCCCCGCCGTGTCGGTGCACGTGGCGCGGACCACCCGGAAGAAGGGCTGAGGCCGATGCTCAGGACCGTCAACCGTGTACTGACCGGCCTGGTGGGCCTGGTACTGCTCGTCGTCGGCGGCTCGGTGCTCGCCGTCGGCCTCGGCTTCGACCCGCCCTCCTGGTGGATCCACGACAGCAGCAAGGACGTCCTGCTGAGCGACGCGGAGCGCACCCGCTGGGAGGACGAGAGCTGGTGGTGGCCCACGGTCATCGCCGCACTGGCGCTCGTGCTGCTGCTGACCCTGTGGTGGCTGACGGCGGTCCTGCGCAGGCGCCGGCTCACGGAGGTGCGCGTCAACACCGGCGACGGCGAAGGCGCGCTCCTGAGGGGCCGCGCCCTGGAGGGCGTACTGGAGGGCGAGGCGGCCGAGTTGGACGGTGTCCACCGGGCCCACGCCCACCTGACCGGCCGCCCGGACGCTCCCAGGACCCGCGTGCGGCTCCTGCTGGAACCCCACGTGGACCCGGGAACCGCCCTGCACCACCTGACGACCGAGGCCCTGGCCCATGCCCGCAACTCCGCGGGCCTCGACTCCCTTCCGGCCGAGGTCCGCCTGACCGGTGCCAAGCACAAGGCGGAAAGGGTCAGTTGACGTTCGCAGGGTTCTCAGGGGCGCGAACAGCCCCTACGCGCGCGCCTCAGAACCCGTGCCGCATGCCCCCGTCGACGGGCAGCATGACCCCGGTCAGATAGGAAGCGGCCGGCGACAGGAAGAAGGCGGCGGCCCGCCCGAACTCCTGCGGTGTCCCGTACCGCCGCAGCGGGATCCGGGACTCGTTCGCGGCCCGGGTGGCCTCGGGATCGGCCGACATCGCGTCCAGCTCCCGCACGCGATCCGTGTCGATCCGCGACGGCAGCAGCCCGACGACCCGGATGCCCCGCGGCCCGAGCTCGTCCGCGAGGGACTTCGCGAACCCGGCGAGACCGGGCCGCAGCCCGTTGGAGATGGTCAGCCCCGGAAGCGGCTCGTGCACGGACGCGGACAGCACGAACCCGATCACGCCCCCGGCCTCCAGCTCCGCCGCGGCCGCCCGGGCCAGCCGGACCGCCCCGAGGAACACGGACTCGAAGGCCGACTGCCACTGCTCGTCCGTGTTGTCGGCGACGAAGCCGGGCGCGGGCCCGCCCACGCTGATCAGCACCCCGTCGAAGCCGCCGAAACGCTCCCGCGCGGCGGCGATGAGCCGTTCGGCGGCCGACGGATCGGCGTTGTCGACGGCCAGGCCCACGGCGTTCGGCCCCAACTCCGCCGCCGCGGCCTGCGCCCGCTGCTCGTCCCGACCGGTCACCACGACCTTCGCCCCGTCCGCGACCAGCTCACGCGCGGCCGCGTTGCCCAGCCCGCGGGTCGCTCCGGTGACCACGTACACACGGTCCTTCAGTCCAAGATCCATGGCCCCTATCCTGCCTCCTCGCCCCCGAACAGCGTGAGGGCGGTGGTCACCAGACCGATGTGGCTGAAGGCCTGCGGGAAGTTGCCGAGCTGGGCCCCGGCCACGGGGTCGTACTCCTCGGACAGCAGCCCCACGTCGTTGGCCAGCCCCAGCAGACGCTCGAAGAGGTCCCGCGCCTCCTTCGTACGGCCGGTCATGTGGAGCGCGTCGGCGAGCCAGAACGAGCACACCAGGAAGGCGCCTTCGCCGCCGGGCAGCCCGTCGACGGAGGTCTCCTCGGCGCTGTACCGCCGTACCAGCCCGTCGTGGTCCAGCTCCGCGCGGATCGCGTCGACGGTGCCGACGACACGGGGGTCGTCGGGCGGCAGGAAGCCGGTGCGCGGGATCAGCAGCAGGGACGCGTCCAGTTCGCGCGAGCCGTAGTACTGGGTGAAGGTGTTGCGTCCGGGGTCGTAGCCCCTCTCGCAGACCTCGCGGTGCACCTCGTCGCGCAGCGCGCGCCAGCCCTCCAGGTCGCCGGTGAGATCCGGCAGGTCCTCCAGGGTGCGCACCGCGCGGTCGGCGGCCACCCAGGCCATGACCTTCGAGTGGACGAAGTCGCGGCGGCCGCCGCGCACCTCCCAGATCCCCTCGTCCGGCTGCCGCCAGGAGGACCGCAGGAAGTCCAGCAGGACCCTTTGCAGGGACCACATGTGCGGCGTCGCGGGCAGGCCCGCCCGCCGGGCCAGCGACAGCGAGTCCATGACCTCGCCGTACACGTCCAGCTGGAGCTGCTTCACCGCCTCGTTGCCGATGCGGACCGGCTGGGAGCCGCCGAAGCCGGACAGCCACGGCAGCTCGAACTCGGGCAGCCGCCGCTCGCCCGCGACGCCGTACATGATCTGGAGGTCCGCCGGGTCGCCGGCGACCGCGCGCAGCAGCCAGTTCCGCCACGCCTCGGCCTCCTCCAGATAACCGCACTGCACGAGCGCGGCCAGGGTGAGGGTGGAGTCGCGCAGCCAGCAGTAGCGGTAGTCCCAGTTGCGCACCCCGCCCATCTCCTCCGGCAGCGAGGTGGTGGCCGCGGCCACGATGCCGCCGGTCGGCCGGTAGGTGAGCGCCTTCAGGGTGATCAGGGAACGGAGCACGGCGTCCCGGTGCGGACCGTCGTAGCGGCACCGCGCCGACCACTCCTGCCAGTCGGCCACGCTGCTCTCCAGCGCCTCGAAGGGGTCGGTCAGCGCGGGACGCGGCTCGTGCGAGGGATGCCAGGTCAGGACGAACGCGACCTGCTCACCCGGCCCGACGGTGAACTCCGAGTGCGTCCCGAAGAGCTCGCCCCAGGTGCGCACCGGGGGCTCGCTGCGCAGCCACGTCGAGTCGGGGCCCGCGACGGCCACCCGGTGCCCGTCGGACCTGCGCACCCACGGCACGACCGAGCCGTACTCGAAGCGCAGCCGGAGCGTGCTGCGCACGGTGACCCGGCCGCGCAGCCCCTCCACGACCCGTACGACGTCGGGGGCGACATCGCGCTGCGGCATCAGATCGGTGACGCGCACCGCGCCCTCGTCGGTCTCCCACTCGGTGTCCAGGACGAGGGTGCCGGGGCGGTAGGCGCGGCGCGTGCAGCGGTCCGCGCCCGTGGGGGCGATCCGCCAGTGGCCGTTCTCCTCGTCCCCGAGCAGCCGCGCGAAGCAGGCGGCCGAGTCGAAGCGGGGCAGGCACAGCCAGTCCACTGAGCCGTCCCTGCCGACCAGCGCGGCGGTCTGTTCGTCGCCGATGAGGGCGTAGTCCTCGATACGGGGGTGCACGCAGTGCGGTTTCCCGTCGGGCCGGAGGGGCAATCAGGGGTGCGGCCGGGGGAGTGACGCCGCCGTGCCCGTCCCGGTGTGGGAGAAGATCACCCCCGGGTGCGCCGGGGTCTGGTTCAGCACCCACAGTCCGATCAGTGTCGCCAGCGCGAAGACGACGGCGACGAGGACGGTGAGGACGAGCCGGCGGCGGCGTTCCCGGCGCAGCCACTCGCCGCGTGCCGTGCGGTAGGCGTCGGGCGCCGCGTGCACCCCGCCCGCCAGCGCGGCGAGGGCCTCCTGGAGCTCCCGCGCGGTGCGCGTCTCGGTCGTGTCCCGGTGTGTCATCGCCGGGCCTCCATCGCCTGGGTCAGGGCGGCCAGGCCGCGTGCCGTGTGCGTCTTGACGGAGCCGCAGGAGATCCCCATCGCCGAGGCGATCTCGCTCTCCTTCAGCCCGAGCCAGTGCCTGAGCACCAGCGCCTCGCGCTGCCGGGCGGGCAGCTGCTGGAGCGCGTCGATGAGGACGCGCTGGTCGTCGTGGAGGAGCGCGGTGCTCTCCGCGGAGGCGACCAGTTCGGTGGGCGGTGCCTCGACGTGCCGGCGCGCCACCTGGAGGTGCCGTATCCGCATCCGGGTCAGATTGCAGACCGTGGAGCGCAGATAGGCCTCCGCCGCCTCGGTGTCCCGCAGGCGCCGCCACTTCCGGTAGATCTGGTAGTAGGCCTCGGCGACCACGTTCTCCGGGTCGTCGGCGCCGAGCAGCACGGCGAGGCGGAGCATCGAGGCGTAGTGCAGCTCGAACAGATGGGCCACGCCGGCCTCGCGCTCCAGCTCGGCGGGGTCGGCCGCCGCGGGGGCGAGCGGGACGGGCACCGGGGTGCCGTGTCTCAGGTGCTGTCTCACGGGGTGTTCGCTCCCGTCTCGGGGCGCCGCCTGACGGTCAGGCGCGACGGTAGGTCGGTGAGGTCGGCGCCGCGCGGCACGCCGAGCCGTTCGAGGGCGGCGGTCCCGGCGAGGGCGACGGTCAGGTTGAGCAGGAGGGCGACGAGACCGGCGTAGATCCGGAAGGGGCCGGCCCCGATCGTCGAGAACCCCTCGTGGACGACGAGGAAGGTGCCGCAGACCATGCCCGCCGCCCATCCGGCGAGCAGCGCCCGCGGATGCAGCCGCCCGGTGAACAGGCCCACGGCGACGGCCGGGAAGATCTGCAGGATCCAGACCCCGCCGAGCAGCTGGAGGTTGACGGCGTCCTGGTCGCGCAGCCCGAACACGAACGCCACCGCACCCACCTTCGCTGTCAGCGACACCGCCTTGGCGATCCGCACCTGGCGTTTCGGCGTGGCCGTCGGGTGCACGTACTCGACGTAGACATTGCGGACGAAGCTGGTGGCCGCCGCGATCGACATCACCGCGGCCGGGACCAGTGCCCCCACCGTGATCGCGCCGAACACCAGTCCGGCCAGCGGCCCCGGCATCAGCCGGTCCACCAGCATCGGTACGGCCGTCTCGGCGCCGCCCTCCGGTGCCCGCACCCCGGCCGCGAGCGCCGCGATCCCGAGGAACCCGAAGAGCGCGAGCAGCCCCGTCCAGGCGGGCAGGGCGACCGCGACCTTGCGCAGGGTGCGGGGGCCGTCGGCGGCGAAACCGGCGGTCAGGACGTGTGGGTACATCAGCAGCGCGAGCGCGGAGCCGAGGGCGAGGGTGGCGTAGGCGGGCTGCTGGTCGGGGGTCAGGAGCAGGGCCGGGCCGCCCAGGCGCTCGGCGGCCCCGTCGAACACCGCGCCCGGACCGCCGAGCCGCTCCAGGACCAGCCAGGTCACGGCGGTGAGCGAGACGAACACGGCGACCGCCTTCAGTGCGGAGATCACGGTCGGCGCCCGCAGCCCGTGCCGGTAGGTGGCCACCGCGAGCCCGGCGAACAGCGCCACCATCACCAGATCGCCGGTCGCGCCCCGTGGATACACGCCCCCGGCGGTCAGCACGGCCCGTATCCCCAGCAGTTGCAGTGCCAGATACGGCATCGTCGCCAGGATCCCGGTCAGCGCGACCACCAGGGCCAGCGGCGCCGAGCCGTAGCGGCCGCGCACGAAGTCGGCGGCGGTGATGTAGCCGTGCCTGCGGGCCACCTCGCCCAGGCGGCTGAGCAGCACGAAGGCGATCGGGCAGACGATCACCGTGTACGGCACCGCGAAGAAGGCGGCCCCGCCGTTGCCGTACGCGAGGCCCGGTACCGCGGTGAAGGTGTACGCGGTGAAGATCGTGCCGCCCAGCAGCAGCCAGGTCCACACCGGCCCGAGACTGCGGTCGGCCAGGGCCCAGCCCTCCAGGGACGGCAGCCGGTCGCTGGGGCGCAGCCGGCGCGCGGTCACGGCGAGCAGCGACGCCCCGCCGATCACGGCGAGGAACGTCGCGGTCATGGCGTGGTCGGCCATGGTCACCGTCCTTGGTGTGCCCCGTGCAGGTGCGCGGGGGTGGCTGTGCCCTCGCGCATAAGTTGCGCGGGCCCCCGGTTCGGATGACGGACATCGGCGGGAAATCTCCCCGGAATTCGCTGTCAACCGTCCGCGGGAGGTGGGCAACTCTTGCACAGACCCACAGCGACGGGGAGAGGAGCGCAGGTCATGGCACGGACCGGTCATCACCGGCTACGGCGCGTCGCGATCGCCGTACTGCTTCTCGCACCCGCCGCGGGCCTGCTGTGGGTCCCGATGTACGCCGGTGCGGAGCCGCGTCTCGCGGGCACGCCGTTCTTCTACTGGTACCAGCTCGCCTGGGTGCCGGGGTGCGGACTGTGCCTGCTCGCCGCGTACGCCCTGTCCCGCCCACATCGCCGCTGAGCCCTTCTGATCTCGCACCGCTCTTGGTGAGGAGCCGCCATGCCCGAAACCGTCCTTCAGCCTGCCCTTGAGGCGCCTGGAAAATCCCGTAAGTCACCCCGCTCGATCCTTCTGTGGGCCGTCGTCGCGCTGCTCGGCGGCGTCGCCTGGGGCGTGCTCGCGCTGGCCCGGGGCGAGGAGATCTCCGCGGTCTGGCTGGTCGTCGCCGCGCTCGGCTCGTATGCGATCGCCTACCGCTTCTACTCCCGCTTCATCGCCCGCCGCGTCCTGGAACCGGACGACCGCCGTGCCACCCCGGCCGAACGCCTGGAGGACGGCGTCGACTTCCACCCCACCGACAGGCGCGTGCTCCTCGGCCACCACTTCGCGGCGATCGCGGGCGCCGGACCGCTGGTCGGCCCGGTGCTGGCGGCCCAGATGGGCTATCTGCCGGGCACGCTGTGGATCGTCGCCGGAGTGATCTTCGCGGGCGCCGTGCAGGACATGGTGGTCCTCTTCCTGTCCATGCGCCGGGACGGCAAGTCGCTCGGGCAGATGGCCCGCGACGAGATCGGCCGGGCGGGCGGCGCCGCCGCGCTGGTCGCCGTCTTCGCCATCATGATCATCCTGCTGGGCGTGCTGGCCCTGGTCGTGGTCAACGCCCTCGCGCACTCCCCGTGGGGCACCTTCTCCGTCGCGATGACCATCCCGATCGCCCTGTTCATGGGCTTCTGGATGCACCGCGTCCGCCCCGGCCGGGTCGTGGAGACCAGCCTCATCGGCATCGCCCTGCTGCTGCTCGCGATCGTCGGCGGCAGCTGGGTCCAGAACTCCTCGCTCGCCTCCACGTTCACCCTCAGCCCGACCACCCTGGTCCTCTGCCTGGTCGGCTACGGCTTCGTGGCGTCCGTCCTCCCGGTCTGGATGCTGCTGGCCCCCCGTGACTACCTCTCCACCTTCATGAAGATCGGCACCATCGCGCTGCTCGCGGTGGGGGTCGTGGTGGCCGCCCCGGTGCTGCGCGCGGACGCCGTCACGGACTTCGCCTCGTCCGGGGCGGGCCCGGTCTTCGCCGGCTCGCTCTTCCCCTTCCTGTTCATCACCATCGCCTGCGGCGCGCTGTCCGGCTTCCACGCCCTGGTCTCCTCCGGTACGACACCGAAGCTGATCCGCAAGGAGTCGCAGGTCCGGCTCATCGGGTACGGCGCCATGCTGATGGAGTCGTTCGTCGCGATCATGGCGCTGATCGCCGCGGCCACCCTGGAGCCCGGCCTGTACTACGCGATGAACGCCCCGGCGGGACTGCTGGGGGACACGGCGCAGTCGGCGTCGCACGCGGTGGCCGGACTGGGCTTCACCATCACGCCCGACCAGCTGATCCAGGCCGCGAAGGCGGTCGAGGAACAGTCGCTGATCGCCCGCTCCGGCGGCGCACCGACCCTCGCGGTCGGTATGTCGGAGATCTTCTCGGGGGTGTTCGGCGGTACGGCCATGAAGGCCTTCTGGTACCACTTCGCGATCATGTTCGAGGCGCTGTTCATCCTGACGACGGTGGACGCGGGCACCCGGGTCGGGCGCTTCATGCTCCAGGACATGCTCGGCAACGTCTGGAAGCCGGTCGGCCGGGTCAACTGGAAGCCCGGGATCTGGCTGTGCAGCGCCCTGGTCGTGGCGGCCTGGGGCTACTTCCTCCACACCGGCGCCACAGACCCGCTCGGCGGGATCAACCAGCTCTTCCCGCTCTTCGGCATCGCGAACCAGCTGCTGGCCGCCATCGCGCTGGCGGTGTGCACCACGGTTCTGGTGAAGTCCGGGAAGCTGCGCTGGGCCTGGGTGACCGGGGTGCCGCTGGCCTGGGTGGTCGCGATCACCTTCACGGCGGGCTGGCAGAAGATCTTCTCCGGCGATCCGCGCGTCGGCTTCTTCGCCCAGCGCGCCAAGTACGCGGACGGCATCGACGCGGGCCAGGTGATCGCGCCCGCCAAGTCCCTGGACGACATGCACGCGGTGGTGACCAACTCCACGGTCGACGGGGTGCTGATCGCCGTGTTCCTGGTGCTGGTGGCAGTCGTGATCGTCAACGCGGGCGTGGTCTGCGTGCGGGCGGTCCGGGCGCCGGGGGTACTGCCGGCGTCGGAGTCGCCGTACGTCGAGTCGCGACTCGACGTTCCCGGACAGGCCGGCGAGGAGCTGGTGGGAGCGCGCTCGTGACGGTGGCGGTGGCGGCAACAGTGGCCGCGACCGCTCGGCGCTGGGTGCGGGGTGTGCGGTGGTATCTGCGGGAGCTGACCGGGGAGGCGGAGTACGACCGCTACCGCGAGCGGCAACTGCGCCACCGGCCCCTCGCCCCCGTACCGACCCGGCGGGAGTACGAGGTGCTGCGCGCGCGGCATCGGGAGGTTCATCCGCAGGGGCGGTGCTGTTGAGTCGTCGCGGGTGCGGGTGCGGGTGCGGGTGCGGGTGCGGGTGCGGGTGCCGGTGCTGCTGTCGCCGCCGCTCGGCGCTCGCCGCTTGTTGCCGCTGTCGCTGTGCATCGCGGGGCGGGCCTGGTGCCCGCCCCGTACACCCTCCAGATACCCCGGGACCGACATGCTCCGACGCCGTCGTCACGCCCTGCTGGTCCGCCCCGCCCTCGACGACGACGCCCTGCACGCGACGCTGACCGAGCTGCGTCCCACGCTGCAGTCGCACGGGCTCGGCGCGAGTTCCAGCCGCCCGCCCTGGCAGCCGGTCTCCGCGCTGCTGCGGGACACGGGGAGGGACTGGGACCGCCGGTGGCACCGGATGTCCGTGCTCGCGGGCGGGCTGCCGGTCGCGGTATGCGAGCGGTGGAGGGCGGAACGGCCCGGTGACGCGGACGCGCTGGTGCTGTGGGCCTGTGTCCGCAGCGCACGGTGGACTTCCGCCGAGGGCCGGGCCGCCGCCCAGGACGCCGAACGGGCGTGTCTGCGGGCCGCCGAGGCCTGCCCCGAGGATCCGACACCCTGGCTGGCGCTCCTGGGGCTGATGCAGTCCCTCGCGGTGCCGGCCCGGGACGCCGTGCCCGTGTGGACCGAGGCCGTCACCCGGGCGCCGTGGCACCGGGGCGCCTACCACCGGCTGCTGGGCTGTCTGTCGCCGCGCGGGCAGGGCTCGGTCGCCGACATGATGGACTTCGCCGCACACGGTGCCGCCCGCGCTCCGTACGGCTCACCGCTCGCCCTGCTCCCGGTGGCGGCCCGCGTCGAACTCGTCGCCCACCGCAGGCGGCAGATGCCCCTCGGAGCGGACAGCCACTGGAACGAGCCCCGGGCCGACGCCGAGATCGAGTCGGCCCTGAGCGGCTGGTTCCACACCGGGGCCGCGCCGCACGCCGAGGCAGTCGCCGATCTCAACCTGCTGGCCTTCGCCCTCGTCCGCAGGCACCGTCCGGCCGACGCGGCACCCGTGTTCCGGCGGATCGGCCGCCATATGACCCCGTATCCGTGGGGACTGCTGCCCGAGCCGGAGCGCACGTTCCTCTACTGGCGGGACCGTACGTGAGGCGTGAAGTGCGGGGGTGTGTCAGACCGCGGCCGGTTCCGCCTCCGCGGCGCTGCCCTGTTCCGCCTTCTCCCGGCGGTCCCGCACCTCACGTCGCACCAGGACCACCCACCCGATCGGCACCCCCACGGAGAACAGCCACCACTGGATCGCGTAGGCGTAGTTCAGCGCGGCGTCCTCCTTGCCGGGATTGGCGCCGATCTGTTCGGGGCTGTCGCCCTTCGGCTCGGGAGCCGTCTGGGCGATGTAGCCGCCGAGCACCGTCCTGCGCAGCCGCTCGGCCTCCTGCTCGCTGTTGATCAGCATGACCTGCCGGTCCGGCAGCCCCTTGAGGTTCTTGATGCCGCTCGCCGCGGTCGTCTCGTCGGGCATCAGCCGCCCGGTGACGGTGATCTCGCCCTTCGGGGGAGCGGGGATCTTCGGGAACACGGTCTGGCTTGGACCGTTCGCGGGGATCCAGCCCCGGTTGACCAGCAGCACCTTGCCGTCGGCGAGCACGAAGGGGGTCAGGACGTGGTAGCCGACCTCGTCGTCGGAGTTGGTGCGGCGCCGGACGACGACCTCGTCGTCGGTGTCGAAGTGCCCCTTCGCGGTCACGCTGCGGTACCGGTCGTGGGTGGTGACCGTGTGTCCCGGCGAGGTCATCCGCTCCACGGGCACCGGCTTCGCGGACAGCGCCTCGGAGACCAGGTGGTTGCGGGCGGTGCGCTCCTCGTAGCGGTGCATCTGCCAGATGCCCAGCCTGATCATCGTGGGGATGAGGAGCAGGGCGACCAGTGTGAGGATCACCCACTGCCGGGACAACAGGAAGCGGTACACCCCACGACCGTACAACTCGGACCGCGGGGGGTTCCCACAGGGGGGCGTCCGATTCTGTCGTCCGACCTCATCGGCCGTCCCCACCCGGCCGGGCGGTGCCGGCTTGCGGGGGCCGGCCGCGCCGCTGACGATTCGGCGTATGACACGTTGCGAAGTGTGCGGGAACGATTACGAGCTGGCCTTCACCGTCGAGACCCGGGACGGGGCACGCCACGTCTTCGACTCGTTCGCCTGCGCGATCCACCGCATGGCCCCCATCTGCGAGCACTGCCGGGTGCAGATCATCGGCCAGGGTGTCGAGGCGGACGGTCACTGGTTCTGCGGCGCGCACTGTGCCCGCGCGGAGGGCAAGGTCGGCATCGTGGACAAGATCGGCTCCGCCTTGTGACCCCGGCCCGGCTGTGACGGCGGGTGCGTCCGCGGCACTCGCCGGGAAACGGGCGCTGCCGGTGGCCGGGAGCCCCTTGCTGCCGGTGGCTTACGGCCATCCCCCCGACGCCGGTTCCACATCCCGCAGAAGCTGCCCGAAGGCCGCCTCGTCGACGACCGGTGTGCCGAACTGCCGGGCCTTGACCACCTTGGACGTGCCCGAGTCCGGGTCGTTGGTGACGAGCAGGCTGGTCAGCCGGGAGATGCTGGTGGCCACGTGCAGCCCGGCCTCGATCGCCCGGTCCTCCAGGAGGTCGCGCTCGGTCGAGGTGTCTCCGGAGAAGGCGATCCGCATGCCCTGTTTGAGTGGTTTGCCGTCCTCGTACCGCCCCGGGTTGGGGTAGGGGCACGCGGGCCGCTTGCGCGTGGGCCGCCAACTGGTGGGCCGGTAGCCGCCGTAGCCCGCCGACTGCCGGGGCACCGCCCGGTCCGTCCACTCGGTCAGCGGCCGGCACTCGTGCAGCGGCAGCCGCACGCTTCGCGCGGCGGCGGCCCGCAGACTCGGCCGGAACGCCTCCGCGAGCACGCGCGCGTCGTCGAGGGCGTGGTGGGCCCGCTGCTGGACGACGCCGAAGTGGGCCGCCAGCGACTCCAGTTTGTGGTTGGGCAGCGGCAGATCGAGCTCCTTCGACAGGACGATGGTGCACAGCCGCTGACTCACCGGCGCCACCCGGCCCGCGCGCGCGTACTCGCGGGCGATCATCTGCCAGTCGAACACGGCGTTGTGCGCGACGAGGACGCGGCCGTCCAGACGGGCCGAGAACTCGTCGGCGATGTCCTGGAAGAGAGGCGCGCCTTTCAGCACCGCGCTCGTCAGCCCGTGGATCCACACGGGGCCCGGGTCGCGCTCCGGGTTGACCAGCGTGTACCAGTGGTCCTCGACCTCGCCGCGGGCGTCAAGTCGGTAGACGGCCGCGGAGATTATCCGGTCGTCGCGGGCCAGGCCGGTGGTCTCCACGTCGACGACCGCGTATCCCTGCGGATACGCGGCCGGCCACGCTGTGGGGGAGGACGCTGCGGTCGTCTGGTCTTCGAGCATGGTTCACGAGGATACGGGCCACGACTGACAGTCCCTCACAGTGGCGTCGGTGCCCGGCTCGCGAGCCCGGGGTGCGATCCTCCGGGGGTGACCGAAGAGGGTATGAGTGGACCGGCGCACGACGAGGCGCACGGCGGCGGGCTCGGCACCCGTCTCAACTGGCTGCGCGCGGCGGTCCTCGGCGCGAACGACGGCATCGTCTCCACGGCGGGCCTCGTCGTCGGCGTGGCCGGCGCGACGAGCGACCGCGCGGCCTTGCTGACGGCGGGTCTGGCGGGTCTGCTGGCCGGCTCGATGTCCATGGCGGCCGGTGAGTACGTCTCGGTGTCCACCCAGCGCGACTCCGAGAAGGCGGCGCTGGCCATGGAGAAGCGCGAGCTTCGCGAACAGCCCGAGGCGGAGCTGGCGGAGTTGACGGAGCTTCTGGAGGCACGGGGCCTGTCCCGTGACGTGGCCCGTGAGGCGGCGGAACAGCTCACGGAACGCGACGCGCTCCGGGCGCACGCACGCGTGGAGCTCGGCATCGACCCGGACGAGCTGACCAACCCCTGGCACGCGGCCTGGGCGAGCTTCCTGGCGTTCACGGTGGGGGCGCTGCTGCCCCTGCTCGCCATCGTGCTGCCGCCGTCGGGCTGGCGGGTGCCGGTCACCGTCGTGTCGGTGGTGGCGGCCCTGGTGCTGACCGGGTGGAGCAGTGCGCGGCTGGGGGC
>NZ_RSAJ01000009.1 GCF_003933965.1 Streptomyces sp. RP5T
GGACATCAGTCGGTCTCCGGTCCGAGGTCGGGCGTGTCGGTGAGCCGGGCGCGCGTGCCGGTGGTGGCGTGCAGCACCAGCAGGACCCGTTCGTTGGCGCCGGCGCGCAGGACGGGGGCGGGGACGTACAGGGTGTGCTGCGGACCCCGGTTCCAGTAGCGGCCCAGGTGGAAGCCGTTGACCCAGGCCTGCCCCTTGGTCCAGCCTGGCAGCGAGAGGAAGGTGTCCGCCGGGCTCGCCACCTCGAAGGTGCCCCGGTGGAAGGCGGGCACCGCGTCCGTGGACGCCCCCGACGGCTCGAACGGCACGGCGGCCAGGTCGTCCAGCGGCACCGGCCGGCACTCCCAGCCGCTCAGTTCGGCACCCTGGAACGACACCGGCCCGAGCAGCCCCTTGGGCGCCCCGATGCGCGGCCCGTAGTTGACCCCGCCCATGTTCTCCACCAGGACCTCAAGGACGGAACCGGCCCGTGGCACGCGTACCGCGAGGGTCTCGTCGTGCCGCTCGCGCTCCAGTACGCCGGCCGGGGCGCCGTCCACGAAGACCTGGGCGCGGTCCCCGACCCCGCCCGGGAAGTGCAGCAGGCCGTCGCCGGAGCCTGGAAGCGCGGTGCGGTAGAGCACGTAACCGGTGTGCACCCCCAGCTCGTTCATCGTCACCGGGGTGCCGGTGCGCGTCGGCGACAGTGCCCCGACGTACGGCAGCAGTGGGGCCCGGTGGTCCAGGTCGACGTCCCTGGGCGGGAGTTTGGGCGCGGGCGAGGGCGACGGCTGCTCCGGCACGTGCGTGTGACGGGCGATCACCTCACGGAACGCGTGGTACTTCGGTCCCGGGTCGCCGCTCTCGGTGAGCGGGGCGTCGTAGTCGTAGGACGTGACGGTGGGTTCGTAGGCGTGCTTGTGGTTGGCGCCGTTGGTGAAGCCGAAGTTGGTGCCGCCGTGGAACATGTAGATGTTGACCGAGGCGCCGGCCGACAGCAGGCGGTCCAGGTCGGCCGCGGCGTCGGCGGCGGAGCGTACGTGGTGCGGACCGCCCCAGTGGTCGAACCAGCCGACCCAGAACTCCGAGCACATCAGCGGGCCTTGGGGCTGGTGGGCGCGCAGGGCGGCCAGGTTCTCCTCGACCCGGCTGCCGAAGGTGACCGTGGCGAGCGTGCCCGGCAGGGTGCCGGCCGCCAGGTGTTCGGCGTTCGCCTGGTCGCAGGTGTACAGCAACTCCTCGACACCGCGGTCGCGCAGCGCCTGGTGGACGTGCTTGAGATACGCGGTGTCGTCGCCGTACGCCCCGTACTCGTTCTCCACCTGCACGGCGATCACCGGACCGCCGTGCGCGGCCATGAACGGGCGCAGCGCGGGCAGCAGTTGGTCCAGGTAGCCGTCGAACGCCGCCGTGAACCGCGGGTCGCTGCTGCGCAGCCTTGTGTCGGGGTCCGCGAGCAGCCAGGCGGGCAGACCGCCGTCGTCCCACTCGGCACAGATGAACGGCCCCGGGCGCAACAGGACGTGTAGGCCCTCGTCCTGGGCCAGACGCAGCCAGCGGGGCAGGTCGAGGAAGCCGTCCAGGACGAGCCGGCCCGGCTCCGGCTCGTGGAGGTTCCACGGCAGATAGGTCTCGATGGTGTTGAGGCCCATCAGCCGGGCCTTGCGCAGCCGGTCGGTCCACTGGTCGGGGTGGATACGGAAGTAGTGCATGGCTCCGGAGATGATCCGGAACGGCTCGCCGTGCAGGAGGAAACCGTCGTTGGACGTCGTCAGAGCGGGCATGCGGGGCATCCCTTCCAGTCAGCGGGAATTCAGGGGGTTCGGGTGCTGCGGGCAAGCCAGACGGTCGCGGCCAGGCACACGGCCGACACGGCGCTCAGCAGGAGGGGGACGGCACGGATCCCGGACCACTCGATGGCCTTGCCCAGTGCCGGTCCCGCCGCCACACCGCCGATCATGGACGCGGCGATGACCAGGGCACCGGCCCGCCGGGCGCCGGGGGCGGCCCGGTGCAGCCAGGGCAGACCGGTGGGGAAGATCGGCGCGATGAACAGACCGACGCCCGCGTAGGCGTAGGGCGCCAACTCCCCTGTCGAAGCGAGGAGCAGACAGAGCGTCATGCCCGCGCAGGACACGGTGATGATGGCCTGCGCCGAGAACCGCAGCGCGAGCGGGGCGACCAGGAAACGGCCCACCGTCATCATCAGCCAGTAGACGGAGGTCGCGGTCGCGGCCACCCCGGCGCCGTACCCCACGGTCTCCAGATGCGTGGGCTCCCAGCCTCCGACGCCCGCCTCGATGCCCACGTGCAGGACGTAGAGCGCGACGAACACGCAGAGCACGGAGGCCAGGCTGCGGCCGAGAACCCCGGGCGCGTCGGTGACCGTGCCGGACGGCTGCGGCGGCCGGTCCCGTACGCCCTTCAGACAGAGCAGCAACGGCAGGTTGACGAGCGCGAAACCGAGGAAGACCGCCGGATAGTGCCCGGCCCCCACCACGCCGATCAGGGCCGGACCGAGGATCGCGCCCACACCGAAGTGCGCGTTGAGGATGTTCAGCATGGCGGTCGAACGGTGGCCGAAGCCGACCGCGAAGAGCTGGTTCAGTCCGTAGTCGATGCCGCCGAAGCCGAGACCGGCGAGCAGCGCCGCGGCCAGGGCGGGGGGCCAGTCCGGGGCGAGCGCGAAGCCCGCCGCGCCGAGCGCCATCAGCAGGTACGAGGCGCCCAGGATCCGCCGGTTGCCGACCTTGCCGAAGAGCCGGTCGAACAGCAGGACACCGGCCACGCCACCCACGAAGTGGGCGCTCAGCCCGAGTCCGGCCCCGGAGGGCGACAGCCCGAACTCCTCCCGGAAGGCGGGGATCGCCGGACCGTACAGCGCCTGGAGCGCGCCGATGAGCACGAAACCGACGCAGGAGGCGACCACTGCGGCCGGACTGAAGACCGGGGTGCGCGCGGGCGCCAGTGTCGAGGACATGGAGACTGATGTTACCGGTAACATCCCGGCCGTCAAGATCCGTGGAGGTGCGAGGGAACGGATCGATGAATTGGACTGGTGGTCCAGTCGCTGGATTGTTAGTCTAGGAGTCGTGGCGAAGAAGCAGGAGGACGTGATGGAGGCCGAGCGGGACGCGATCATCGCCGCGCTCACGTCGGTCGTCGACGGGATCGCGGCGACCTTCGGACCGGTGTGCGAGGTGGTGCTGCACGACTACCGGCGGCCCGAGAACTCGGTGGTGGCCATCGCCGGCTCGGTGACCGGGCGCACGGTGGGCGGGGCGATGAGTGAGATCGGCCTGCGCATGGTGGCCCGGGGCGACGAGGCGGCCGACGAGCTGAACTACGTCACCCGGACCGACACCGGCAAGCTCGTCAAGTCGTCGACGATGCTCCTCCGGGACTCCTCGGGCGCGGTCTTCGGCGCGTTGTGCGTCAATGTCGACGTCACCGCGGCGAGCGAGGTGCACGCCCTGCTTGGGGCCCTGGCCGGGATCGGCACCGCCCCCGGGGAACCCCCCGTCACCACCTTCGGCGACGACATCGACTCCGTCGTCGACGTCATGCTCGACGCGCACCGCCACCAGTCGTGGGCGCTGCTCGACCGCGCCGGGCGCCTCGACCTGTTCCGCAGCCTGGACGAACGGGGCGTGTTCGCGGTCCGCCGGGCGATCGAGCAGGTGGCCGGACGGCTCGGCATCTCCCGCGCCTCCGCCTACAGCTATCTGTCCCAGTCCCGGAAACAGGCGAACACAGGAGGCCACTCGTGACGACCACCATCCCACCGGTCACCCTGGACGACGTCCAGGACGCGGCCGCCCGGCTCCGGGGCGTCGCCCACCGCACACCGGTGCTGCGCTCCCGCACCCTCGATGCCAGGGTCGGCGCCGAGGTCTTCCTCAAGTGCGAGAACTTCCAGCGGGTCGGTGCCTTCAAGTTCCGCGGCGCCTACAACGCGGCCTCCCGGTTGGGTCCGGACCAGCTGGCCCGTGGCATCGCCGCCTACTCCTCCGGGAACCACGCCCAGGCCGTCGCCCTGGCCGCCCGCGAACTCGGCACCACCGCGGTGATCGTCATGCCCGAGGACGCCCCCGCCTCCAAGCGGGCGGCCACCGAGGGCTACGGCGCCGAGATCGTCACGTACGACCGCTACACCGGTGACCGGGAGGCCATCGCCAAGGACCTGGCCGCCGAGCGGGGCCTCACGCTCATCCCGCCGTACGAACACCCGCACGTGATGGCGGGACAGGGCACGGCCGCCCTCGAACTCCTGGAGGAAACCGGCGAGTTGGGGGCACTGCTAGCGCCGGTCGGCGGTGGCGGCCTGATGGCGGGGAGTGCGACCGCGGCCAAGGGCCTGCACCGGGGCATCCGCATGATCGGGGTGGAACCGGAGGCCGGCGACGACACCAAGCGGTCCCTGGAGGCGGGGCGGCGCGTCAGCATCCCGGTTCCGCAGACCATCGCCGACGGACAGGCTGTGGACACGCCCGGTGAGCTGACCTTCTCGGTGAACCTGCGGCTGGTCGACGAGATCGCGCTGGTCTCCGACGACGAGATCCGCGCGGCCATGCGGTTCGCCTTCGAGCGACTGAGGATCGTCGTCGAACCGAGCGGCGCGACTCCGCTGGCCGCCCTGCTCAGCGGGCGGGTCAGCGGCCTCCCGGGCCGGGTCGGGGTGATCGTCTCCGGTGGCAATGTCGACGCGGACCGCTTCGCGCGGCTCTGCGCGGGCGGGGACCGACAGGACTGACGGCGCCTCGCCGTCACCCGAATGGCAGGCCCGGCTGGACGGGCGGACCATGGAGTGATGGGGCTCGGCCCCCGCCGGTGCCGCCCAGGAAGGGCGGGAGACGGAGACCGGCCCCGGCCGCCCACAACGCGGCCGGAAGGGAGAGCCGTCATGTTTGAGGTGAAGACGCTCGACAAGCCGGACGAGCGCCGCGATTTCCCGCGGGGCCACCTCGAAGCGGTCCACATGAGCGGGCTGGACTTCGCCGTGGGCACCTTCGAACCGGGCTGGCGCTGGTCCGAGTCCGTGGCACCCATCGCGGGCACCAAGAGCTGCGAGGTCCACCACAACGGCTATGTGGTCGAGGGCCGGATGCGCATCGCCATGGACGACGGCGGCGAGGGCGAGGTGGGCCCCGGTGACGTCTTCGTGCTGGCCCCCGGGCACGACGCCTGGGTCGTCGGTGACGAGCAGTGCGTGGTCTACGACTTCGCGGGTGGCATGGCGAAGGACTACGCGAAGGGCAAGTGAGGCACACCCGTTCACACCGGTTCCGCGCCGTCACCTCCTACAGGGTGACGACGATCTTCGCGCGTGCGTGCTCCACCTCCAGATGCCGGATGGCCTCGGCCGCCCGGTCGAGCGGATACGTCCGCTCGACGGCCGGGGCGATCCTGCCTGCCTCGGCCAGCTCGCGCAGGGCCGCGAGGTTCTCCTTGCGTGCCGTCGCCATGAGCTGGAGCAGCCGTTGACGGACGAAGGGGGAGAGGAGCATCCCGCGCAGCGTGAGCCGCACGGGGCCGAGGATGCTGCCGCCCTCGAACACGCCCCCGCCGGACAGCACGACGGCCCCGGTGGGGGCCGCCGCACGCCGCAGCTCGCCCAGTGAACGATTGCCCACCAGGTCCAGCACCACGTCGTAGCGTCGCCCGTCGCGGGTGAAGTCCTCCCGGGTGTAGTCGACGATCCGGTCCGCCCCGAGCGACCCGACGAGCTCGACGTTGCGCGGGCCGCACACGCCGGTCACCTCGGCGCCGTACGCCTTCGCGAGTTGCACGGCGAAGGTCCCCACACCGCCCGAGGCACCGTTCACCAGGACGGACTGCCCGGCCCTGACCCCGGCGACGTCCCGCAGCCCGATGAGCGCGGTGTTCGCGGCCAGCGGCATCGCGGCGGCCTGCTCGAAGGAGAACCCGGCGGGCTTCAAGTCCGTCGCGCTGTCCTTGGCGCACACGAACTCCGCGAAGGTCCCGTCCGCCTCGCCGTACACCTCGTCCCCGGGGTGCAGGCCCTTGACCTCGGCGCCGACGGCCTCGACACGGCCCGCGAAGTCCCGGCCCCGGATCCGCACCTTCGGCGCGCGCAGCCCGAACGACAGCCGGGCGATCTTCGGGTCGCCGCGGAGACAGTGCCAGTCGTAGGCGTTGACCGAGGCCGCGTGCACCCGCACGAGTACCTCGTCGGCGGCCGGCACGGGCCGTTCCACCTCCCTCAGCTCCAGTGTGTCCACCGAGCCGTACCGGTCCTGCACGACTGCCTTCATGGGTCCCCCTCCGTCGGTTCGGAGCGTAGGGAACAGACCGCGCGCTGCCATCGGAAACCGATCGGTTCACGCTGCCGGACGTAGGTAAACCAATCGGTTCCACGACCTGGACCCGGCGACAGTGGGCCCCGCGGGCGGTCAGATGGGCAGCAGTCGCCCCACCAGGGCGCTGAGCTGGCGGACATTGCGGCACTCGTGCATCTCCACCGACTCGGCGTACTCATGAGCGGCCGAGTCGCCCGTGCCCCACTGCGCCCGCGCCTCCGGGTTCAACCAGTAGACGCGGCGCGCCCGTTCGGTGATCTCGCGGACGGCGGGCAGGTTCGGGTCGCTCATGTTGGTACGGGCGTCACCGAGGACGAAGACCGTGGTGCGCGGGCTCAGCGCGTCCCCGTACGACGACACGAACTCGCCCAGCGCCACGCCGTAGTCGCTGCTGCCGTGCCACCCCGTGAGCGTGGCCTCCGCGCGGATGCGGGCGCCGAGCCCCTCCGGATCGGCCGCCCCGTGCCGCAGGAGCGGAGTGACCTCGTCGAGGCGGTTGACGAAGGCGAACACCCGCACCTTGCTGAACTGGTCGTGCAGCGCCTGCACCAGCAGCATGGTGAAGTCCGAGAACCCCGACACCGAGCCCGACACATCGCACAGCAGCACCAGTTCGGGCCGGGCCGGCCGGCGCCTGCGCAGCACCGGTTTCATCGGCACCCCGCCCGTCGACAGCGAACCGCGCAGGGTCCGCCGCAGGTCGATGCTGCCCCGTGCGGCACGGCGGCGGCGGGCCGCGAGCCGGGTGGCGAGCTTGCGGGCCAACGGCTGCACCGTACGCCGCAGTTCGGCCAGCCGGTCCTTTCCGGCGAACAGGAAGTCGACCCGGTCGGTCGTCGGGGCCACCGCCCGCCGGGCGATCACGTCCCGGTCCCGGCGCTCCGCGACCCGGCGCCGGGCCTCCGCCGCCACCAGCGCGCGAAACGCCTCGATGCGCCGCCGGACCTCGTCCTCCAGCAGCCGGTCGGTGAACCCGGACATGCCCTGCCGGCCCCGCACGTCGTCCCGGACGCGCGCGAGCAGGGTCTGCGGGCGCAGCCGGTCGAGGGTCTGGTACGACGACCAGCCGTCCGAGGAGGGGGAGTTGCCGTACCCGCCGAACCCGTCGACGGCCTCCGCCGCGAGGCGGGCCATCAGTGTCTCGTCGTTCGCGGCCAGGGCCCGGGCGAGCCACTCACGGAGCTCCTCCCGGTCCGCGGGGCCGGTCTCGGGTGCGCCGACGCCCCGCGGAAAATACAGGTCGAACACCGGGTCGAAGACCGGTCGTTGGGCCGTGCTGTGCAGCAACGTCGCGGCCAGGCCCTCCCGCAGCCGTTCCCGGTCGGCGAACCCGAGCGCCTCGACCGCCTGCGCCGCGTCCACCGTCTCACCCGTTCCGATCCGCACACCGTGTGCACGCAGGGCGCCGACCAGGGAGGTGAGCCGCTCGGCGGTGCTCACACCGCGTCCAGGTCGAGCTTGGCCCCAGCCTTGAGGATGTCGTCCTGGTGCTTGAGGAGCACGCCCAGGCTGTCCCGTACGACCGTCTCGTCGAGGTGGTCCGCGCCGAGCGCGAGGAGCGTGCGGGCCCAGTCGATGGTCTCCGCGACCGAGGGCACCTTGCGCAGGTCCATGGCCCGGAGCGCCCCCACGACCCGCACCACGGACTTCGCCAGCGTCTCGTCGAGGCCCGGCACCTTCAGCCGTACGATCCGCCGCTCCAGTTCCTCCTCGGGGAACCCGATGTGCAGGAACAGGCAGCGGCGGCGCAGGGCCTCGGACAGCTCACGGCTGGCGTTGGAGGTCAGGACGACGAAGGGGCGGCGGGAGGCGCTGATCGTGCCCAGCTCGGGGACCGTGACCTGGAAGTCGCTGAGCACCTCCAGGAGCAGTCCCTCGACCTCGACGTCCGCCTTGTCGGTCTCGTCGATCAGCAGCACCTTGGGCTCGTCGCCCCGGATCGCCGTCAGCAGGGGCCGGGAGAGCAGGAACTCCTCGCTGAAGATGTCCGTGCGGGCCTCGTCCCAGGTCTCGTCGCGCCCCGCGCTGATGCGCAGGAGCTGCTTGGCGTGGTTCCACTCGTACAGCGCCCGGGACTCGTCCACGCCCTCGTAGCACTGGAGCCTGACCAGCCGCGCGCCGGCGACCTCGGCCACCGCCTTGGCCAGCTCGGTCTTGCCGACCCCGGCGGGGCCCTCGACCAGGAGCGGCTTGCCGAGGCGGTCGGCGAGGAAGACGGTGGTTGCGACGGCGGGCGAGGCGAGGTAGCCGGTCTCGGCGAGGCGTGCGGAGACGTCGTCGACGGATGTGAACAGCAACGGGGCCTCCTGGGCGGCACGGACTCGTTCCGCGAACTATCTAAGCGCTTGTTCACCGGTTCTGTCACGTAGTGGGAGCGGGCACGGAAGGCCGTGGCCAGGCTCGCCGCGATCACCGCCACCGTCGGCCGGATGTCGAGCCCCTGGCGGGGCGGCACCGAGCCGGTGCGGACACGGTGAACGGGACGATCCCGGCCGGCGCCGCCACCGTGCCGCAGCACAGTCCGCCCGCGTGCGCAGGTTGTACTGCTCCGGAACCTCGTCAGCACCGTGTGCCTCGTTGAAGCAGCCACGGAGGCGCGGGCCGGGGAACACCGGGCGCAGAACCCCTCTCCACGGGGGGTTCTCCGTGACACCCTCCGGCGGATACGGCAGGGTTGACCGCCATGACCGACGGAATAGCCTGGCTCGCCGAACCGCAGTCCATCGCCTGGGGCGGCTACAGCGTGGTGATCGCCCCCGACCTCGAATCGGAGTCGCTCGCCAGACGCGTCGCCGAGACCGCTCACCGGCCCAACCGCCCCCGCGCCATCGGGGAACTCACCGGCCGACAGGTGCAGGACCTGCTGGAAGGCCTGTACGGAGAGGTCATGGACGGCATCGCCCTGCGCCACGGCGAACTCGACGAGTGGTCGTACGTCATCAAGTACGGCGGCTGGCAGGGCGAGTTCGGTACCGGCAGCAGGCCGGTGGACCGCGGCGGCCTGCACGTTCACCACCTGGAGTACGAGGAGGAGAACGGCAAGCCGGTGCCCCCGCAGTTCGCCTACCGCCACGACGAGAACCTGATGTGCGCGTTCAACCTTCACCTGGACGGGAGTTGGGGGCAGGGCAGTCCCGAGGGCGATCCGGAGGTGGTCGCCGCCGTCCGGGAGCGGCTCACCGCCGCAGGACTCCCCGACGAGGACCTGGAGCACCGGGCCGTGCACCGGGCCTGCCTGGAGGTGCTCCAGCGGCACTTCGGCCTCACCCTGCCCCGCGAGCGCATCCTGGAGGGCACGCTGCCCACGCTGCTGCTGACCGCTCCCTGAGCGGAGGAGTGCGGGGCGTTGTCAGTGGCGCGCTGTACCTTTCGGCACATGGGGATCTACCTGGTGAGCGTGGGCGCGCAGGAGTGGTTCGACGAGGACGAGGAGGAGGGCCGCGGGGCCGTCGCCTCGGGGCTGAACGAGGAACTGCGCCGTCGCGGGCTGCCGCCGTACGAGTCCGTGCCCGAGGAGACGGAGTTGGTCCGCGGGTCGGGGACGTTGTTCGAGGAGAAACTGGTGCCGCCGATGGACGGCTTCGTGCGGCTCGCACAGGACCGGCTGGCGCCCTCCGAGCCGGAGTCCCTCCTCGACTGGTCGGTGCTGGTGCCGGTGGCACTCGACACCGAGGTCGAACTGCCCGTCGAGTCCTCCTACTCGGACACGACGGTGATCGCCGGAGCCCCGAAGATCCTCGACTGCGCGCGACGGCTGGCCGAGGCCGTGCGGCTGCCCCTCGACGAGATACCCGTGGCCTGCGACAACCTGGACCTCACCATGTGGTTCCTGGACGGCGAGGCGAAGCGGGTCGCGGCCGCACGGCCCGGCCCCTGGGCCGAGGACCTCGACGCCGCGTTCTACGTGGCCCTGTACCTGCGTGCCGCGCAGCACTCCCTGCGGCGCGGCTGCCCGATCGTCTACAGCTGACGTGACGGTGAGCCAGGACCCCGGGCCCTGAACGGTTTCACCGTGCGGCGCGGACGGTGGACACGCACCCCGTCTGCCACTAGCTTCAAGCGCCGACTCGGCTGAATCGATACAAGTCCGAGCGGTCGAAGGGATCACGGCATGACCGACGGAGTCCACCGCACCACCGTCGAGGGGCTGACGGTCGAGCACCGCACCGATCCGCTCGGCGTGGACGCGGCCCGCCCGCGATTCGGCTGGCGCACCGCGTCCCGGGTCCGCGGCCGGCGTCAGACGGCGTACCGCATCCTGGTGGCGTCCGGCCCCGACCATCTGGCCGAGGGCCGTGCGGACGTCTGGGACAGCGGCCGGACCGAGGCGCCGGACTCGGTGGCCGTGCGCTACACGGGCCCCGAGCTGCGCGCCTCGACGCGCTACCACTGGACGGTCCAGGTCTGGGACGAGCACGGGCGCAGGCTTCCCGACGCCCCGGCCGCCCGCTTCGAGACCGGCCTGCTCAGCTCCGACGGGGTGACCGGCTGGGACGGCGCGCGGTGGATCTGCATGGCGGGCAAGGAACCGAACAGCGCGGGCGCGCCGCTCCTGAGGAGGCAGACCGCCCTCCGGCCCGGCCGGGTGGGGGCGGCCCGCCTCTACGTCTCCGCGCTCGGCGTGTACGAGGCCCACGTCAACGGGCACCGGGTCGCCGTGCCCCAGGACGGCGGCACCACCTACGAACTCCTCACCCCGGGCTGGACCAACTACGACACCACCGTCAACTACTTCACCTACGACGTGACGGACCTGCTGGCCGAGCAGCAGCAGGTCACCCTCGCCGCCGTCCTGGGCAACGGCTGGTACAACGGCCGCGTCTCCGAGAACAGCGTCTACTACTCCGAGACCGGCAACCGCCTCGCCCTCAAGGCCAAGCTCCTGATCCGCTACGAGGACGGCTCGACCCAGACCGTCGTGACCGCGCCCGGCGACGACTGGCGGGCCACGGACACCGGCCCGTACCGCGCCGACGACATCTACGACGGCCAGACCTACGACGCCCGCCGGGAACTGCCCGGCTGGACCGCCAACGGCTTCGACACCGCCACCTGGTCCGCGGTCGAGGAGCACGACTTCACCACCCGGTTCCCCGGCTCCCGCCTGGTCGCCCACCCCGGCGAGTCGGCCCGGCTGATGCCCGAGTGGGACCGCGGGCCGCAGTCGATCACGGTCCGCACCGGCGGCGAGGATCCCGTCGCCGACCCCGCCCGCACGGTCACCGACCCCGCCGAGGCCGCCACCGCCTCCCTCACCCTGCACCCCGGCGAGACCGCCGTGTACGACCTCGGCCAGAACATGGTCGGCGTCCTGCGCTACACCCTGCGGGGCCCAGCCGGAGCCGAAGTCGCCTTCAGGCCGGGGGAGATGCTCAACGACACCAGCGCGGGCGCGGACGGGCCCGAGGGCTCCGTCTACCGGGCCAACCTCCGCACCGCCGAGGCCACCAGCGCGTACGTCCTCAAGGGCGACCCGCAGGGCGAGACCCACCAGGACTCCCTGACCTTCTACGGCTTCCGCCACATCTCCGTCACCACCTCGCAGCCGGTCACCCTCACCGCCCTGACCGGCAAGGCCGCCACCTCCGCCCTCCACGACATCGGCCACGTCACCACCGACGACCCCGACATCAACCAGCTGATCAGCAACGTCCGTTGGGGCCAGCGCGGCAACTACCTCTGGGTGCCCACCGACTGCCCGCAGCGCGACGAACGCTGCGGCTGGACCGGCGACACCCAGGTCTTCGCCCGCACCGGGCTCTACAACGCAGACGCGGTCACCTTCCTGAGCCACTTCCAGGACACCCTGATCGACTCCCAGCGCACCTACGGCGCGGACGGCGCCCAGTTCACCTGGATCGCCCCCGGCGCCCGCTACAACGACCCGGACCCGGCGAGCGGCTGGGCGGACTGCGGGGTCGTCGTCCCCTGGACGGTGTGGCAGATGAGCGGCGACACCACCATCGTCGACCGCAGCTGGGACGCGATGACGGCCTACATGGACTGGATCCGGGCGCGCACCGGCGACACCGGCGCCGGGCAGGGAGCGATCTTCGGCGACTGGCTGGCCTTCCAGGTCACCAGCACCCAGCTCGTCAGCGACGCCTACTACGCCTACAGCGCCCGGCTCATGGCCGAGATGGCCCGCGCCACCGGCCGCACCGCCGAGGCCCGCGCCTACGACGACCTCTTCTCCCGGATCAAGCGGGCGTTCGTCACCAAGTACCTGAGCACCGAAGACGGCCGGCTCACGGTCCGCTCCAGCCTCGGCTCCCCGCCGCCCTGGACCCCGGGAGGCAGCCCCACCCGGACCGAGGACGACAGCCAGACCGCGCTGCTCTGGGTCCTCAAGCTCGGCCTGTACGACACCGGGGCCCAGCGGCGCGCGATCGTCGACCTCCTCGTCCAGAACATCGGCAACTCCGCCGACTACAAGGCCGCCCACCCCGGCAGCACCCGCGTCGGGTACGCCGAGAACACCCTCTCCGTGGGCTTCCTCGGGGTGAACGTCCTGGCTCCCGTCCTCACCGAGCACGGGCGGGTCGACCTGGCCTACGAGCTGCTGCACCAGGACGCGATGCCGTCCTGGCTGTACTCGGTGAGGAACGGCGCGACCACCATCTGGGAGCGCTGGAACTCGTACGCCAGGGAGGACGGCTTCGGCCCGGTCGCGATGAACTCCTTCAACCACTACGCCTACGGCGCGATCATGGAGTGGATGTACGAGAGCATGGCCGGCATCGCCACGGACCCGGCCTATCCCGGCTTCAAGCACTTCTTCCTGCGGCCCCGCCTCGACCCGACCGGCAGGATCACCCGGGTCACCGGCTCGCACCGGTCGCCGTACGGCGAGATCCTCAGCGCGTGGACGGTCCGGGACAGCGCGTTCACGCACCGGGTCGCGGTCCCCGCCAACAGCACCGCGACCCTGCGCGTCCCGACGGCCGACCCCGACTCCGTGCGCGAGGACGGCACCCCCCTCTCACAGGTCCGGGAGGTGGCGTACCTGGGCTTCGAGGACGGCATCGCCTCCTACGAACTCCCCTCGGGACACTACGAGGTGACGTCCTCGCTCGCCTGAGAGTCCACCAGCACCACTTCCAGGGTGCGCGGACCGTGCACCCCCTCGACGCGGTCCAGCTCGATGTCACTGGTCGCCGAGGGACCGGAGATCCAGGTCAACGGGCGCAGCGGGTCGAGCCGTTCGAGGGCCTGCGGCACGGAGGAGACCACCTGGTCCGGGACGCGGACGACACAGATGTGGTGGTCCGGGACCAGGGTGATGCGGCGGCGGCCCTGGTCCGGGCCGCCGTCCAGCACGAGGGTGCCGGTCTCCGCGACGGCCACCGCACACGCCGTGACCACGCTGTCGATCCGGTCCAGTTCGTGCGGGGTGCTCCCGGCCCGGTCCGGGATCTGCTCGGCGCCGGCCTCCGCGAGCCAGGCCGGTGCGAGACCGGGCGGCACGAGGACCGTCCTCGCGCCGCGGGCCGCCAGCATTCCGGCGAGCGTCGCCGGCAGGTCGGCCGCCGTGCAGCGGTGCACGATCGCCCGGTAGTCGGCGAGGTTCTCGGCCAGCAGCTCCACGGTCTCCGCGACGCTCCGGTCGCCGTGCTCCCGCAGATAGGCCCGCTCGACGGGGGTGTCCGCGGCCGGCGCGTCGGCCAGCGCGCGCCGCACCCGGCCCAGGATCCGTTCCCTGCTGCTCACTTGCCCGACTCCTTGCCGCCGTTGGTGCGCTGCCACCAGTCACGGAAGGGCTCCGCCGGCACGGCGGGCAGATCCCGGGTGCCGCTCCACGCCCTGCCGGGGCCCGGCAGGGTCCGCGGATGCAGACGCCGGGTCCGTGAGGCCGCCCGCTGGCCGGCGCGCAACACACCGGGGTGTGCGAACGCCCAGCGGGCCGCCCGCATGGCCGCCCGCTCGGCCGCGTGCCCCTTGGCGGGCTTGAGCACCACCTTGTTGCCCTCGCGGACCACGGGCCCGCCCTCCACGACCCGCTCCCGCAGATGCACCAGCACCTCGGGGATGTCGATGGCGACCGGGCAGACCTCGTAGCAGGCCCCGCACAGCGAGGAGGCGTACGGCAGCGAGGCGTCGATCTCGCTTGCCGTGCCCCGCAGTTGGGGGCTGAGGATCGCGCCGATCGGTCCCGGGTAGACCGAGCCGTAGGCGTGCCCGCCGGCTCGTTCGTAGACCGGGCAGACGTTGAGGCAGGCCGAGCAGCGGATGCAGCGCAGGGCCTGGCGGCCGACCTCGTCGGCGAGGGTGTCGGAGCGGCCGTTGTCGAGCAGCACCAGATGGAAGTTCTGCGGGCCGTCCTCGTCGGTGGTGCCGGTCCAGGTCGAGGTGTACGGGTTCATGCGCTCGGCCGTCGAGGAGCGGGGCAGCGTCTGGAGGAAGACCTCCAGGTCCTGCCAGGTCGGCACGATCTTCTCGATGCCGACGACCGAGATCAGCGTCTCGGGCAGGGTCAGGCACATCCGTCCGTTGCCCTCGGACTCCACGACCACCAGGGTGCCGGTGTCGGCGACCATGAAGTTGGCGCCGGAGATTCCGACCTTGGCGCGCAGGAACTTCTCCCGCAGGTGCAGCCGGGCCGCCTCCGCCAGTTCGGCGGGCGTGTCGGTGAGGCCCTCGGGGGCCGGGCGGCCCCACTCGCTCATCTCCCGCTCGAAGATGTCCCGGATCTCGCCGCGGTTGCGGTGGATGGCGGGGACGAGGATGTGCGAGGGCCGGTCCTTGCCCAACTGCACGATCAGCTCGGCGAGATCGGTCTCGTAGGCCCGGATGCCCGCGGCCTCCAGCGCCTCGTTGAGTCCGATCTCCTGCGTGGCCATCGACTTGACCTTGACGACCTCCGACTCCCCGGTCATCTTCACGAGCCGGGTCACGATGTCGTTGGCCTCGTCGGCGTCGGCGGCCCAGTGGACGGTGCCGCCCGCCGCCACCACGGACTCCTCCAACTGCACCAGGTAGCGGTCGAGATGACGCAGCGTGTGGTCCTTGATCCGCTTGCCCGCCTCGCGCAGCTCCGCCCAGTCGGAGACCTCGGCGACGGCCGCCGCCCGCTTCGCGCGGATGGTGTGCGTGGCGTGGCGCAGATTGCCGCGCAGCGTCTGGTTGTTGACCGCCTCGTGCGCGGCCTCGGGAAAGGCCGGCATGCCCAGATACGTCCCGCTCATACCGCCGGCTCCTCTTCCGTGCTCGCCAGGATCTCCGCGATGTGCACCGGCCGCATGCCCGACTCCAGCCGGCCCATCGTGCCACCGATGTGCATCAGACAGGAGTTGTCGGCCGCGCACAGCACCTCGGCACCCGTCGACTCGGCGTTGCGCACCTTGTCCGCGCCCATCGCCGCCGAGACATCGGAGTTCTTCAGCGCGAAGGTGCCACCGAACCCGCAGCACTCGTCGGCCCCCGGAAGCTCCTTCAGCTCAAGCCCCTTGACGGCCTGGAGCAGCCGCCGCGGCCGGTCACCGAGCCCGAGGCCGCGCAGTCCGTGACAGGTCGGGTGGTACGTCACCGTGTGCGGGTAATACGCCCCGACGTCCGTCACCCCCAGCACGTCCACCAGGAACTCCGTCAGCTCGTACGTCTTGGGCACCACCGGCGCCAGCGTGGCCGCGAGGCTTTCCCCGCGCCCCTCGGCCCGGGCCCGCTCACCCATCCGCGGATACAGCTCCCGCACCATCGCCCCGCACGATCCGGACGGCGTCACGATCGCCTCGTAATCCCGGAATACATCGGAGAAATGCCGGGCGAGTGGTTCCGCCTCATGCCGGTAGCCGGTGTTGTAGTGCGCCTGCCCGCAGCAGGTCTGGGACATCGGGAAATCGACGTCCACGCCCAGCCTGGTCAGCAGTTTCACCACAGCGCGCCCGGTGTCCGGATACAGCGTGTCGTTGACGCAGGTCAGGAACAGAGCGACACGCATCGCGGCTCCTTGTGGTTCGGTCATCGGATCAGTGCAGCGTAGCCGGGACGCGAGGCCCCGGGGGAGACCCGGGTCAGTCCCCGGTGAGACGGGCCTGCGCCGCGCGCCAGTGCCCGGGGTCGCCCCGGGGCTCGTAGCGTGTCAGCGGCTGGGTCCGGGTGAGCAGGTCACGGCCGCCCGCGAGGTCGCCGACGAGCCCGTGGGCCCGCGCCTGGACCAGGACGTTCCCGAGCGCGGCCGCCTCGGTCGGCCCCGCCACCACCGGCAGCCCGCAGGCGTCGGCGGTGAGCTGGCAGAGCAGGGCGTTGCGGGTCCCGCCGCCGACGACGTGCACGACGTCCACCGGGTGGTCGGCCAGCCGCTGCGCCTCCTCGACGGCCTTGCGGTGGGCGAGGGCCAGCGAGTCGAGGATGCAGCGGGTGACCTCGGCGGGCGAGACGGGCACCGGCTGCCCCGAGGCGCGGCACGCCTCGGCGATCCGCTCCGGCATCCGGCCCGGCGCGAGGAAGCCCGCGTCCCCGGCGTCCACCACCGACCGCAGCGCCGGCACCTCGGCCGCCTCCCGCAGCAGTTCGCCCAGATCCGGGTCGCCCCAGGCCCGTACGCACTCCTGGAGCAGCCACAGCCCCATGATGTTCCGCAGGTACCGGACCGTGCCGTCGAGCCCCAGTTCGTTGGTGAAGTTGGCGGCCCGGCTCTCCTCCGTCAGCACCGGCGCGGCCAGCTCCAGGCCCGCCAGGGACCAGGTGCCGGTGCAGATGTAGGCGAACCGCTCGCCGGACGCGGGCACGGCGGCCACCGCGGAGGCGGTGTCGTGCGAGCCCACGGCCGTCACCGGCACGGGCCCGGTGAGCCCGGTCTCCTCCAGCACCTCGGGCCGCAGCACACCGGCCGCGTCACCGGGCTGCCTCAGCGGCGCGAACAACCCCAGGTCGATGCCCAGCCGCTCCGCGGTGTCGTACGACCAGCCGCGGGTCCGGGGATCGATCAGCTGGGTCGTCGAGGCGTTGGTCAGCTCGGTGCCCTGCTCGCCGGTCAGCCAGTAGGTGAGCAGATCGGGGATCAGCAACAGCCGCCGAGCGCCCGTGCGTTCCTCGGCCACCAGCTGGTACAGGGTGTTGAAGGGCGCGTACTGCAGCCCGGTCGCCGCGTAGAGCTCGGACGCGGGCACGGTCGCCCACACCTTCTGCGCGATCCCCTCGGTCCGGGAGTCCCGGTAGTGCACCGGGTTGCCCAGCAGGGCCCCGTCGGCGTCCAGCAGGCCGTAGTCCACGGCCCAGCTGTCGATGCCGACGGAGTCGAGTCCTCCACCGCGGTGGGCACCGGCCGCCCGCAGCCCGTCCAGGACACCGCCGTACAGCGCGAGGACGTCCCAGCGCAGGCCCTCGGGAATCCGCACCGGCCGGTTCACGAACCGGTGCGCCTCGGACAGCTCCAGGCTGTCCGGGCCGACACGGCCGACCATGACACGTCCGCTGGACGCGCCGAGGTCGACCGCGGCGTACGACTTCACGGACGCGCTCATCGCAGGAAGGCGGCCGCGACGCCGGCGTCGACCGGGACGTGCAGCCCGGTGGTGTGCGTCAGCTCCCCGCCGGTCAGCGCGAACACGGCGTTCGCCACGTGCTCGGGGAGCACCTCGCGCTTGAGGATGGTCCGCTGGGCGTAGAACTCGCCCAGCTTCTCCTCCTCCACGCCGTACACGGCCGCCCGCTGGGCGCCCCAGCCGCCGGCGAAGATGCCCGAACCGCGCACCACGCCGTCCGGGTTGACGCCGTTGACGCGGACGCCGTGCTCGCCCAGCTCGGCGGCGAGCAGCCGCACCTGGTGGGCCTGGTCGGCCTTGGTGGCGGAGTAGGCGATGTTGTTGGGGCCCGCGAACACGGCGTTCTTGGAGGCGATGTAGACGATGTCGCCGCCCAGCTTCTGAGCGATCATGACCCGCGCCGCCTCACGGGACACCAGGAAGGAACCGCGCGCCATGATGTCGTGCTGGAGGTCCCAGTCCTTGGCGGAGGTCTCCAGGAGCGGCTTGGAGATGGAGATGCCGGCGTTGTTGACGACGAGGTCCACCCCGCCGAAGGCGAGCAGGGCGGCCTTGAAGGCCGAGGCGATCTGCTGCTCGTCGGTGACGTCCACCGTCACGGCGACGGCCTTGTCCGACCCGCCCAGCTCCTTCGCGACCGCGGCCGCGTTCTCGCCGTCGAGGTCGGCGACGACGACACACGCGCCCTCGGCGACCAGCCGCTGCGCGATGGCCTTCCCGATCCCGCTGCCGGCCCCGGTCACGAGCGCGACCCGCGTCGCGAGCGGCTTGGGCTTCGGCATCCGCTGGAGCTTGGCCTCCTCAAGGGCCCAGTACTCGATGCGGAACTTCTCGGACTCCTCGATCGGCGCGTACGACGAGACGGCCTCGGCGCCCCGCATCACGTTGATCGCGTTGACGTAGAACTCCCCGGCGACCCGGGCGGTCTGCTTGTCCTTGCCGAAGGAGAACATGCCGACACCCGGGATGAGCACGATCGCCGGGTCGGCGCCGCGCATCGCGGGGGAGTCGGGCAGGGCGTGCCGCCGGTAGTAGGCGGCGTACTCGTCGCGGTACTCCGTGTGCAGTTCGCCGAGCCGCGCGACGGCCTCCTCCAGCGGAGCCGTCGGCGGCAGGTCCAGGACGAGGGGCCGCACCTTGGTCCGCAGGAAGTGGTCGGGGCAGGAGGTGCCGAGGGCGGCGAGGCGCGGGTGCTCGGCGCGGGCCAGGAAGTCCAGCACGGGCTCGGTATCGTTGAAGTGCCCGACCTGCGGCTTGTCCTGGGACGCGATCGCGCGGACGTACGGCGCGAGGGCGGCCGCGCGCTCCTTCCGCTCGGCCTCGCCGAGTGCGCCGTACCCCTCGACGACGGGTCCGAAGGGCTCGGCCTTGCCGCGTTCCTCCAGGAACTTCTCGGCGGTGCGGATGATGTGCAGCGAGTTCTTCTCGCACTCCTCGGCCGTGTCGCCCCAGGCGGTGATGCCGTGCCCGCCGAGGACGACCCCGATCGCCTGCGGGTTGGCCGCCTTGATGGCGGCGATGTCCAGTCCCAGCTGGAAGCCGGGCCGCCGCCACGGCACCCAGGCGACGGTGTCCCCGAAGCACTCGGCGGTCAGCTTCTCCCCGTCGGCGGCACAGGCGAGCGCGATCCCGGAGTCCGGGTGCAGGTGGTCGACGTGCGCGGCCTCCACCAGTCCGTGCATCGCGGTGTCGATGGAAGGAGCCGCGCCCCCCTTGCCGTGCAGGCAGTAGTCGAACGCGGCGACCATCTCGTCCTCGCGCTCCACCCCCGGGTAGACGTCGACGAGCGCCCGCATCCGGTCGAGCCGCAGCACGGCGAGCCCGGCCTCGGTCAGCGTCCCGAGGTCGCCCCCGGACCCCTTGACCCACATCAGCTCCACGTCACCCCCGGTGACGGGATCGGTGTCGGTGCCCTTGGCGGAGGCGTTGCCCCCGGCGTAGTTGGTGTTACGGGGATCGGAGCCGAGCCGACGGGAACGGGCGAGGAGGGCGGCGGCTTCGGGGTGGGGTGCCATGACTTTCGGTTCCTTACGTGAGAAAGGGCGGGATCTCGCTTTTAGGGGCGCGGGGAACTGCGCGACCGGCCACGGACGGCCGGCAGCCCGCAGACTTCAGAACGAGGCAGACGCTCACGCCCCCCAACCGGCCTGCTCCCCACCAACCCGCGAGGCCACGATCTTCTCGGCCCACCCGGACCGCTTGTACGCGGCGATGGGGTTCGCGTCGAGCCCCGTCTCCTCGCGCACCTCGGCGAGCAGCGGCCGCACATCGGTGTTGTACGCGTCCATCAGCACGGCGTTCGCCTCCAGCACATCCCCCTCGCGCTGGGCCACGGCAAGAGCGTCCCGGTCGACCAGCAGCGCCTTCGCGGTCGCCTCCTGGACGTTCATGACGGAACGGATGATCGCCGGGATCTTCGCCTCGATGTTGTGGCACTGGTCGAGCATGAAGGCGACGTCGGGCGTGAAGCCGCCGCCGCGGATGACCTCGTACATGATCCTGAACAGCTGGAAGGGGTCGGCCGCCCCCACCATGAGGTCGTCGTCGGCGTAGAAGCGCGAGTTGAAGTCGAACCCGCCGAGCTTCCCCTCGCGCAGCAGCGTGGCGACGATGAACTCGATGTTGGTGCCGGGCGCGTGGTGACCGGTGTCCACGACGACCTGCGCCTTGGGCCCGAGCTTCAGGCAGTGCGCGTACGCCGTGCCCCAGTCCGGCACGTCCGTGGAGTAGAACGCCGGCTCGAAGAACTTGTACTCCAGCAGCATCCGCTGCCCGTCACCCAGCCGGTCGTACACCTCGGAGAGGCCCTCGGCCAGCCGGTCCTGGCGGGCCCGCAGATCGTCCTGACCGGGATAGTTCGTACCGTCGGCGAACCACAGCTTCAGGTCCTGGGAGCCGGTCGCGTCCATGATGTCGACGCACTCCAGCAGATGGTCGAGCGCCTTGCGCCGCACCGAGGCGTCCGGATGGCAGATGCTGCCCAGCTTGTAGTCGTCGTCCTGGAAGGTGTTGGAGTTGATGGCGCCCAGCCTCACGCCCCGCTCCTCGGCGAACTTCGCCAGCGCGGCGTAGTCCTCGACCTTGTCCCACGGGATGTGCAGGGCGACGGTCGGGGCCACCCCGGTGAACGCGTGGACCTGCGCCGCGTCCTCCAGTTTCTCCTGCGGGGTACGCGGTACGCCCTGCTGGGCGAACACCTTGAAGCGGGTTCCCGAGTTCCCGTACGCCCACGACGGCGTCTCGACGGCCTGGGTCTTGAGAGCGGCCTTCACCGCGGCGAGCTCGGTCACTTGAGGGCTCCTGTGACGTCGGGTCTTGAGGGCTTCCGAACTGCTTCACTGTGAAACGATTCAAGACGCGAAAGTATGGGGACCTCGCGGGGGTGTCAACCCCTGCGGCCAAGGCTGTTGCTCGTGACCCGGCTGTGACCTGAGTTCATCGAAAGTTTTTCGACACGAACCCATTGACGTGACATGCGCTCCATGCCTAACGTCCCGGCAACCAAGTTGAAACCTTTCACGACGCCGTGAGGGCCGTCCCGCCGGCGTCGTCGAGGAGCCTCCAATGACCCACCCGTCCACCACGGGTCCGGCCCCGGTTCTCGCGCTCAGGGACATCTCCAAGTCCTTCGGCGCGGTTCGCGCCCTGCGGGACGTCTCCCTGGAGCTGTATCCCGGGGAGGTGCACGCCCTCGCCGGCGAGAACGGCGCGGGCAAGTCCACCCTCATCAAGACCCTCGCGGGAGTGCACCGGCCGGACACCGGCCAGGTACTGCTCGACGGCGAGCCGGTCGTCTTCCACGGTCCCGGCGACGCACGCGACGCCGGTATCGCCGTGATCTACCAGGAGCCCACGCTCTTTCCCGACCTGTCGATCGCCGAGAACATCTTCATGGGCCGCCAGCCCCGGCGCGCTCTCGGCCGGATCGACCACAAGGCCACCCACTCCGCGACCCTCGCCCTGATGCAGCGTCTCGGCGTCGAGCTCGACCCCGACCGACCGGCGCGCGGCCTGTCCATCGCCGACCAGCAGATCGTCGAGATCGCCAAGGCGCTGTCCTTCGAGGCCCGCGTCCTGATCATGGACGAGCCCACGGCGGCCCTGACCGGCAGCGAGGTGGCCCGCCTCTTCGGCGTCGTCAAGGCGCTGCGCGAGCAGGGTGCCGCGGTGCTGTTCATCTCGCACCGGCTGGAGGAGATCTTCCAGATCTGCCGGACGGTCACCACCCTGCGCGACGGCGCCTGGATCTCCAGCGAGCCCATCGAGGGCATGACCGAGGACGACCTGGTCCGCCGCATGGTCGGCCGTGACCTCGAAGAGCTCTACCCCAAGCAGGACGTGCGTCCCGGAGAGGTCGCGCTCACGGTGAGCCGGCTGACGCGGGAAGGCGTCTTCACCGACGTCTCGTTCGAGGTCAGGCGAGGCGAGATCGTCGGTCTGGCGGGACTCGTCGGAGCGGGCCGTACCGAGGTCGCCCGGGCCGTGTTCGGCATCGACCGCTGGGACGCGGGCGAGGTCTCCGTGGACGGCCGGGCGCTGGTCAACGGCGCCCCCTCCACCGCGATGGCCGCGGGCCTCGCCCTGGTCCCCGAGGACCGGCGCGCCCAGGGCCTCGTGATGGACATGTCTATCGAGCGCAACATCGGTCTCACCGGCCTGCGCACGACCGTCAAGGCGGGCCTGATGGACCGCGGCGCCGAACGCAGCCGGTCCCTCGACTGGGCCGTCAAGCTCCAGGTGAAGTACGCCCGGATCGCCGACACCGTCAACACGCTGTCGGGCGGCAACCAGCAGAAGGTCGTCCTCGCCAAGTGGCTGGCCACCGGCCCCAAGGTGCTCATCGTCGACGAGCCGACCCGCGGCATCGACGTCGGCACCAAGGCCGAGGTGCACCGGCTGCTCAGCGAGCTGGCCGCCGACGGGGTGGCCATCTTGATGATCTCCTCCGACCTGCCCGAGATCCTCGGCATGGCCGACCGCGTGCTCGTGATGCACGAGGGCCGCCTGACCGCCGAGATCCCGCGCTCCGACGCCACCGAGGAAACCGTGATGGCCGCAGCCACCGGGAGGGCCGCCGCATGACGGTCACCACCCCTCAGCAGGCTCCTCCCGCCGAGGTGCCCAAGGCCGGTGCCACCCGGCTCGTCGACCGCGTCTTCAAGATGCGCGAGCTCGCCATCCTGGTCGTCTTCCTGGTGATGATCGTCGTCACCCAGATCGGGAACAGCGACTTCCTCACCGAGCAGGGCATCAAGGACCTGCTGCTGAACGCCACGATCCTGGTGCTGGTCGCCACCGGCCAGTCGCTGGTCGTGATCACGAGGAACGTCGACCTCTCGGTCGGCTCCACCCTCGGCATCAGCGCCTTCGCCGCCGGAACCTACCTCCAGGGCGGCGGCAACCCCGTCGTGGCGATCGTGCTCGCGGTCTTGATGGGCGTCGGCTTCGGCCTGCTCAACGGCCTGCTCGTCAGCCTCGGCCAGGTGCCCGCGCTGGTGGTCACCCTGGGCACGCTGTACATCATCCGCGGCATCGACTCCATCTGGGTCGGCTCCCGGCAGATCACCGCGGCCGACCTCCCCGACAGCTTCGTGAACTTCGGATCCGGCGGAATCTCCGCGGTGCCCTGGCTGGCCATGATCGCGCTGGCGGTCCTCGTCGCCACCGCCTACTACCTCAAGCACTTCGGCAGCGGACGCGAGCTGTACGCGCTCGGCTCCAACCCCGAGGCCGCACGGCTCGCCGGCATCCCGGTGCGCAAGCGGATCCTGGCCGCGTACACCTTCTGCGGCGGCCTCGCGGGGCTTGCCGGCGCGATGTACCTGGCCCGCTTCGGCAACGTCGACTCGGGCACCGGCACCGGCTACGAACTGACCGTCGTCAGCGCGGTCGTGGTCGGCGGTGTCGTCTTCACCGGCGGCTCCGGCAGCGTCTACGGCGCGGCCCTCGGCGCCCTGCTGCTGACCTCCATCAACAGCGTGCTGCCCGCCCTCGGCGTCAGCTCGGTGTGGGTGCTCGCCATCAACGGCATCCTGCTCATCCTCGCCATCGCGGTCGACCGGGTCGTCGCGCTGCGCGTGGCCTCCGCCCTGAAGAAGAGGAACGCCCGCCATGCCTGACTCCCTCATGCGTGCGATCCGCTGGGACACGGTGGTCGGCGCACTCCTGATCGTGGTCCTGCTGCTGTCCTTCGGCACCGTCGACGGCTTCGGCAACGCGCTGAACCTGTCGTTCCTGATCGGCAACACCCTGCCGATCGCGCTGATCGCCCTGCCCATGACCATGCTCGTGGTCTCCGGCGAGATCGACCTCTCGGTCGCCTCCACCGCCGGCCTGTCCGGCGCGGTGATGGGCGCCCTGTGGAACCAGGGCCTGACGATCGAGATGATCATCCCGATCTGCCTGGTGCTCGGCGTGGTGTGCGGGCTGATCAACGGCCTGCTCGTCACACGGCTCGGCCTGCCCTCCCTCGCCGTCACCATCGGCACCCTCGCCGCCTACCGGGGCATCGCACAGATCGTGCTCGGCTCCGACGCGGTGACCGACTTCCCGACCCAGTACCTGGACTTCGCGGCCGGGCGGATCGGGGACACCTTCGTCCCGCGGGCGTTCATCCCCTTCCTCGTCCTGCTCGTGATCGCCGTGGTCGTCCTGCACGCCACGCCGTTCGGGAGGTCGGTGTTCGCGACCGGCGCGAGCGAGGAGGCGGCGCGGTTCGCCGGCGTCCGCGTCAAGCGCCAGAAGCTCGTCCTGTTCACGGTGACGGGCCTGATGGCCTCCCTCACCGGCATCTTCTGGGCCCTGCACTACGCCAGCGCCCGCTACGACAATGCCACGGGACTCGAACTCTCCGTCGTGGCAGCCGTGTTGCTGGGCGGCATCGACTTCGACGGCGGCAAGGGCACGCTCGGCGGCGCGATCGCGGGAGTCTTCCTCCTCGGCACGCTGCAGAACGTGATGAGCCTCCAGGACGTCTCCGCACAGTCCCAGATCGTCGTCACCGGCGTTCTGCTGGTCCTCTCCGTGCTCGGCCCGCGGGTCGCACGGCAGATCTCGGTTGCGAGGGCCGGCCGCCGAGCCGCCTCGACACCGGCGTCCAAGGCGCCCACCCCGGCCGGCTAGGCCCGGGCGACCCAGGAAACCTCGTATCCGCTCACCCTCGTAAGGAAGATCCGTCATGCGTAAGTCATCCCTCCGCCGTACCTGCGCGGCCCTCGCCGCCGGCACCTCCCTCGCCCTGGCTCTCACCGCCTGCGGCGGCACCACCAAGAAGGACGTGCAGGACGAGGGCGCCTCGGCCGCCTCCACCGCCAAGGCCGACCCGAACGCGGCCACCAAGAAGGGCCTGACCGTCGGGTTCCTGCCCAAGCAGGTCAACAACCCGTACTTCACCTCCGCGGACAAGGGCGGCGAGCAGGCGCTGACCGAACTGGGCAGCAAGTACAAGGAGGTCGGCCCCTCCAGCGCCACCGACACCGCCGGGCAGGTCTCCTACGTCAACACGCTCACCCAGCAGCAGGTGAACGCGATGGCCGTGTCCGCGCAGGACCCGGGCGCCCTGTGCACCGCCCTCAAGCAGGCCATGAGCAACGACATCAAGGTCGTCACCTACGACTCCGACACCAAGCCGGAGTGCCGCAACGCCTTCGTCTCGCAGGCCTCCGCCGAGGACCTGGGCCGCACCGAGGTGCAGCTGCTCGCCGAGCAGATCGGCTACAAGGGCGAGATCGCGATCCTGTCCGCCGCCCAGACGGCAACGAACCAGAACACCTGGATCGACTTCATGAAGGACGAGCTGAAGCAGGACAAGTACAAGAACATCAAGCTCGTCAAGGTCGCGTACGGCAACGACGACGCCCAGCAGTCCTTCCAGCAGACCCAGGGCCTGCTCCAGGAGTACCCGAACCTGAAGGGGATCATCTCCCCGACCACCGTCGGCATCAAGGCCGCCGCCCAGTACCTCTCCGGCTCCAAGTACAAGGGCAAGGTCAAGCTGACCGGCCTCGGCACCCCCAACGACATGCGCAAGTACGTCAAGAACGGCACCGTCGAGGGCTTCGAGCTGTGGGACCCGGCGAAGCTCGGCGCCCTGGCCGCGCAGACCGCCGTTGCCCTGTCCTCCGGTCAGATCACCGGCAAGGAGGGCGAGACCTTCAAGGCCGGCGGCACGACGTACACCATCGGCAAGGACGGCGTGATCAACCTCGGCAAGCCGACCGTGTTCACCGCCAAGAACATCGACCAGTTCAACTTCTAGTTGCGGAGCGGTACTTCATGCAGCGCGTCTGTTTCCTCCTCAAGGTCCGTCAGGACAGGCTCACCGAGTACCGCGAACGCCACGCCGCCGTGTGGCCGGAGATGCGAGAAGCGCTCTCCGCCACCGGCTGGCACAACTACTCGCTCTTCCTGCGCGACGACGGCCTGCTCGTCGGCTACCTGGAGACCGAGGACTTCGAGGCCGCCAAGGCAGGGATGGAAGCCACCGAGGTCAACGCACGCTGGCAGGCCGAGATGGGCGAGTTCTTCGAGTCCCTCGACGGAGCCCGCCCCGACGAGGCGATGAAACCGCTCACCGAGGTGTTCCACCTCGCCTGACCCCTCCCCACCAGGCCTCACCCGGACCGCAGGAGCCGCTCCATGAGAAGACGCACACTGCTCGCAGGTGCCATCGTGTCCGCCATGTCCACCTCCGCGCTCACCGGCGGCACCGCCCGCGCCGCCGACCCCGGCCCCTCCGTCACCCGCACCGGGACCACCACGCTCGACACCCAGGCCGTCTTCTTCGTCTCCTACGACGGCCTGGTCAACAACAACTCGTTCCAGAAGAACGGCCTGCTGACCTACAAGGGCTACCAGTACGCCGTCTGGTACACCGCCGACAAGAACGCCGTCGTCGGCCGCCGCGTCCTCGGCGCCGGCACCTGGTCCACCGTCCAGGTCGGGCACACCCTCAAGGCGAGCGACTCCCACAACGTCATCTCCATGGGCGTCTCCAAGACGGACGGCCGCCTCCACCTCAACATGGACTCGCACAGCGACGGCTTCACCTACGTCAAGTCGGTCGCGGGGCTCATGGACAACCCGTCCGGGCTGAGCTGGACCTCCGCCCGCTTCGGCGCACCCCAGTCCACCCTGGACGGCCTCGCGCTCACCTCGCAGTTCACCTACCCCCAGTTCGTCTCCACCCCCGACGGCAAGCTCCAGCTCAGCTACCGGGCCGGGATATCCGGCAACGGCCGCAACGCCCTCGCGGAGTACGACGGTTCGAGCTGGACCAACCTCGGGGAGTGGTCCAGTTCCACGGGCACCTACACCAGTGAGCACGGCTCCTCGACGGCCCGCAACATGTACCTGCACGGCATCGACTACGACCGGAACGGCCGGCTGCACTCCTTCTTCACCTGGCGCGAGCAGAACGGCGCCGTGATGTGCAACAGCGGCGGCATCACCAACCACGACACCGGCTACGTCTACTCCGACGACCGCGGCCGCACCTGGCGCAACAACGCCGGCGCCGTCGTGGGCACCACGGGCGGCTCCGACAAGGTCGCCGTCACCGACTCCGGCCTGGTGATCGACGCGCTGAACCCGGACCACTCCCTGATGAACCAGGAGAGCCAGTTCACCGACTCCGCGGGCCTGCCGCACGCGATCGTCTCGTACGTCCCCGGCCGCTTCGGCCAGTGCACCACGAACTACGTCGCCGACCGCACCGCCAACGGCCGCGCCTTCCACGTCCGCAAGAACTCCTCGGGCACCTGGCAGAAGACCGAGATCCCGGTCGTGCTCGGCTCCAGCCAGCGCACCAAGCTGCTCCTGGACAAGTACGACAACGCCTACGCCGTCTACCCGTTCGGACGGATCGCCGCCGCCTCCAAGGCCTCCGGGTACACCGACTGGAAGGTCCTCTTCGACGGCAGCGGCCTCAACGCCTTCGGCGAGGTCGTGATCGACGAGACCCGGGTCGCCCAGGACAACGTGCTGTCCTTCATGTACCAGGAGAAGTCGAGCGGTACGACCCCCTCTGCGCTCCACGTCGTGGACTTCGCGCTGCCCGCCTGACCGCATCCGATGTGGGGGCGGCCTGCGGGTAGTGTGAAGGCCCCCCGCCGCCCCTTCTTCCCTGGAGGTCCCTGCCCGATGGCCCAGTCGGTGGGTATCAAGGACGTCGCCCGCGCCGCCGGAGTCTCCGTCGGCACGGTCTCCAACGTCATCAACCGTCCGGACTCCGTCGCCACCGAGACCCGGGCGCGCGTCCTGTCCGCGATAGACCGGCTCGGCTACGTCCGCAGCGAGTCCGCCCGCCAACTGCGCGCGGGACGCAGCCGGATCATGGGGCTGCTCGTGCTCGACATGGGCAACCCCTTCTTCGTCGACGTCGCGCGCGGCGCCGAGCGGGCCGCCCGCGAGGACGGCCTCGGCGTGATGGTCTGCAACAGCGCCCAGAGCGCGAGCGAGGAGGCGGAGTACCTGTCCCTCTTCGCCGAGCAGCGGGTGCGCGGCGTCCTGCTCACCCCGACCGACGCCTCCGGCCGCAACATCGACTCCTTCCGCCGCCACGGCATCCCCTTCGTCCTGGTCGACCGGGTCGCCGAGGGCACCACCGAGTGCTCGGTCTCCGTCGACGACGTCGCGGGCGGCGCGCTGGCCGTGCGCCACCTCGTGGACGCGGGACACCGCTCCATCGCCTACGTCAGCGGCCCGCCCGGACTCAACCAGGTCCGCGACCGCCGCACCGGCGCCCTGAACGCGCTCGCCGAGGCGGGCCTCGGCCCGGAGAACCTGCGCGAGCTGCCCACCGAGCGGCTCGACGTGGCCGCGGGCCGGGACGCCGGCGCCCGTCTGCTCGGCCTCGCGGACCGCCCGACCGCCGTGTTCTGCGCCAACGACCTGCTCGCCCTCGGCGTGCTGCAGGCCATGTACGCGGCGGGCGTCACGGTCCCCGACGACCTCGCGATCGTCGGCTACGACGACATCGAGTTCGCCGCCGCCGCGGCCGTCCCGCTCACCTCGGTCCGCCAGCCCGCCGTCACCATGGGCGCCCTGGCCGCCGAACTGCTCCTGGAGGAGACGGAGACCGAGACCACCGGCAAGCGCCACGAGCACCGCCGGGTGGTGCTCCAGCCGGAACTGGTGGTGCGCCGCTCCAGCCTCGCGGCCCGCTGACCGGCGAGTCAGTAAGATTTCATGATCCAGGGGGTCCGGCGACGGACGAACATGTGCTGAACTGGGACGCGCCCTGAAGAATCCGTCCGTCCCGGGAGCCCTGTTGACCGCGACCTACCGCCAGCCCGGTCTCGTCCTCACCGACCGCCGCTTCACCGTCCCCCTCGACCACGACGACCCGGCCGGGGAGACCATCGAGCTCTTCGCCCGCGAGGCGGTGGCGAGCGACAAGGCGGGCCAGAACCTGCCGTGGCTGGTCTACCTCCAGGGCGGCCCCGGCTTCGGGGCGAACCGTTTCGTCGGCAAGGGAGCCTGGTTCGGCCGGGCCCTGAAGGAGTTCCGGGTCCTCCTGCTCGACCAGCGCGGCACCGGCCACTCCACCCCGGCCAACCGCCAGACCCTCCCGCTGCGCGGTGGCCCCGCCGCCCAGGCCGACTACCTGGCCCGCTTCCGCGGCGACTCCATCGTCCGCGACTGCGAGGCGATCCGCGCCCAGGTCACCGGCGGCGGCCCCTGGACCGTCCTCGGCCAGAGCTTCGGCGGCTTCTGCACGACGACCTACCTCTCCCGCGCCCCCGAGGGCCTCGCCGGCGCCCTCGTCACCGGTGGTCTGCCCTCCCTCGACGCCCACGCCGACGACGTCTACCGGGCCGCCTACCCGCGCATCGAGCGCAAGGTCACCGCGCACTACGCCCGCTACCCGCAGGACGTCGAGCGGGCCCGCCGTATCGCCGACCACCTCCTCACCCACGACGTGACCCTGCCGAACGGTTACCGGCTGACCGTCGAGGCCTTCCAGTCGCTCGGCATCCTGCTCGGCGGCGGCGAGGGCAGTCACCGTCTGCACTACCTCCTGGAGCACGCGTTCGTCCGGACCCCGCAGGGACCCGAACTCTCCGACGCCTTCCAGGAAGAGGTCCAGGGCCTCCTCTCGTACGCCGCCCACCCGCTGTACGCCCTCGTCCACGAGGCCATCTACGGCCAGGACGAGCGGCCCACCGCCTGGTCGGCCGAACGGGTGCGCGCCGAGTTCCCGCAGTTCGACGCGGCCAAGTCGCTCGCCGGCGACGAACCGCTGCTGTTCACCGGGGAGTCCGTCCACCCCTGGATGTTCGACTGCGACCCCGCCCTGCGCCCGCTGCGCGAGACCGCCGAGCTCCTCGCCGCCCGCACCGACTGGCAGCCCCTGTACGACCCGGCCCGCCTCGCCGCCAACGAGGTCCCGGTCGCCGCCGCCGTCTACCACGACGACATGTACGTCGACACGGCCCACTCCCTGGAGACCGCCCGCGCGATCCGCGGTCTGCGCACCTGGGTGACGGACGAGTTCGAGCACGACGGCGTCCGCGCGGGCGGCCCCCGCGTCCTGGACCGCCTGCTCGCCCTCGCGCGCGACGAGGTCTGACGCGACGAGACCCGTCGTGAGGACCCGGGCGACCGGGAACGACGACATGCCTCGCCCCTGATTCCGGCATAAGGTTCATTTCGATCACGCGTCGACGCCGGAGCCGAGAGGACGTCAGCAGATGAGCACACCGTCACCCCACGGACGGTCCCGGATCGCCGCTCTCGCCCTGGTCCTGGCCGCCGCGAGCGCGCTCACGCTGACGGCCTGCGACGACTCCGGCGGCTCGTCGACGTCCTCGTCCACGCCCAGCGCCCCCGACACGGCCTCCTTCTCCGGAAACGCGGCCTCCGCGCTCGCGTCCGCGGAGGCGTCCGCGCGGGCGAAGGCCTCGGAGCTGGCCGCGTCCGCCTCGGCGGCCGCCTCGTCCTTCGAGGCCTCCGTCTCCGCCGAGGTGGAGCGCGCCAATAAGGCGGCGCAGACCGAGCTCGCGAAGGTCGACGGGCAGGGCAACGCGATGTCCGACGTCACCATGACCGGCAAGCCGCGCTCCGAGACCGGCGGTCTGCTCGCCGTGGTCGTCACCATCACCAACAAGACCGACAGGACGGCCTCGTACGCCGTCCAGGTCGACTTCCTCGACTCCTCGGGCAAGGCGGTGGAGACCCGGTACGTCGGCGCCGAGGACCTGAAGCCGGGGGAGAAGGCCCAGCCCGTCGCCGTCAGCCGCAAGCCCGCCGAACCCGTGCTGACGCCCCAGCTGGCGAAGGCGCAACGTTACTGACCTGCGCTCACCCTTCGCGGCGGGGCCGTTAGGGTGATGTGGTGCAAGAACGGACGACCGACCTCAGGGGCGACTGCGCGCGGTGCTTCGGCCTGTGCTGTGTCGCCCTGCCCTTCGCCGCCTCCGCCGACTTCGCGCGCGACAAGCCGGCCGGCAAGCCCTGCCCCAACCTGCGGGACGACCACCGGTGCGGCATCCACGCGAAGCTGCGGGACGAGGGCTACAGCGGCTGCACGGTGTACGACTGCTTCGGCGCCGGGCAGAAGGTCTCGCAGGTCACCTTCGGCGGCCGGGACTGGCGTGACGTCCCGCGTGCCGACGCCCGCCGGATGTTCGACGTCTTCCCGGTCGTGCGCCGGCTGCACGAACTGCTCTGGTACCTCACCGAGGCGCTCACCCTGCCCGCCGCCGGCCCGGTCCACGCCGACCTGCGCCGCATGCTGGAGCGGACCGAGGCGCTGACCCGGGGGAGCGCCGAGGAACTCGCCGCTCTGGACGTCCCCGCCCACCATCAGCAGGTCAACGTCCTCCTGCTGCGCACCAGTGAGCTGGTGCGGGCCGGCATCGGCGGCGGGAACAAGAAGAAGAACCGCCGGGGCGCCGACCTGATGGGCGCCCGTCTCAAGGGCGCCGACCTGCGCGGTGCCAGTCTGCGCGGCGCCTACCTGATCGCGGCCGACCTCACCGGCGCCGACCTGCGCGGAGCGGACCTGATCGGCGCCGACCTGCGCGACGCCGATCTGACGGACGCGGACCTGACCGGAGCGTTCTTCCTCACCCAGCCGCAGCTCAACGCGGCCCGGGGCAGCGTCGGCACACGTCTGCCGGGGTCAGTCGGCCGCCCTGTGCACTGGGCAGCGTGACGCGGGAGCCGTCGCCTCGTCGGGATCGGCCACCGGAGTGGTCGCGGTGCTGCCGGCGGGCCGCCGGTCCAGGTGCAGCCGCAGCCCCTCCGGCATCAGCGTCAGCCGTTCGGTCACGCTGAGCCGGTAGGCGGGGTCGGCCCGCAGCTCGTAGCGGCGCAGCAGCAGACCGAGCACCAGCGTGGCCTCGTGCAGCGCGAACTGGCGGCCGATGCAGGCCCGTCGCCCCGGTGCCGAACGGCTTGAAGACGTGCGGGGGACGCGAGCGGACGGCCTTGGGGTCGAAGCGGTCCGGGTCGAACCGCTCGGCGTCGGCGCCCCACACCTCGGGGTCGCGCTGGAGCATCGGTGTGAGCACCAGCGTCCAGGCGCCCCGGCGCATCGGGTGCCGTCCGGCCAGCACGGTGTCCTCGACGGCCTCCCGTGCGAACGCGGGCGCGGTCGGCCACAGCCGCAACGACTCGTCCAGCACCCGGCGCACGTACCGCAGCTTCGCGACCTGGTCGTACGCCGGGACCTCGGCCGAGCCCCAGACGCGGTCCACCTCCGCACGCGCGCGTGCCGCGACCTCGGGGTGGCGGGAGAGGTAGTGCAGGGCGAAGGAGAGCGCGCCGGACGTGGTCTCGTGCCCGGCCACCAGGAAGGTGATGACCTGCCGGCGGACGTTCTCCGGGGACAGCCGCTCACCGGTCTCCGGGTGGGCCGTCTCCAGCATCCGGTCGAGCAGGTCACCGTCCCCGCTGGTCGCGCGCCGGGCCCGGACCAGGTCGTCGACCATGCGGTTCAGAAAGGCGATGTCGTCCGCGTTGCGCCGCGCGGCACGCCGCAGCAGAGCCGGGAACGGCACGGAGTTGAGGCGCTGCGCGTAGGTCAGGGTGCCCACCATCGCCGTCACGAAGGGGTGCGGCCGGTCCCGTTCGAAGGAGCCGAAGTCGTGGCCGAACCCGGTCCGCGCGATGGTCTCCAGGGTCAGCTTGGTCATGTCCCCGGGCACGTCCACCGACCGGCCCGCCGCCTGCTCGCGGTCCCAGTGGTCGGTGAGCCGTCCGGCGACGGCCAGCATCATCGGGTGGTAGGACTCCATCGCCTCCCGGCTGAAGCCCGGGGCGAGCACGTCGTGGGCCAGCTGCCAGTTCGGCTCGTGGTTGTAGGCGGTGAACAGCCCGTCGCCCGCGACCGGCCGCAGGTTGGCCACGCCGAGGCCCACGTGCTTGGCGAAGCGCGACTCGTCCGCCAGGTCCGCCACCAGGTTGGCGCCCCAGGTGAAGACGAACTCCCTGTTGAACGCCTTGCGCCGGTAGATCGGTCCCAACTGGCGGGCGAAGCGCAGGGAGTCCTGGAGCGGGGTGGCCCGGTTGACGCCCAGCACGTCGCCGAGCAGCGGGAGCCGGCGCGGCGGATGCGGTATGCGGTCCAGTTCCGGCCAGCCCAGTTCGGCGCTGCGGAATCCCGTGGTCCGGGTGGCCGCCGTCGTCTCCGCCATGACGAGATCTCCCTTGATCCAGCGGCAGTCGAACGCGTTGTACGTGGGTTCAACAACGCGCCTCAGTCTGGTCCCCTTGTTGAACCGACGTCAAGTAAAGTGCGGGCATGGCCGGGAAGCAGGGCGGGCGCACGCGCCGCAGGCTCAGCACCGGGGAGCGCCGGGAGCAGCTCCTGTCGGTGGGGTCGAGGCTGTTCTCGGAGAGCCCGTACGACGACGTGTGGATCGAGCAGGTCGCCGAGATCGCCGGGGTGTCGCGAGGGCTGCTCTACCACTACTTCCCGACGAAGCGGGACTTCTTCGCGGCGGTCGTCGAACGCGAGAGCGAGCGGATGCTGGCCATGACCGCCGCCGTGCCTGGCATCCCGGTGCGCGAGCAGCTGACGGCGGGGCTGGACACCTACCTGGAGTACGTCCACGCCCACGCGCACGGCTTCCGTGCCTTCCATCGCGCCGACGCGGCCGGGGACCAGGCCGTGCGCCGGGTCTATCAGCGGGCGCTGGCCGCGCAGGAGCGGCAGATCCTGGCGGCGCTGGCCGCGGACCCGGAGTTCGGTCCGGCGGCCGAGGAGCGCCCCGACCTCCGGCTGGCCGTGCGCGGCTGGCTGGCGTTCACCACGGCGGTCTGCCTGGAGTGGCTGCGGGGCCCGGACCTGTCGCGGGAGCAGGTGCGCGACCTGTGCGCACGGGCGCTGCTCGGTGTTCTCAGGCCCTGACCGGAATTCGCGCGTCCGTCACACGTCCCTGGTTGGCTTAGTCGCCGATCTTCGGTAGGTTAGGCAAGGCTTACCTAAGGAGGAACGGGATGGGTGACAGCCAGACGTGGGCGGCCGCGCCTTCCGCGGCGGAACACGCCCGGTCGGTGCTCGCCACCGCGTGGTCCTGCGCGGTGACGGCCGAGGGCGGCCGCGCGGAGTTCGTCGGCGCGCACACCGTCGCCGAGGACGGGCGGGTGACGCTGGACGTCCCCGAGGACAGCACCCTGGTCGCTGCCGCGATCTGCGCGCCACGGGGCGAGCCGTCCGCCGTCCTGGAGTTCGCCGACGTGGCACCCGTCCCCGTGCGCGGCCGGATCCGCGCCCGGCTGTGGATCGCCGGCTGGTTCGTCCCCGGGGACGCGGAGGGGCGGCTGGAGTTCAAGGCCACGCGTGTGGTGCTGCGCAGGGAGTCCGGTGCGGTGGTCGTCGACCTCGACGAGTTCGCCGCCGCTGCGCCCGATCCGCTCGCCACGGCCGAGTCCCGGCTGCTCACCCACCTCGCCGACTGCCACCCCGACGCGGTCGAGCGGCTGACGCGGCTCGTCGAACCCGACAGCCTGCACGGCGCGGTCCGCGTCCAGCCCCTCGCCGTGGACCGGCACGGACTGACCCTGCGTATCGAGCGCGCCCGCGCCCACGGCGACGTACGCCTGCCCTTCCACGCGCCCGCCGACGACGTGGCGCGGCTGACGGAGCGCATGCACGTGCTGCTGACCCAGGCGAGCGCCGCGTCCTGCCCGCGCGCCCTACAGCGGCAGCGCGCAGACGGCGACGGGTGAGGCGAACGGCCTGCCCGCGCGACGCAGTTCACCGCTGCCGACGTCCACGTGGAACACGCTGACGGTGCCGGAGCGCTGATTCGCCGCGAAGAGCAGCCTCCCGTCGGGGGAGAAGGCGATCTGCCGCGGGAAGTCGCCGTCCACCGGCACGGTGTCGAGCAGCCGCAGCCGCGCTCCGCCCGCCTCCACCGCGTACCGGGTGAGGCTGTTGTGACCCCGGTTGGCGAGATAGGCGTACGCGCCGTTCGCGGTGACCAGGAACTGCGCCGGGTAGTTCGTGCCCGAACCCGTCCCCGTGGACTGCGGTCTCCCGACGGACAGGCGGCCGCTCGCGCGGTCGTAGGCGCAGACCGCCACCGTGTTGTCGCTCTCGTTGGCCAGATAGGCGTACCGGCCCCCGGGATGGAAGGTGAGGTGGCGCGGCCCGGCACCCGGCCGGGTCTGTGCCCGCGCCACCTCGGTGAGGGCGCCGGTGCGTTCGTTCAGGCGGTAGCTGTAGACGGTGTCCGTGCCCAGGTCGACGGCGAGCACATGGCCGCCGTCCGGACTGGTCATGAACTGGTGGGCGTGCGGGCCGTCCTGGCCCGGTCCCGGCGCCGGACCGGAGTGCGTGACCGAGTCCCTGAGCGCGCCGAGCGCTCCCGAGGAGTCGATCGGGTGCACGGCCACACTCCCCGAGCCGTAGTTGGCACTGAGCAGCCAGCGCCCGCCCGGGTGCACCGACAGATGACAGGGCCCCGCCCCGCCGGTGCTCCGGCTCCCCAGGACCTTGCGGTCGGACAGGCGTACGGCGGTCACCGCCCCGGCGTCCTGCTCGGCGACCGCGTACAGCGTGCGGCCGTCGGGATGCGCCGCGAGGTACGACGGGTTGGTGACGCCGGTGATCGTGCCGGTGCCGGTGATCCGGCCGTCGGCCGCGTCGTAGGCGGCGACGCCGATACCGGTGCCGCCGCCCTCGGCGGAGGTGTAGGTGCCGAGATACAGGGGGCGGGGCCCCTTCGGAGCCGGTGCGGACGATGCGCGCCCCGGGTCCGGTGAGGCGGCCCCGGGGGAGCCGGGAGTCTCCGCGGGCGCCGACGCGGATCCGGACGCCGTCGAGGACGGTCCGGACGAGGTCGAGCAGCCGACGAGCCCCGTGCCCGCTCCCGCGAGGACGCCGACGAACCGGCGCCTGCTCCAGCCGCCGCTCGCACTGCTCATCCCTGCGCACCCCGGGTGATCGATCGTCTGGGACCTGGACAGCCACCTTCACCCGGATCCCCCGGCCGGTGCAACCCGAGCCGTCGCCGCCGGCTACCAGTCACCGTCCTCGACCGGCTTGCCCGGCGCGTCCCCCAGCGGCGCGACCTGGCCGGGCGCGGGCTGCTGCCAGGGCTCGTGATCGTCCCCGAGCCAGTCGCCCACCGGCTTCACGCCCTCCAGCGGATCCGCGGGGGCGAGGTCCTCGGCGTCCTGGTCGTAGTAGTCGAACCACGGCAGCCCGGCCCTGGTGTAGGCCGCGCGGTCCACGGGCGACGGCGGGGGAGCCTCGCCGGTGATGCGGCGCCACTCGGGCGGTGTCACCAGGTGCACGAAGACCCGCCCGCCGGGCGCGTCGGCCCAGTCGGACAGCGGCCGCTCGTCCCGGTAGACCTCCTGACGCATGGAACCGCCGACGCCCAGCCCCATCGCCGGTGCGCTGCGGGGCGGCGCCCCCGCCGGCGCGGCCGGCGCGGCCATCGCCATCGGCGCGGCCGCGCCGTAGGCCATGGCGGGCCTGCTCACCGAGCCCAGTCGCCGCTGCGCCTCCCGCCACTCGGCCAGCCGCTCCGCGACCAGCGGGAAGGCCTGGAGCTGTACGCCGCCCCAGACCTCCTCGCCCGTGACCTGCCCCTCGACGGTCGCGCCCAGCCCGAGCGGCACCGCGACGAACTGGCGGACCGTGCCCTTGCCGGAGTTGATGCCGTCCAGCCACGGCTGGCGGGGCAGGACCACGTAGTTCTGCGGGTCACGGGCGAGCCGGTCGCTCCAGGGTTTCCCGGAGACCGCGCACACCTTGCCCACCCCGACCTGGAGGGCCACCGGCTCGACGGTGCCCCCGAAGCTCAGCCACATCGCCTCCCGCAGATACACCGGCAGCATCACCCCGCCGCGGGCCCGCCACTGCTCCGGCACGGTGTCCGGGTAGTCCGAGACGCGGCGGACCGGGAACTCGCCGAGCCCCGGCGGCAGCGGATGCGTACCCGTCTCGGGCAGCCGCAGGGTGCGGACGAACCGCACCGCCGCACCGCCCGGCAGCCGCAGTGTGTTCCCGTCGATCCGCACGCTCGTGTCGGTCATCGGTCCGCCCCCTTGTACGTGTCCCGCTCGTGGCCTGTCCGGTGTGTCTGTGTCACCTGGAACGACGGGAGAGTGCCGGACGGTTCCGGCGCCAGCGTTCCTGCAGCCGGGTCAGGTGCGGCATCCGCTCGCGCTGCTCGCGCGAGGCACGGTCCAGCTCCTCCAGCAGCCGGCGCGAGCGGTGCTCGGTGTCCAGCTCGTCGAGGATGCGGTTGACCTCGGTGAGGACGGCGCCGTGCAGCTGCCAGTGGCGGGTGTCGCGCTGGATCTCCTCCAGCAGCAGCTGGGCCAGCTTGTCCCGGGTCGCCGAGGCCTGCCGCAGCTCGGCGGTGAGCCGGCCCTCCGCGGACTCGGCGCTCACACTGACGTGGGTGGTGACCAGCACCGCGAAACTGACCACGGCGTCGCCGATCTCGGACAGCAACTGCTCCACGGTCCGGCCGGTCTCGGGATCGAACAGCGGCTCCGGGGCCTGGTCCTGGTCCTCCTCGATCGAGTACGGATCGTCGGCGAGAGGGTCGCGTTCCTTCGCGAGGTCGGTGAGGGTGCGCGCGAGGACCCGCAGCACGACCGTGCAGATCTCCAGCGTGTCCAGACCGGTGCGCAGCACCACCCGGTGCAGCAGGCCCTCCTTCACCCTGGGGTTCAGCTTCAGGCTGTCCTCGGCCTGCCGCAGGGCCGCGTCCACCTCGACGATGTCGTGGTCCAGTTCGCGGGCCTCGTACAACCGGGCCGTCGCCAGCTCCACCGGCGTACGGCCGGCGGCCTCCTCACCCATCCGCAGCATGAGCCTGCGCAGCCTGCGGGCCAGCCCCTCGATCGACTCGCCCGCCTCGTCCACCCACACCGGGGGAGCGAGCAGCAGATTGCAGGCGAGGCCGACGACCGCGCCGATCAGCGTCTCGACCACGCGTGCCCAGGCGGTGTCCCCGACCGTCGTCACCCCGAGCACCAGCATCGCGCTGATCGCCACCTCGGGCACGAACTCCTCGACCCGCACCAGCCGTCCCACCACCAGGGACGCCACGATCAGCAGGCCGAGACTCCACCAGGTCAGACCCACCAGCAGACTGAAGGCGATGGCGACCAGGACACCGGTGACCACCGAGTTGACCCGGCGCACACCGGTGGTGAGCGTGGAGTAGAGGGTGACCTGGACGACGAGCAGCGCGGTCAGGGGCGCGGTGAGCGGGGCGGCCTCGGGGCTGAGCCGCAGCGCGATGACGTACGCGATCGTCGCCGCGGCCGCCGACCGCAGCGTCTGCACGACCACGGGGTCCCGGCGCCCCTGCACGGCCCGCACCAGGAACGCCGGCCACTCACGTACGTCTCGCATCCTCAGTGTGTTCCCCTTCCACGACAGCGATCGGCGCACTCCTTGCGGAATGTGAAGCTCCGCCAGGCGTGCCCCCCATTGTGGGGCGCGGCCCGGCCACGGCAAGGACCTCCGGCAGTGACAGCGGACACCCGGCGCCACCTCGGACGATTCCCGGGAGGCGCGGGTGCTTCACACCGTCGTCGGCGGGTGCGGCCGGTGCGCGGTGGGCCCAAATCAGGTGCGGGCACCCGCCTGGATGGGTGATCATCCGGTGAGTCGCGAGGGAGGGGACGCCGGTGAGTCCAGTCGTGTCGGCGCGGGCGCGGGCGGCGCTCGACCATGTGGCGGCCGTGTCCGCGGGGCCCGCCGTCGCCCCGGACGTGCGCATCACGCTGAACTTCCACCCGGACCGCCTCGCCCGCGGCCTGCCCCTCCTCGAAGCACTGGCCGAGGACGGCGCCTACCACTCGCAGTTCGTCACCGGGACCAGCAACGGCGGGCTGACGGCCCACCCCGGCGGCGACCGGTGGCGCTGGGAGAGCCGCATCTTCGGCGGCGCCTACGACGACGCCGACGCGCACGAGCGGCCCGTGTACGGCGCGCTGAACTTCCGCCGTCAAGTGGGCGGCGCCGCCCCGAGGTTCGGCTCCTCGTACCTGCGGCTGACCGGCGAAACGCTCGCCCGTGCCACCTTCTGCTACCCCGACAGTGCCGCCGAGCCGGTCCATTTCGGGGTCGCCGCCGGCATGTCCCTGATCGCCCTCGCGGAGGCGGACGAGCGGGACGCCCTCGACGACTACATCGAGGCCCAGGTGCACGGCGGCGTCGACCTGACCCGTGACGTGGAGGCCCTCGTTCTGGACGCGAGTTACCGCGGCACCCCCGTCGAGGCGGCGGCACACCGGCTGCCCGTCCCCGTCGCGTGGCACCCGGGACACCGGATCACCGTCACCGACCTGCACCGCCACGCCCACTACCGCGGGCAGGAGTACGCCGACCTGGGCGCGAGCATCGCCGAGGACGGACTGGTCGACCCGCGCGTCATCGGCGACGCCGCCCGGACGGGACGCCACGAGCTCCAGCACCTGAAGATGGTCTGGCACACCCTGGCCCGCTTCGGCGCGCCGGACGGCACCACCTGCCCGGGTGGGACGGCCGGGGGCCGGACGCCGGTGGTCAGCACCCCGAGCGCGTAGGCCCGCGCGACCAGTTCCGTACGGTCGCCCGCGCCCCACCGCGCCGACAGCCGCCGCAGGTGACAGGTGACGCCGTCCGTCGTCAGCCCCGTCTCCCGCGCGGCCCGGGCCGTGGGGGAGTGCTCCCGCTCGCCCCCGACCCGCAGCATCACCAGCAGCGAGGGAGCCTCCTTCGCCGAGTCCATCGTCTCCCTGTTGGAAGCCCCCGCCCGCTCGGCGAACGGCACCCACCGCGGAACCGGGGCCGGCCACCTCGCCGACGTCCTGCCCGGCGACACCGTGCCGGCCCGGATTCAGCCCTGCCGCGACGCCTTCCACGTCGACCACTCCCGCCCGGTCGTCATGATCTCGGCGGGCACCGGCCTCGCGCCCTTCCGCGGGGCGGTCGCCGACCGGGTGGCCGCGCTGGGCCGGGGCGAGGAACTCCCGCCCGCGCTCTGCTACTTCGGGCATCGCCGCCGAGTCCGACGAGGTCTGGGAACTGCTCCGGGCCGGCGGCCGGGTGTACGTGTGCGGAGACGGATCACGAATGGCACCCGGCGTGCGGGACGCGTTCCGTACCCTGTTCAGGGAACACACGCCCGACGCCGACGAGACGGCCGCCGAGCGGTGGCTCGACGAGCTGGTGCGGGACGGGCGCTACACCGAGGACGTGTACGCCGCGGGGTGACGGAAGGGGCGGAACGCCGGTGGACTCCTGGGAGTGGGCACGGCAGGTGCTGGAGGGCGCGGGTCTCGACCCCGGCCGGCTCGCCCGCGTACGGCCCCTGCCCGGCGGCACGTACAACACCGTCGAGGAGCTCCAGCTCACCGACGGCACCCGGTACGTCCTCAAGGTCCCGCCCGCGTCTACCGTGCCCGGCCTGCGCCACGAGCGTGAACTGCTCGTCTCCGAGGCGGAGTTCTACCGGGCGGCCGCCGTGGCCGAGGTCGCGGCACCGCACGTGGTGGCCGTCGGCGCCCGAACCGCCGTACCGCACCTGCTGATGACGGCCTGTCCCGGAGAGCCCTGGGACGGGTCCGTCACCGACGCCGAGCGGCTCCCGCTGCGCAGGGAGCTGGGCCGGCAGGTGGCCCGGCTGCACACGGTGACCGGGCCGGGCTTCGGCTATCCCTCCGGCGCGCTCGGGCCGCTCGCCCCCGACTGGCGTACCGCGTTCACCACCATGACCGGGGCCGTCCTGGACGACGCCCGGGACTACGGGGCACGGCTGCCCCGCTCCGTCGAGCAGGTGGCGGACACGCTCGGGGCCGGCTTCCCCGCGCTCGACGAGGTCACGGTACCCGCACTGGTCCACTTCGACCTGTGGGACGGGAACATCCTGCTGCACCGCCCGGCCGACGGGGAGCCACGGATCGGCGGGCTCATCGACGGGGAGCGGATGTTCTGGGGCGACCCTCTCGCCGACTTCGTCTCCCTGGCCCTGCTCGGCGACATCAAGGAGGACGAGGCGTTCCTCGCGGGCTACCGGGAGGCGGGCGGCCGGGCCGCGTTCGACGTCCCGGCCCGGGTGCGCCTGGCCCTGTACCGTGCCTACCTCTACCTGATCATGCTCACGGAGACCGTCCCCCGGGCGGTCTCCGACGAGAAGGAACGCTGGGTCCAGTCGGCGGTGGCCCCGCAACTCGTCGCCGCCCTGGACGAGATCGAGGCCCTCGCCAGGGTCACGGGAGCCTGAACACCCTTGAACAAGCGCACCGTACGCGACCTCAGACGCGCCAACCGCACGGCCGTGCTGCAGCGCCTCTACTTCGACGGACCCCTCAGCCGCTTCGAACTCGGCCCCGTCACCGGGCTCAGCTCCGGCTCGGTCAGCAACGTCGTCGCCGACCTGGTGGCCGACGGCCTGCTGGAGGAGGCGGGCAGCGTCGACTCCGACGGCGGACGCCCCCGCACCCTGCTGCGGGTGGCGCCCGGCAGCGGCCACATGATCGGCGTCGACGTCGGCGAGACCCGGGTGCGCGTCGAGCTGTTCGACCTCACCCTCACCGAACTCGCCCGCGCCGAAAGGCCGTTGACCCAGCGCAGCTACGACGTGGAGGCCGTCGTCGGGCACATCCGCGACGGCATCGCCGAAGTGCTCGCCGGTGCCGCGATCGAGCCCGGGGCTCTGCTCGGCGTCGGTATCGGCGTCCCCGGCATCGTGGCGCACACCCCCGGGAGCGGGGCCGTCGTGCACGGGCAGACCATCGGCTGGGACGGCGTCCCGCTGGAGGCCCTGCTGCGCGACGGTTCCCCGCTGCCCGCCGGCGTCCGGTACTTCATCGACAACGGCGCCAAGACCCTCGGCCAGGCCGAGATGTGGTTCGGCGGCGGCCGCGGTGCCCGCAGCGCCGTCGTCGTCCTGTTCGGCTCCGGTGTCGGCGCCTGCCTGGTGACGCCCGAGGTGGAGCACGGCCGGGCGGTCGAATGGGGGCATCTGACGGTACGGGTCAGGGGGCGCCGCTGCCGCTGCGGTGCCCTCGGCTGCCTGGAGGCCTACGCGGGCGCCGAGTCGCTGCTGGAGCGCTGGCGGGAGGCGGGCGGCCGGCCGCCCGAGGGCGTCGACGAGGAGAGCGCGCTGGCCGCCATGCTCGCCGCCGCGTACCCGGCCGACGACACCCCGGCCGACCCGGTCGCCGTCGCTGTCCTGGAGGAGACCGCCGAGTACCTCGGTGCCGGACTGTCCGACCTGATCAACCTCTTCCAGCTCGAGCGGATCATCGTCGGCGGCTGGGCCGGGCTCCAGCTCGGCGCGCGGTTCCTGCCCGCCGTACGCCGCCACGCGACGGCGTACGCGCTGCGGTACCCGGCCGAGAAGGTCACCATCGACCTCGGCCGTCTCGGGCCCGACGCGGTCACCGTCGGCGCGGCCATCCTCCCGCTCGCCGACTTCTTCGCCCGCGGCGGGCGGCGCCCCGAACCCGCGCCGGAGGGGCCGGCACCGGCCTGGCGGACCGCTCTGGAGGAGCGCGCCCCGCGCTGACGTTTCGCCGACCTGCGCGGAGGTACTCGCGCTCCCGCCGTCAACACGGAAGGAGGACGTCGTGGACCACCGCAACGAAGGCCCCGGCGAGAACGGTGACCCCGTCCCGCGGGATCTGCCGGACCAGCAGGCGGGCGAGGGCGAGGACCCCTGGGAGGTCGCCACCGTCCCGGACGGGGAGTCCGGCGCCGAGGAGTCGGAGGACGTCCCCGACACCGACGAGGCGGGCACCGGGCGGCAGGGGGCGCCGCGGTCGGACACCGTGCACCCCGAGCACCCCGGCGCAGAGGAGTCCTCCGGCTGACCCGCGGGCCCGCCGGGTCAGCCCGGGTCAGCCCACCTTGCGGCCCCGCATCGGCTCCGTCCGCGCCCCGGCGCCCTGCTGCATCCCCCGCAGGAACTCCTCCAGGACCTCGGTCGCCGTGCGCTCCGGGCGCCAGCCGAGTTCCGTACGCGCGCGCGTGCAGTCCATCAGGGGCAGCCGCAGCACCGCGTCGAACAGATGCGGGGACGCGGGCAGCAGATGCAGGCCCCACGCGGCCGCGATCGCCGAACGGGCCGCGGGCCGCGGCAGCCGTACGGGACGGGCGCCGAGCAGCTCACCCAGCAGCTCGGCGTCGACCGGCGGCTCGGCCGCCAGATTGAACGCACCCCGTACCTCGGAGCGCACCGCCAGCGCGTACGCCCTGGCGGCGTCGTCGGTGTGCAGGGCCTGGACACGCAGGCCGGGAATGTCGGGCAGGAAGGGCAGCAGGTCGGGGCGGGCGAGCTGGCCCGGCAGGAACCGGCCGCCGAAGATACGGCGCTGCTCGCTCGCCGACTCCCGCTTGAACAGGAACGCCGGGCGCATCCGTACGACCCGGACGCCGGGGTGGTCGCGCTCGAAGGTGTCCAGGGCGCGCTCCAGATACGCCTTCTCCCGGCAGTACGCGGCGTCCGGCCAGCCGTGGGTCGGCCAGGACTCGTCGACCGCCTGTTCCTTGGGGCCGGGGGAGTAGGCGCCCACGGACGAGGCGTGGACCAGCGTCGGCACCTTGGCCGCCGCCACCGCCTCGAACACCCGGATCGAGCCGAGGACGTTGGTGCGCCAGGTCACCGCCGGGTCGTGCGTCGGCTGGAACGCCCACGCGAGATGGATGACCGCGTCGGCGCCCGCGAACTCCTCGGTGAGGTCGGTCCGCTGCGACGACAGGTCGACCGCGGACCACTCCGTCCCGGCGGGCTGCCAGTCCGGGATCCGCCGGGCCAGGCCCCGTACGGAGCCGACCTCCGGATCCTCCGAGAGAAGGCGCACCACGCTGGTTCCCACGTTGCCGGTGGCGCCCGTGACCACGATCCTGCTGCCGGTTGAAGTGCTCACCTTCGGCTCCTTCGGGCCTCTGGGGCGGGGAGCGCCCGAGTACCCGGCCGGCGGGGATGCACGCGGTGCGCCGTCCGGTGTGCGGTCCGGTGCACGGGCCGGTCCGCGGCCACGGGATGATCACCCCATGAGTGAGATCATCCTGATGTCCGACGTCCGTGTCGCCGCCGTTCCCGTCCGGGAGAACGGGGAACCGCTCGTGGACGTCCGCGGGCACCTCCTCGTCGACGACCGCAAGCACGCGGACTCCCTGGGCGCCGAGGTCCATCTGCGCCGGGGTGTCCTGGACCGGCTCATCCGGGCGCAGGCCCTGCTGCCCGACGGACTGCGTCTGCTCTTCGTGGAGGGATACCGGCCGCCCGCGCTCCAGCGGCAGTACTTCGAGCAGTACGCCGGCGAGCTGGGCGCCGCCCACCCCGACTGGTCCGCGGACCGCGTGCACACCGCGGCCAGCCGCTATGTCTCACCGCCCGCGATAGCCCCGCACAGCGCCGGCGCGGCCGTCGACCTCACCCTCGCGGACGCCGACGGCCGCGAACTCGATCTGGGCACCGCGATGAACGCCAACCCGGAGGAGAGCGAGGGCGCCTGCTACACGGGCGCCGCCAACATCACGGACCGGGCCAGGGCCAACCGCGCCCTGCTGGGCGAGGCCCTGACCGCCGCGGGCCTGGTCAACTACCCGACCGAGTGGTGGCACTGGTCCTACGGCGACCGCTACTGGGCACTCCACACGGACGCGCCCGCCGCGCTGTACGGCCCTACGGAACTCACGGCTCCGTAGCGACTACACCGCCCGGGACCACACCCGCCGCCGACGGCACGGAGACGCGTTGCGGTGCCGCCGGGGAGCTGGGTGG